>MKUL01000041.1 GCA_001897795.1 Alphaproteobacteria bacterium 41-28 | reverse complement strand
CTTAAAATTAAATTTGATCGCTTTTTAAAACTCGCCTTTCCAGCTTTAGCATCCACTCAACAATGCCTTGCGAGGGTACAAAGTACCCGAAGCAATCTAATTCTCATTCCAACAAGATTGCTTCACCCATTGGCGTGGGGTTCGCAATGACGGGTGGGGGTTAACAGTGGGAGGGGTGATTGTTAATCTCGACTAGATCATCACAGTGTTTCGTCAGGGCCTCGGAAAAGCGTCTTAACCTAAAGACAAACATATCCAATTCATCCACAAGTGGTAAAAGTCGATCGACTTGGTATTTTAAATCTTTAAGAAAAATGGGAGATGAGTGTATATTCGGGTCAGGCATGATGATCCTCCTGTTTAGGGTTGTTATGTTTAGTGCTGAACGAATGTCGCTGCATTCGTTTGGCACGCATAAAGGATAATGTATTTATAAATAGGATGCAATTTATTTTTAATTTTATCTATCAAAGATGGTTCATTATTTTTGGCATAGAAAAAGGAAACGTCACGATGAAAAGTAACTCTTCACCCGACGGTGTCATCCTTGGTAAGAAATGCTTAGTTTTCCAACGGAAAACTCTAGCATTTCTCGACCGAGGATCTTATTGCACGAGAGATCCTCGGCCAAGAAAAGGTAAGCTTTTTCTTCGAAAAATCAACCATTTCTTGCCAAGGATGACACCATGTGGGAAGGAGCGAAACGTCACGATGAAAAACACACTAAACTTTTTTATATGGGGAATCCTCTTGATGGCGCTTACGTCTTGCGGCCAGCAAAAAGTCCCTGAAACTGTGACGATGCCACCCCCTCCAAAAGCTGTGCGCAAAGTAAAACCCCTTCCTCCCGCAACCCCGCCCCTTCCGGCTCAACCTTTAACTCATAAGGTTGGTCTCTTGCTGCCCCTGACAGGACCTCAAGAGCCTTTAGGAAAGGCAATGGTGGAAGCTGCACAAATGGCCCTTTTTGAATCCGGCTGTTCTTCTATAATCCTTCTACCTCAAGATACGGCACAAGGGGCCCATCAAGCCGCTCTTAGGGCGCTTGACGAAGGCGCGGAACTTTTATTAGGGCCTATCTTCGCCCCAGAAGTTGAGGCCGTAAAGCCTCTGCTCAGTGCCCGCAAAGTCAGTCTTATTTCTTTTTCTACAAATCAAAGTGTGGCAGGGGGTGGAACGTTTATCTTAGGTTTTCTACCTGCCCAGCAAATCGAACGCGCCCTTCATTTTGCGAAAGAAAAAGGGGTATCAAAAATTGCAGCTCTTACGCCTGATAATCAATACGGACATCATATCGATCAAGCTTTAAAACGTCTTGAAACTCAAGGAAACATTCAGCTTTTAGGGATTACTCATTATACGAAAGGGGATATTTTAGAAGGAAATCCGGGAAATGTTCGTTTGTTAGAAGAGGTTGCTGACTACAAGGCCAAAGGTGTTGAGGCTTTTCTCATCCCTGAAGGAGGAGAAAATTTAGGCTATCTTATGACCCTTCTCAGGCCCCAAATGCCTTTAAAAATCTTGGGAAGTGGTCAATGGGATACCCCTGAAACCCTTCATCACGCTGAAGCTCTGAGGTCTGGATTCTTTGCTTCCCCCGATCCTCAAGAGCGCATTCGTTTTGAAGCCCGTTTTCAGAAAATTTATGGATATACTCCACCGCGAATTGCAACTCTTGCCTATGACGCGACAGCCCTTGCTGCTGCATTGGCTGATAAGGGGTACACTCTGCAAAACCTTACCTTTTCTCAAGGCTTTTCTGGGATCGATGGTCTTTTCCGTTTAACTGCTAAGGGATTGAATGAGAGGGGTCTTGCTATTCTTGAAGTGAATTCGGGAGGATTCAGGACTTTGAGCCCTTCACCGCAGACGTTTTAAGCTTACCCGTCTAGGCAAAGGGTCATGTGCGAGCTTTGGTTAAGGGCTTCGTACTGCACCACTTAGATAGGGCTCAAGACCAATAGCCGTGATTTTATCTGACAAAGGAATGGCTTTACTTCCTGGAAATATGACAGAGAGAGAATCAAGATGGAGAGTCTCAAGAGCTGTATGCATAGATTTTGTAATCTTAGGAGCATCTGTATACTTAATTTCAAAACCAAGCCTCTTTCCATTTTTGATAATGAGTAAGTCTAGCTCCGCTTGGCTATGGATGGCCCAGAAATAACAATCTTCAGGATCCGCTTCGTGATAACGTATAATTTCCTCAAGCGCAAATCCTTCCCAAGAAGCTCCTAGTTTTGGATGGTAAAGAAGATCTTCCGTTCCTCGTATCCCTAAAAGGTAATGGAAGATACCACTATCCCTAAAGTAGATTTTAGGCGTTTTCACTTGTCTTTTTTTGATATTTTCGGTCCAAGGTTGCAGCTGTCGGATCATAAATGTTCCAACCAAAATATCGATGTAATGACGAATAGCTGCCATAGAGACGTTTAAGGATGTCGCAATTTCAGACACATTAAAAAAATTTCCATGATAGTGAACCAGCATCATCCAAAACCGTCTTAAAGTGAAAGCAGGAACATTAAAGCCCAAGCTTGGAATATCTCTCTCAAGAAAGCTCGTAATATAAAATTGCAACCAATTAAAAGCATCTAAGTCGGTTTCCGCGAGGTAAGAAAGAGGATATCCACCTCTTACCCAGAGTTTTTTAGCCTCCTTTGTTTCCCAGTAAGAAAAAGGAGTCACCTCTATGTATGCCAATCTCCCTGCCAGGGTCTCAGAAGATTGCTTAATTAAATCTCGTGTTGCACTTCCTAAGATAAGAAATTTCTGATTTTCTTTATGCCTATCAATTAAGACTCTCAAGACTGGGAATAGATCAGGTCTACGTTGAATCTCATCAATGATGATAAGTCCTTCAATATCTGCAAGACTTAACATCGGATTCTCTAAAAAAAGAAGATCTTCCGGGTTTTCCAAGTCAAATCTCTTTGAAGACTGAAAGTCTTCCGCATACATCTGGGCCAATGTTGTTTTTCCACACTGACGGGGTCCTAGAAGAGCAACCGCTGGATGAACACGGAGGAGTTGATTTATTTTTTGTAAGTACCTGTCTCTCTTCATAAAAAGAGCATACCATGAAAATTTTACTTTTGAAGTAAAATTTTCATGAATCTTCGTTAGAAAATGTTCGAGAACTGAAGACGTTTTAAAAAACCTGTTTCTTGAAATAAGCCATTGAAAGAGATATCATGAAATAAAGGATGATATTATTCTAATGAAACCAAACTTATCCATTTTACCAGAGTCCCAAAGGAAGCTTTTTCTAGAGTTAAAAAATACACCCTCTCACTTTGTACTTTATGGAGGAACAGCTATTGCTTTGATGTTGGGGCATAGAATTTCTGTTGATTTTGATTTTTTTACACATCAAAGATTTGATCCTGACAAGCTTTATCAAGAAATTCCTTATTTGCAGGGTTCCGAAATTTTACATAAAGAAGAAAACACGTTAACTTGTCTATTAGACCGACAGGGGCCTATAAAAGTTTCTTTTTTTGGAGATCTTTCTCTGGGGTGTGTTTATAAACCTGATATTATTGACGGACCTGAAATAAAAATTGCCTCTCTTATTGATCTTGCTGGAATGAAAATGGCTGTGATCCAAAAAAGAGCCGCATCAAGGGATTATATGGATATTGAAGCTTTGCTGACACAAGCAGGTATTGATTTACTTACAGCTCTTGCAGCAGGATCAATTATTTATGGAAAGCAATTTAATCCTCAAATTTCATTAAAAGCTTTAGTGTACTTTGAAGGAGGTGACTTAAAAAACTTGCCGAGAGAAGTAAAAGATCATCTCATAGAAGTCACCAAGAATCTAGACTTAGAACAAATTCCAAGACGAATCGCGGAACTTCAACAAATTCGAAGAGAAAAGCAATGTTAAAAATACCTCATACGCAAGAACTTGAAAAGGTTGCACAAAGGCTCATCTGGTTTAAAAATTCAAAGGAAGCCCTTGAGGATCCCTATACATTTATGGCTTATGTGATGACCTATGGTACTTTAAATGACATTTTGATCATTAAAAGAACACTTGGGATAGAAGCCTTCAAAGAAGCCCTTGATCATCTCCCGCCGGGTATTATTGATGCCAAATCTTGGAATTACTGGAATCTTATGGTAGGGAGATTTCCCACACCACCTTTGCCTAAACGAAAAATTCATTAACAAGTTCTTGAGAGGAATTTTGCCGTGATCTTTTTAACTGTGATATGGCCAATTCAAATTTTGACTTTTTAAATGAAACTTCTCATAATGATAAATGTAAGCTGGTGGAAGTGTAGCTATTTACTTGAATCAAGCTGAATTAATGTCTAACTCTTCTCAGGACTCATTTTCTCTGCCAAAAACATATACATAGCTGGAACTACAAATAAGGTGAAAAGAGTTCCAATGGAAATACCTGAGGCAATTACAAGGCCAATACTATAACGGCTGACAGCTCCCGCTCCTGTTGCTGTGATGAGGGGCACAACACCTAAAACCATTGCGGCGGATGTCATTAAAATGGGACGGAGCCGGATGCCAGCGGCCATGGCTATGGCTTCTCTCTTGTCTTTCCCTTCTTTTTGAAGGTCGTTGGCAAATTGGACGATAAGAATGCCATGTTTACTGATAAGGCCTATCAAGGTGACAAGGCCAACTTGCGTATAGATATTGAGACTTGCCCCTCCAACCCCAAGGCAAATAAAAATCATGGCCCCACAAATGGACATAGGGACACTTATAAGAACGATCAAGGGATCACGGAAACTTTCAAAGAGAGCGGCAAGGGCTAGGAAAATAATGACGATGGCAAAAAAGAAAGTGACCACAAGGGAGCTTCCTTCTTGTATGTACTGTCTCGACTCTCCCCCATAATCCACTGAAAAGCCTTGAGGGAGCGTTTCCTTTGCAATTTTTTGCATCATCTGTAGGGCCTCTCCCTGTGTAATCCCAGGCGCAGGAACACCTGAAATGGTCGCAGAGTTAAGTTGCTGGAAATGATTGAGGGACTGAGGGACGACCTTTGTCTTATACTTTGTAACGGTCGAGAGAGGGACGGTTGTACCGAGCGCGGTCTTTAAGTAATAATTTAGAGGCTGATCAAAATTGATGCGTTCAGCACGCGCAACTTGGGGAATGACTTTGTAAGAGCGCCCGTAGAAGTTAAAAAAATTAACATAATTTTGACTTAAGGCAGATTGAAGGAGATCGCCTAAGGCTTTCATGTCAAGACCGAGAAGGGAAGCCTTATCTCGATCGAGCTCAAGAGTTGCTTGGACTTTATCAATCTTAAGATCGGAATCAAGGTAGGCAAACAGCCCGCTTTCGTAGGCTTTCCCCATAATGGTTTGCGCAACCTCATTTAAGACTCCAAAGGGCTCTGTTGTTTGAATGACAAATTGCATGGGAAGTCCTTGCCCTGCACCAGGAAGGGGTGGGGGTGAAAAAAGAGCAATTTTTGCACCAGGAATTTGGGAGATGAGCTCTTGAACTTTTGATTGCAATTGAATGGCTGTATGCTTTCGTTCACTCCAAGGTTTAAGAACCATCCCTGTAAAACTCAAGTTGAGCCCACTTACGCCGGGGCTACTTGCCCCATCGAGTTGAAAGGAATGATCTGTTTCAGGAAAACTTGAATAAGCCTCATAAACCTGACGAGCATAAAGCTGTGTTTGCCCTAAGGTGGCGTTTGGAGCTGCCGTTAACAGACCCAAAATAACGCCTTGATCTTCTTGAGGAGCAAGCTCTGTTTTGGAGCCAACATAAAGAAAACCAATGCTAAAAAAAACAATGACAGAAAAAACACCTACTACGGGAAGGGAATTGAGAGATAGATTTAAAGCCTTCTCATATCCGGTTTCAAGTCGCCTAAATTGATGATCCACGAATACACTAAAGCGGCTCGGAGTTGTCTTTTTTAAGAATTTTGAGCACATCATGGGGGATAGAGTCAGGGCAATAATGGCTGAAATTGCCACAGCTCCTGCCAAGGTGAAAGCAAACTCCGTGAAAAGTGCTCCTGTGAGTCCCCCCATAAATCCAATCGGAACATAGACGGCAATCAAGACGACAGTAATGGCAATGATAGGATTAGCAAGTTCGCGAGCGCCAAGAATGGACGCATCAACGGGCTTCATCCCCCCTTCAATATGACGATACACGTTTTCAACGACGATAATGGCATCATCCACAACCAGGCCAATGGAAAGCACCAGGGCTAAAAGAGTCAATAAGTTAATAGAATAGCCCAAGAGTAACATGATAAAAAAGGTCCCAATAATAGACAGGGGGATGGCTACTATGGGGATGATGATGATGCGTGGGGAGGCTAAAAACAAAAAGATAACGAAAATCACAATAGCAATGGCTTCTGTTAGGGAAGCGATGACTTCATGAATAGAAGCATTGACGTATTTTGTTGAATCGTAAACAATTTCTCCTTTCAAACCTTCAGGTAATTGCGCTTGAATGGTGGGAAAAAGCTTTCGCACGTTTTCAACGACGGTGAGAAGGTTTGCAGTAGGGGTTACCTTAATACCAATATAAACGGCTTCTTTCCCATCAAATTTGACGGCCGTATCATAGTTTTCTGCCCCTAATGATACGGTCCCAACGTCTTGGAGCCGAACAATGGCACCGTTTTCCGCTTTTACAATGAGATTACGAAAGGCATCTTCTGACTCGAGTCCCGTTGTTGACTTGAAATTGACTGTAACCATCTGACCGTTCGTTCGACCCACAGCAGAAATGAAGTTGTTCGAGACGAGAGCATTGGAAATGTCAGAGGGCGTAACTCCCAAGGCTGACATTTTGACGGGATCGAGCCAGGCCCGCATAGCAAATTGCCGTCCTCCTAGAATTTCGGCGACTTGAACATCTGGTATAGCTTGGAGTTTGGGTTGAACAACCCGAAGTAAGTAATCCGTAATCTTATTGCTAGGAAGAATGTTACTATAAAAACCTATGTACATGGCATCAATGACATCCCCAACAACAACAGTAATGACGGGAATTTGGGAATCCTTGGGGAGCAAGTTTAAAACGGCATTGACCTTCGTATTTATATCAGACAATGCTTTTTGGGAATCATAATTAAGCCTAAGATTTGCTTGGATTATGCTAGCATTCTGGTTGCTACTTGATGTTAAGTAATCAATTCCACTCGCTTGAGCAATGGATTGTTCAAGGGGCGTTGTGATGAAACTTGCAATAAGCTCTGGATCAGCTCCCGTATAGGTCGTTAGAACTGTCACAATGGCATTTTGGGTAAAGGGGAATTGGCGGATGGGAAGAAGATCAATCGAGCGCAAACCCAAAACAAGAATCATCAAACTCACAACGGTGGCAAGAACGGGCTTGTGAATATATAAGTCCGTAAACTTCATAAAACTTGCCTACCGTCAAATGATGCCAAAGAGGATAATTTATACCCATCACGAATGAAAATAAGGTTTTTCTGGATTGCTTCGCTCCGCTCGCAAAGACGGTTGAGGATTAGAAACGAATGTGCCACTAGTTCGTCTTTGCGAGGAGCTTGGCTCCGAAGCAATCCAGTCTTTAAACTTAAGGGTGGACAGAATCTATTCATTTTTGGGACGCGGTGCTGGATCATTTTTCGGAAGAACAGTATTATTAATTGTGACAAGACTTCCATTTTTCAGTTTGAGCTGACCCGCTGTGACAACTAAATCACCCTTTTCAATTCCCTTTAAGATTTGCACTTGATCTCCTCGGGTTTCACCTAGGGTCACAAATTTCTGGTGGGCAATATAAATCTGGCTTCCATTTTTATCTTTCCCCTTTTCTGTCAAAATATAAACCAAATCACCGTAAGGATTATAACTGATAGCTGTCTGGGGAAGAGTGAGATAATCTTTTGGAGCTCCTGTATGGATCTCAACGACTCCATACATTCCTGGAAGTAATTTATGGTCTGGATTGGAGAGAGTGGCCTCAACTTCTACGTTGCGAGTGTCAATATCAACTTTCGGATTAATCGTTGTAATTTTTCCTTCAAAAGATACTCCAGGATACGTATCCGTTTTAAGAAATATTGTTTGATTTATGGTGATTTGGGGTAGTTTTTGTTGAGGAAGAAAAAAATCGACATAAATGGGGTCAAGAGACTGAAGGGTTACGATTTTATCGCCCGGATTTAAAAACTGCCCAAGATTAATAGCTGAGATGCCCAGACGGCCTGAAAATGGAGCACGAATGGTTTTTTTTGCAAGGGTTGCAGCCTGTTGATCCACCTGGGCTCTTGCATTTTTAAGATTAGCTTCATCGGCATCAACGGTCGCTTGACTGACGCTTTGGGCTTTGAGTTGTTTCGTATCACGGTCATAATTAATTTGAGCAAGATCGGCAAGTGCTTCAAGGGACTTTAGTTGAGCAATTTCGGGGTCAGCATTTAGTTCAAGGATTACGTCTCCCCTCTGAATATCCTGACCCGGTATAAAGTGAATCCTTGTGATGAGTCCTACAATTTCAGTTGTTACATCAACCCCGTTAATGGCTCGCACACTTCCCGTAGCCGTGAGCTTAGGTTCCCAGGGTAAAGCTGAAACTATTGTAGATGAGACCGTTATGGGGGCTGCGGCTAGACCACTCATCTGTTTTTTCATCATATAGTCCTGAAAAACTTTGTAAGTGAAGATTCCCCCAAAAAGGAGTCCTAACGCAACAAGCATGATCACCATACGTTTTGACAGGAATGATCCCCGTTTAATAATAATGGTGGCGTTTTTATTCATTTTTTTCAGGAACCTTACAGGGAGCGTTTCGATTCCACCATCCTCCTCCTAAAGCTTGGAAAAGAGCGGCTGTGTCAGCATAGCGGGCAGCTTGGGCTTGGATACGGCCAATACGGGCCTGGTGATATTGCCTATCCGCATCCAAAAGACTTAGATAGCTTACAGCCCCTAATTTGTATTGTGTTTCAGTTAAGCCCAGAGTTTTTGATGCAGCTTCTTCTGCGGCTGTCTGAATTTGAAGTTGGTGAGCATCAATTTCAAGAGCCTTTAAGGTATCTGCAACATTCTGAAAAGCCTGTAGGACAGTTTGTTGATACTGAAAACAGGCCTGTTCAAAGGCAGCTATTGCTGCATCACGTTTTGCTATAAGAGCTCCGCCTTGAAAAATGGGCTGGGTTAAATTAGACATGGCCGACCAAATAAAGGACTTATAATCAAAGAGCGTCTTAAATACGTCTGATAATAAGCTGACATTCCCCGTTAGGGTGATTTGGGGGAGCATGTTTGCTGTGGCAACTCCTATCTGAGCACTTGCGGAATGTAAAAGAGCTTCGGCAGCCCTAATATCCGGCCGTTGACAGACCAGGGACGAAGGAAGACTCACAGGAAGTTCTTTAGGTAAGTGTAGCTCGTTCAAGCTGAAGGAGGGAAGGCAGCTTTCGCTTGGCAACTCTCCAACAAGAACAGCAAGAGCGTGTCGTGTTTTTGCAAGACTGTTTTGAAGAGGGGGAAGAGAAGCCTGTGTTTGAGCAAGCTGCGTTTCTTGAGCAAGAATGTCTAAGCGAGAAGCCCCTCCCAAATTGAATTTCTTTCTTGTAATTTCAAGGATTCCCGCTTGGGCAGAAATCAGTTCTTCTGTAGCTTGAATTTGCGCCCTTATAGAAGCTTCTGTGATCGCTGTTGTCACAATATTTGAGGTTAACGTTAAATAGGTAGCTTCTACTTCAAATTGTTGATAGGCAAGCTGAGCTTCTGAACTTTCGATTTGTCTTCGAATTCCTCCAAATGTATCTAAGGTATAAGAAGCGTTTACAGATGCATAATAAAGATTAAAGGTAATGGGGCCGGTTGTTGATTGTATGCCAAAAATGGCACCACTAAATCGTTGCCTTTCAGGGTAGGCTTGAAAAGTGATAGAAGGATAAATCGCAGATAAGGCGAGGCGTAAATTTGCTTCTCCCTCACGAAATGCGGCTTGGGCAGCTTGGAGATTGGGACTATTTTTAAGAGCAATTTCGATCAATTCATTTAATGACTTCGAATGAAAAAGATACCACCAGCAGCCCGGAATGTCCTTTCCTTGAAGAAAAACCTGCGCATCTCCCCCAGGACCTTTTGACTCAACCGTTTTTTCAGGGAGATCTGATTCAGTATAAGATTGGGTTTGAGGTGCAGGTGGGGATTTGAAATCAGGACCGACCGTACAGCCAGTGAGACATAAACTTAAGCATGATATTAAGACAAAAATTCGCAAGTGAGATGTCCCTGTAATTGTTTTTTATTTATACTTAAACCCCTCACCCGCCCTTTGGGCGACCTCTCCCACAAGGGGAGAGGTGATTTAAAATGCTCGCTTCGATACCTCTCCCCTTGTGGGAGAGGTCGCCACGTGCGAAGCAAGTGGCGGGTGAGGGGGCTTTAGATAGACCAAACTAACAGTCACTGTACTAGATTGCTTCATTCAGAAACCCCTAATTTCATTCACGATGAGGATATTTGTTCATTATGTGATATAGTCTTTTAGAAACAAAAACAAGGGAGGAATGCAATTCTCCAAGTAAGGTTTAGCCATTTCTTTCCGTCTTTACGGTTGCGCCCTTCCCCATGGGATGCGGTTGCGATTTTTGTTGTCATAACGATAATTACCCTTCTTGTCTGGGGAAGTCGTAAGATGGCGGTTCCTTTCACAATGACAGGTACCCTGCCGTTATCCCTGGATCCCCTTAACCTTCCCTATTATTCTTTGCGAACCATTTTACGCATGTTTTACGCCCTTATTTTATCCCTGGTTTTTAGCTTTGTATATGCAACATTTGCGGCTAAGAGCAAAAAGGCAGAGCTCATCTTAATCCCTGTTCTTGATATTCTCCAGTCCGTTCCTATTTTAGGGTTTTTATCGATTACAGTAACAGGGTTTATTGCTCTTTTCCCAGGAAGTTTGCTTGGGGTTGAGTGTGCCTCTATTTTTGCAATTTTTACCTCTCAAGCTTGGAATATGACCTTTAGCCTTTATCAATCTTTTATTAGCGTTCCAAAAGAACTGACAGAGGTCGCAACGCTTTATCATCTCTCTCCATGGCGCAGGTATTGGCGCCTTGAAGTTCCCTATGCAGTGCCCCAGCTTTTATGGAATACCATGATGTCTGTTTCGGGGGGATGGTTTTTTGTGGTGGCCTCTGAAGCGATTACGGTATCAGGGAATACAATCCTTCTCCCCGGCATAGGGTCTTATATTGCTGTGGCCTCCAAAGCAAAATCGATAGAGTCTATTTTGTATGCTATTCTGACTATGTTGATTGTGATCCTTTTGTATGACCAACTTCTTTTCAGGCCCCTTCTTGCTTGGTGTGACAAGTTTAAAGCCGAGCTCACAGCAAATGAACAGCTCCCTTCCTCTTGGGTTTTAACAATGATAAGGCGAGCCAAGCTCTTCCAGTTTTTTACTAAGATTTGGCTTGGTTTTTTAGGTATTATCGATAAAACCTTTCAACCTCTCAGTCTTAAAGTTTCTGTCTTAGAAAATGATCACAAAAATACATATTTGCTTGTTGGCAAGGTAGTCACTTTTTTCTTCTTTTTTTTCTTCGCTGCGGTTTTTATTTTTTATGGATTTAAAGCCTATTCCTACATCTTTGCAAAGATTTCCTTTCCCGAAATTCAGCACGTTATCTTCTTAGGGTCTATGACCCTTATAAGAGTTGTAACGTTGTGCGCACTTGCTTCGCTTATTTGGGTTCCCATTGGCGTTATGATTGGACTGAATAGACGTCTTACAAACATCTTGCAGCCCTGGGTTCAGTTTATGGCGGCATTTCCAGCAAATCTTTTCTTTCCGATTGTTGTTGTGCTCATTGTCAAATATCACCTTACCCCAGATATATGGCTTAGCCCCCTGATGATCTTAGGCACCCAATGGTACATCCTCTTTAATGTGATTGGAGGGGCCTCCACCATTCCCTATGATTTCCAAGAGTTAACGAAGAATTTTCATGTAAAAGGATGGTTACTCTGGAAAAAACTTTATTTGCCAGGTATTGCGCCTGCCTATGTGACGGGTCTTATTACCGCTGCGGGGGGATCCTGGAACGCTAGCATTGTAGCTGAGTATGTGAGTTGGGGGGATAAAACGATAGAAGCAACGGGGGTGGGCGCTTATATCGCGGCGAATACGGCTGCTGGCGATTATTCCCGTATTTTATTAGGCGTTATCGTTCTCTCAGGTTTTGTATTAATTTTAAATCGAATTTTATGGCATCCCCTTTATCTCTTTGCGACAACGCGGTATCGTTTGGATTAGGGGAATTTATGGAAAAAGAGATTTTAACACTCAACAATATTTCGAAGTGGTTCGGCGACCCTCAAAAACCGGCCCTTGTTCTTGATCATATCAATCTAACTGTCAGGGAAAATGACTTTATTATTATCTTAGGGAAATCAGGAGGTGGAAAATCCACCCTTTTGCGAATTATCGCAGGATTGATTGAACCCAACGAAGGAGAGGTCCTCTACAAAGGAAAAAAATTCATGAGCGCCTCACCGCGTTTAGCCATGGTTTTTCAATCCCATGCCCTTTTCCCCTGGCTCAGTGTTTTAGAGAACGTGGAGTTAGGTCTTGAAGCACTGGATCTGCATCCCTCTCAACGACGCAAGCGAGCCCTCGAGGCCATCGACCTCATCGGTCTTGATGGATATGAATCGGCCTATCCGAAGGAGCTATCGGGGGGCATGCGTCAGCGTGTTGGTTTTGCGCGTGCTCTTGTGGTCAACCCCGATATTTTGCTGTTGGATGAGCCTTTTTCAGCTTTGGATGTGCTCACGGCCGATAACATTCGAAACGACCTTATGGAAATTTGGATTGAAAAGCGCATCCCGACGAAAGCGATTATTATGGTTTCTCATAACGTTATAGAAGCTGTCGATCTTGCAAGTCGCCTTATCATTCTCAATCATGATCCAGGGCGCATTCTTAAGGAAACCGAGGTCTCTCTCATGTATCCTAGAGATGATACAAGCCTTCATTTCCAAAATATTGTGGATGATGTGTATACAACACTCATGACAACGGCCGAACCTCTTGCGGTCCCTCAGAAGGGAGAAAAAGCAAAAGTGGCTATCGGAATGGATTATCGACTTCCAGATATTTCCATCCATAAGCTCCAAGGATTGATGGATGCATTGATTGAACCCCCTTATCATGGCAAAGCAGACATTTTTGCTTTAGCTGAATCAGAAAATCTTTCCATAACAGATTCCCTTCCTCTTTTTGAAACACTTGAACTTCTAGGATTTGCCCAATTTTTAAAAGGGGATATTGAGCTGTCCAATTCGGGGAAAGCGCTTTGTAATGCAGATATATTGGAACGGAAAAAGGTTTTTGCCTACCATCTTCTCCGTCACATACCCCTTGCAAAACATATTTACCATGTGCTGCAAGACAATCCTCGAAAACGGATTGCGAAAGAACATTTTTTAAAAGAAATGGAACATCTTATGCCTACAGAAGAAGCGCTGAAAAACATTGCGATTATCATCGATTGGGGACGTTATGCGGAACTTTTTGATTATAATAACCAAACAGAAATGTTGAGTCTTGAAAATGGCGAAAGTCAAAGGTGACCCCGAGAGAGTTTTACAATTCCAGTATTTCGATAAAAGATTGCATTAGCTAAAAATTTGTGTAATTTGTATTAAGAAAAAATATTGGTATGTTTTGGAGTAGTGATTTTGAGAATCTCGTTAATCTTTCTTCTTATGATATGCGGAATACAAAATGTCAGAGCCAATGACAGTGCAGGATCTGTTGGTGCAGGTGGAATTGTCTTTCATAAAACACCAGGCATTGTTATGGAGGAGGAAGATCTCTTTATAAGTCCTGATCTTGTTAAAGTTTCCTATATTTTCAAAAACAACACGACCAAAGATAAAACGATCGAAGTATTTTTCCCTATCCCTATGCAATCTAGTCTTTCAGCTCAGATAAGTTGGGATGAAGAAGTTCAACAAGAAATGAAAGAACAAGAAAATCGCAATCATCCCTCTTCGAATCAAGCACAGAAAATGGAGGAGGCCCCTTTTTCAAACTTTTCAGTCATTGTTAATGGTAAGCCAGTCCAATTTAAGACAGAGAATCGGGCTTTAAAAGATGGCAAAGATATTACTGCTGTTTTTCAAAAGCATGCCCTTCCTCTGAGTCCTATTCTTGCAAGTTGTTCCTATCCCACCGAAAGGGAAGAAGATAATAAAAAGTGTGGAGAACGCATAAAGCTCTATAAAAAACTTGGTCTTATGACGTCTGAAGGTCATCCCTTATGGCAAAAACAAGTGAGTTATCATTGGACACAGACTTTCCCTGCGGGGAAAGAAGTGAAGATTGAACATTCCTACCGGCCTGCACGTGGGTTCATATTCTTTGTCCCCAATAACACCCGTCCCCCGGAAGAGGTCCTTATTCAGCAGCTTATGCCAAGTGGTGCATGGCTTTCACAAGCTTACCCGGATAGGCCTTTCGGTGGGAAAAGTGACCTTATTTCTTGGCTCATTCAACAATTTAGACGAGCTTCCTCATCGACGAACCCATCAAATGGGATGATTTGGATTTATGAGGTGGATTATATTCTTTCCACCGGCTCCAACTGGGAAGGGCCTATTAAGAATTTCACCCTTACGATCGAGCAGCCTAAAGGAGGGATTGTTTCTTCTGGTTGGCCAATCGAAAGAAAGCATGTAAAAGCGATTAACTCTCATCAACTCCAATTCCATCAGAAAAATTTTAAGCCTGTGGGTGACTTAAAAATCTTCTTTGGAATACCTTATACTCAATAGAATAATGGGAATTGTTTCACGTGAAACAATGCGAGGTGAAGCCCTTATTTCTTCCGAAACTTATCGAGAGTGATAATGTTGTCACCATTCTCCACAAGCGGAGATTCTACGCTCAGAACCTTTTCTCCCTCTATAAAGGGTGGAGGGGTAAATTGAAGGCCAAATTTGGCATAGGGGTCCATAAAACTTAAGAGAGCATGAAAGGGGACATAAATGCGCTCTTGGGAATCGCTGAAGCTCAAGGTAATGTAAAAACCATCCTCATCAACTTCAAGGCCCCAATATTGGTGCTGAATAACAATCGTGATTTCTTCAGGGTGGCGTTCTTTAAGATAATCTGCAAGCTGAACACCGGGATAGTCGGTCTTGAAGGCAATATAAAAATGATGAGCGCCGGGGAGACCTTCAACGGCAGCTATCTGTAAAGCTTCGCGAACAACGTTTCGCAAGCCTTCCTGCACCATTTCTTCGTAATTAAACCCGTCCACGAGCCTCTTCCTTATGTCTTTAAAATCAGCGAGGGGCTTCTGTTGCCCGGTGCCCCTCAAACCGCAATCGTATACCAGGATTAAGCAGCCATTACAGCTTCTTGTGCCCCAGTATTAATGTTGCTAGCACTTAAGTTAGCAGCAAAACGATTAAATGCATTTACTTTTGTTGCATTTATGTGTTTTAGCCCGATATCGGTGGTACCATGCCGAGTGAAAATCTAACCTTTACTACGCACGTCGATCCTGATTCACCCCCATAATTTTCCTGGTGGAGGTGCCGGGTTCCGCCCCCGGGTCCGTCACGCCTATTCCGTAGGACGTTTATCACTATAGTCAAGTTCCCTTGACATCTTTAATATAGTTCTTTTTTCAAAAGATTTAAAGGGGGTTCTTCAGAAAAAGATTATATCAGGTAAGTTAATCTACCTATTCTAAAAAAGACTCCTGAAATGGCAAGGGAGTCGAGATGGCTAACCTTACAGAATATTTGATCCCATTTGAAAAAAATGGATGACAAAAGAATTTTTTAAAGCAGGTTGTCGATCCCGAAATCATTCGATTTCACTTTTAAACTTTTTCGAGTATACGGAGCAGAGCTCATGAAATGGTATCTGGATGAGACAGAACCATACATTGCAAAGCATTATGCTGAAATGTTGAAGAAGCTTTCTAAAGATGAAACTTATTCTCTACTTGCTTTTCTAAAAGATCGTCGAAAAAAATTAAAAGAGCTTGACGAACAGCTGCCAGAAAAAATAAATGAACTTAATATGCAATACAGTGCAGCTTCTATTCAGGAAACGGACGTGTCACATCTCATGACGGAAGCAACAAAAGAGGATCGTGAGAGATTTAAATCTTTGTACGGATACACCTATACCTCACCACTAAAGATCCCACCAGAAAAGATCTCATTACAAAACTAAATTTTAATATCAACTGATATTACTTGTACATAAATTACCTCTAAGGTCCCCATTGTTTAATGGGGATCTTAGTGCGACGGCCGTTATGTTATTGAATGTCTTTGAAGATTCGATGGCATTGAGCTGTGAATGGCCATTTCCAAATCTCCCAAAGTTTAATATGACCGCCCGTACAGAAGTAAATAAAGCTTGGGCGCCCCACTAAACGTTCAAAAGGGATGTAGCCAATAAGGCCTTGAACACGGCTATCATTGGATCCATCTCGATTGTCCCCCATCATAAAGTAATGCCCTTCAGGAACGACATAAATGGGTGTGTTATCGTAGGTTCCTTCACCAAACGGGACCTGCTTAATAATGAGATGTTTAAGTCCATTTGGGAGCGTTTCAATGAGTTGAAGTGCTTTTAGAATTGTGCCATCATCATTAACAGTTGTGAATTCTCCGTGAGGCTTCAAAGGGCAAGGAACATCGTTAATATATAATATACCTTTTTTCATTTGTACGTGATCCCCTGGCAATCCAACTATACGCTTAATATAGCTCGTCATGGGGTCTTCAACAGGTTGGAAAACAGCAATTTCTCCAAGTTGGGGTTTTGAACCCCACTTACGGCCGTATCCATAGGCAACTTTTGAAACAAAAAGGTTGTCCCCAATCAAAAGAGTTGGAGCCATGGAACCAGAAGGGATATGAAAGGGAACCAAAAAGTTTTGAATAAGAACAGGTCCCGAAATGATAAGAGTTAGTAAAAGTATAATACAAAAATAAACTTTAATTTTTTTCCAGGGTGTATCTTTATATTTTTGATTTTTTACCATCACGAATAAATCTCCAAAAGTAATAAGCTTAAAATAAGGAAGCTAGAGTTTCGAAGCAACAAAAAAAATTATTGGGATTTTATTTGGCACGAACTTCTAGTGTGGTTGTCGTGCTTTCTTGTCACCCTCGTCTTCTTTTCTCTTTTAGAAGATCTTAACTCAATTTTTACAATTTTATCTCATAACAAAGTAAGACAAAAATTAATCCCTTGGGTATGAGATTATGATCTTTCGAGAAGTCCATTTAGATGATAAATACGCGCTTGAAGAAGGTCAGATTTTTATTACCGGCGTGCAAGCCCTTGCCCGTCTCCCCATGATGCAACGCAAACGGGATTTGTCTCAAGGATTGAATACGGCTGGGTTCATCTCTGGCTATCGGGGATCTCCTTTAGGAGGATATGATCAAGCCCTTTGGAAAGCTCAAAAATATTTAGATGAAAATCAAATTACGTTTATTCCAGGGATTAATGAGGATCTTGGTGCGACTGCGGTTTGGGGGACTCAACAACTCAATCTCTTTAAGGGCGCACGCGTGGAAGGGATCTTTTCCATATGGTATGGAAAAGGTCCAGGAGTGGACCGATGTGGGGATGCTTTTAAACATGCCAACATGGCAGGAACTTCGCCTTATGGAGGAGTCTTAGCCCTCGCAGGCGATGACCATGCCTGCAAGTCTTCAACCCTTCCTCATCAAAGTGAATATGCCTTTATGGATGCGTCCATCCCCATCCTTGTGCCCTCCAATGTGCAAGATATTCTAGATCTTGGACTTTATGGGTGGGCCCTTTCGCGCTACTCGGGATGTTGGGTTTGCTTCAAAGTTATTGCGGATACGGTCGATACGTCTGCGTCCGTTACGGTGTCTCCGGGGAGGGCTCATATCCTCCTCCCCGAAGATTTTCAGATGCCAGAAGGTGGTCTGAATATCCGTTGGCCTGATGCGCCTCTTGAACAAGAACGAAGACTTAGGCTTTACAAACTTGAGGCAGCAAAAGCTTTTGTAAGGGCTAATCGCCTTGATAAAACCTTGTTTCGTGGGAAAAAGCCCCGGCTTGGGATCATCACCTGCGGGAAGACTTTCCATGATGTTCGTCAAGCCATCGAGGATTTAGGTTTAAAAGAAACCGAAGCCGCGGAGCTAGGGGTGGGCCTCTACAAAGTTGCCATGAGCTGGCCTCTTGAGCCAACAAGTCTAAAAGCCTTTGCTGAGGGCCTTGAAGAAGTCCTCGTGATAGAAGAAAAGCGTCCCCTCATTGAAGGCCAAGTGAAAGATATTCTCTATGGACTTCCCGAAAAAAAACGGCCACGGGTTGTTGGGAAAAAGGACGAACAGGGCAAACCGCTTTTACCAGAAACTTATGAGCTCCAGGTTCCTGAAATTGCCCATGTCATTGCCCAAAGATTACTCCGCTTTACGAAGTCGGCTAAAGTAAGGGAAGGAATGGAAAGGCTCGACCAATTGTTTCAGGCACAATTGAAGAGTGAGCCAGAGCTTGTTCGTCTTCCCTATTATTGCTCAGGCTGTCCCCACAATACCTCAACCACGCGCTTGCCTAAAGGGAGTCGCGCCGTGGCTGGCATTGGCTGCCATTATATGGCGACTTGGATTGCCCCTCGAACAGAAACCTTTACTCAAATGGGAGGCGAAGGTGTTCCTTGGATTGGGCAAGCTCCCTTCACAGATGAACCCCATGTTTTTGCTAATATCGGGGATGGGACCTATTACCATTCCGGGATTCTGGCGATTCGAGCGGCAATCGCTGCAAAGGTTAATATTACCTATAAAATTCTCTACAATGATGCGGTGGCTATGACAGGCGGTCAACCTGTCGATGGGCCACTCAATGTCGCGATGGTCTCTCAGCAAGTCTATGCGGAAGGGGTCCGAAAGATTGTCGTTTTGAGCGATGACCCTGAAAAATACCCCGTCGGTTTTGGTTTTGCTCCAGGCGTTGAAATTGGTCACCGGGATCAGCTAGAAAAAATTCAAGAAGATATTAAACACTGGCCGGGAACTTCCGTCATTATTTACGATCAAGCTTGCGCTGCTGAAAAGAGAAGGAAGCGCAAACGAGGCCTTTTGGAAGATCCCCCCAAGCGCATTTTTATTAATGAGCGCGTCTGTGAAGGCTGCGGGGATTGCAGCGTTAAATCCAACTGCCTTTCTGTTCAACCTATTGAAACAGCCTTTGGTCGTAAGAGAAAAATTGATCAGTCCAGTTGTAATAAAGACTATTCTTGTGCCAATGGGTTTTGCCCAAGTTTCGTGCGTGTTGATGGAGGAAAGCTTAAAAAATCCAAACCTTCTGTTAAGGCAGAAGATTTGATGGAACATTTCCCAGATCCTGAACTTCCTTCTCTCGAAAAGCCTTATTGTATTTTTTTGACAGGCGTAGGGGGCACAGGCGTCGTGACTGTAGGTGCAATTTTGGGTGAGGCGGCTTACTTAGAAGGGAAGGGGTGCTCCATTGTAGATATGACGGGCTTGGCTCAGAAAGGGGGAGCCGTTGTTTCTAACATTCGTATCGCTCGAAGACCCGAAGATATCCATTCAACCCGTGTTTATATGGGAGAAGCTGATCTCATTTTTGGGTGTGACATTGTGGTTTCCGGGAATCCTGATACGTTGAATAAAATGAAAAAGGGAAAGACCTTTGCCCTTGTGAATGAAGATCAATCCATCACCGGACATTTTATCCACAACCCGGATTATAATTTTCATCATGAAACCTTAAAGAAAGACATCATTGCAACTGCAGGAAAAGGCAAGGTAGACTTTATTGACGCCATTCGTTTGGCTACAGGTCTTTTGGGTGATTCCATTGGTTCCAACATGTTTATGGTAGGTTATGCTTATCAAAAGGGGTTAATTCCCATCTCTCATGATGCAATTGAAAAAGCCATTGAGCTAAATAATGTCGCCGTTCCTTTTAATATCCAAGCCTTCAGGTGGGGACGGTATGCGGCACTCGATTTGAAAGCTGTTGAAAAAGCTGCAGGGATCAACGTGGAAGAAAAGCTCTACCACATCCCCACCTCTTTTGAAGATATTGTGGCCCACCGGAAAAAGTTTTTAACAGGTTATCAAAACAAAGCTTACGCTGATCGTTATGAAGCGTTGGTCAGGCGGGTGAGAGCGGTTGATCAAAAATTGAACCGAGAAGAGCTTTCAGTCAGTGTTGCCAAATATTATGCAAAGCTTTTGGCCATTAAGGACGAATATGAGGTCGCTCGACTATTTACAGATGGAACTTTTATGAAGGAACTTTATAATCAATTTGAAGGGTCTGTGAAACTTAAATTTTACTTGGCACCGCCGCTTTTTGCTAAACGAGATCCCTCAACAGGTGAGCTGCAAAAGAAAATGTATGGGTCTTGGATGATGATAGGATTCCGCATCTTAGCAAAACTGAAGGGGTTACGGGGGACGGTTTTTGATATTTTTAGCTATACAAAAGATCGGAAAACGGAACGTGCTCTTATCACAGACTATGAGGCTCAAATCAATTATTTATTGAAGAAAATTAAATCAAAAAATTATGATCTTGGTGTTGCTTTGGCATCTCTTCCCGAATACATTAGGGGGTATGGGCATGTAAAGGAACGCTCTCTTCAGGATGTGAAGGTCAATGAAGAGGTGTTGCTAGCCCAGTTTAAGGAGACGATTTAGTCTTCGTGCTTAAAGTCTGGGTAGATAATTTTTAATTGAGGAGTATTTGTAATGATAAAAAATGGTGTAAGTGCGGTGGCCATGTTGGGAATAGTGTTCTCTTTAGAGGGGCCAGCTGGGGCTATGGAGGGACAGACTCCTGACGAAGGGCAGCAGAAATCTATCACTAAGAAGCATGAATCTTCTAGGACAGGGACACCCGAGTTCAGGGAAAGATTATTAGAAGAATATGATGCAGATGTAAGTGAATTTAAAGACCTTACATTTGAGGATGTGGTCAGTTGCTTTCGCAAAAGAAAAATGCTCAAAGTAAACGGTGAAGAATATATTGTTCGCAAAGAGCTGCCAAAATTACGATCTAAGCTATACAATGGAAAAAAAGTACAAACAAACCCTTGTTATCCCGATATTTGTGGTCTAGGACCAAGATTATTGAAGAAAACAGAAGTAGATAATCTTCCTGAAGGCGCAAATTTTTTCTTCCATAGTGTTAAACAAGACCAAGGAGGAAAATATTTTACGGTCAGGTTTACTTCCAATGACAATCCTCATTGGGGACTCATGCATACTTTCCCAGAACCTTTTAAAGATCCAGAAAATCGTTACTGGGAGGACGAGCATGGACCGGATTGTGTTCGGATTGAAAGGACTGTTAATTTTCTGTTGCAGAAAGTTGATGTTGAAGATTAAGTAGTAAAACTAAATTCAATCAAAATGGAGACTGTGTATTAAAAAAATTTAAAAACTGGATTGCTTCGGGCTTTCGCCCTCGCAAAGACGAGTAGCAGGGGATGTTTGCTAACCCCCAACCGCCTTTGCGATCACGCCGCCGCGCAAAGCGCTAAGGCGGAGAAGCAATCCAGAAGAGTTCATCACACCCTCTTTAGTGCATCCTCAAGCGAAAGCTCAATCTTCTCACCCGTTCTGCGGTTTTTTAATTCGCATTGACCTGATCCCACACTCCGTGGGCCGATGATGATTTGCCAGGGAAGGCCGATAAGGTCCAGATCTGCAAACTTTGCCCCAGGCCCCATGTCCCGATCATCATAAAGGACTTCAACGCCTTTCTGAAGGAGCTTTGTATAAAGGTCATCACACAATCGGGTGCAGTCTTGATTCTTAACATTGAGGTTCAGAAGTCCAACTTTAAAAGGGGCAACACTTTCCGGCCATTTAATGCCATCTTCATTATGATGGGCTTCAATAATGGCGCCCACAAGGCGAGATATACCAATGCCATAGGATCCCATTTCAACAGGAACTTGTTTGTTATCAGGTCCCATCACGTAGGCCCCCAGAGGTACCGAATATTTCGTTCCAAAATAAAAGACATGCCCCACCTCAATGCCGCGGGCTGTCTTGAGGCGTTCTTGGGGAACGGGACAATTTTTGGGGTCATGAAGTTCATCAGCTGCGGCATAAAGGGATTGCAGTCGGTCAAGCGTAAGCGTGTTTACATCTAAATTTTCATAATCCACATCATAGAAGATCTCACTCTCACCCGTTTCGGCTAGAATTTGAAACTCATGGCTAAGATTTCCCCCGATGGCGCCCGATGCGGCGCGGACAGGTATAGCTGTGAGGTCCATACGAGCAAATGTTTTTACATAAGCTTCCAGCATAGCTTGATAAGAGGCTTTTGCGCCTTCGAAGTTAAGATCAAAGGAATAGTTATCCTTCATCAAAAATTCCCGCCCACGCATGACGCCAAAACGGGGACGAATTTCATCCCGGAATTTCCATTGGATATTATAAAAGCGCTTAGGGAGGTCTCGGTAACTTTTGATAAAGCGCGCAAAAATATCCGTAATCACTTCCTCGGCCGTTGGGCCATACAGCATTTCCCGCTCATGCCGATCTTTCATGCGGAGCATTTCTTTGCCGTAATCGTGATAGCGCCCACTTTTCTCCCAGAGTTCAGCAGGTTGGATTGTTGGCATAAGAACTTCAAGGCTCCCAGCTCGATCTTGTTCCTCACGAACGATGTTTGCAATTTTTGTGAGAACTTTTAAGCCTAAAGGGAGCCACGTGTAAATACCAGCGGTGACCTGGGTAATCATTCCTGACCTGAGCATTAAACGGTGGGAAGCAATTTGAGCCTCTTGTGGTGTTTCCCTTAAGGTAGGGTAGAAAAAAACGGAGGATCGCATATTATTATCTCCTTAAAGCCTAAATTCTTCTCCTAAATAAACACGGCGAACGGTCGTATCTGCAACAATTTCGCCAGGTATGCCTTCTTTGAGCACAAGGCCTTCATTAATAATATACGCCCGATCCACAATGCCGAGGGTATCGCGAACGTTATGATCGGTGATCAAAACACCGATGTTTTTATCTTTGAGATGGGAAATGAGATCCCTGATTTCCGCAACCGCAATGGGGTCAATACCGGCTAAGGGCTCATCCAGCAACATAAAGTGAGGGTTACTGGCGAGTGCGCGCGCAATTTCGGTGCGTCGCCTTTCTCCGCCCGATAAGGCAAGAGCAGGAGCGTGACGAATGTGCTTAATAGCAAATTCATCAAGGAGCATTTCAAGGCGCTCTTCCCGTTGATCGTAATCGGGTTCCACAAGTTCTAAGATGGCTTTGATATTGTTTTCAACAGAAAGACCGCGGAAGATAGACGTTTCTTGAGGAAGATACCCAATACCCAGGCGAGCTCTTCGGTACATGGGAAGGCGTGTGATGTCATAATTGTCTAAAAAGACGGATCCAGAATCAGCTTTAATCAATCCTGTAATAATAGCAAAGCAAGTCGTTTTTCCTGCACCATTGGGGCCTAAAAGACCGACGGCTTCTCCTCGTTTGACATGAAGATTAACATCCCCTACAACGACGCGTCGCGTATAAGATTTGCGTAAATTTTGAGCTCTGAGCCCTTCCGCGAAGGAGGCCTTATTTTCTGAAGAGGATATCATACCATAACTATATTCTAATTAAGGGGATGGCGTGAGATTACTTGTAGCAGAAGTTGGCAAGTTATGTCCACCTTCCTGCTCGTCAGTGGGATTTTCTTCTGATTCAGACTCTGCTTCTTTCATTTTTTTTGCATCCTTAGGGTAGATAATCCCTGAAATGCGCTTTGCAGGACCCTTCTGGGATTCACCAGGGAGAGTTGGGTATATTTCAGCAAAATTTGAGTCTAAGTTTTGAATTCCATGTTCTCCTTTGATGACATTTCCGTTTTGAGTTACCGTAACATTTTCAAAAACTTCAACGATGCGTGTCTTCGCAGAGTAAGTTCCTCGATTGCCCGTTACGACCCCTTTTGGACCAGAGGCTAGCACATTGCCCTCAGCTTCTACCCGATCGAGGGTTAATTTTTCTTTACCCTCTCCTTTTTTTTCAGAGGAAGATTTGAAATAGGCTGTAAGCGTATCCGCTTGGACAACTTCTTTCTTTTCAGGGAATGTAGCAATTGCATTGCCACGGGCAATTCCTTTGTTTTTTGAATGCCAATATTCGATGGAATCTCTTGCCGTCAAAGTTTCTTTTGGTGTTACAATTCTTAAATTTCCACCTGTCATGAGGACGCGATCAAGTTTGACATCATAGTGAGCGTGTTCACCATAAGCCGTTTCTGTGGGTGATGTCATTCGCACATGACCATCTGCGGTCATATGGGTAATCTCTCGGTCTTTTCCTTCCGTGAAATAAACAGTTAAGACATCACCATAAACCGTATTCGTGCCCTTTGTGGCCTTGGCATCGCCAGTTGCAACACACTTTTGCGCTGTTTCATCACAGACGATCGACTTTTCAGCGTCAATAATAACAGGAGAGTCGTCTTTGTTCTTACCAAGCTGATCCATGATTTGTGCATGGCATAAAGATGTGCTGGCTAAAAAAAATAGAAATAAAAAGAGCTTATCGCGCATGGGGCTCCTTCTTTTTTTTCATAGCGGACTTATTGATTACAACTCGAGAAGGGCCTTTAAGTGTAATCACTTTTAATCCTTTGGGGCGATTTTCTATCTTAAAACCATTCTTGCCCATGATTTTGCCAGTAGGTCCTTCCCCCTCGATATAGCTACTTCCTTCAATAACCTTCTTCTCAATGGCGACCTCAGCTTGTTCGGTTTTGACCAGATAGCCCTCTGTACTGGTAAGTTTCACCCCTCCCTTTAAATTCAAAACCTTTGTTTTTTTGTCATAATGTCCTTCTTTGGCCTCTACATTAAAAGTTTGCCCATCTTCCATCGTCATGGAGCTCTCTGGGTTGACGAGGTTTGCAAGATTTTCCGTTTGTTCTTTTGCCCATTCTGCATTCACATGGAAGGGTTGTCCCTTATTATCTGTAGAGAGATAATGAGGGTGGACCATACGATTTTCCCGAATTTCAGGCTGCGAAGCATCAATGATGGCAACTTCCTCGTTGCCTAGGGAAAGAATATAAGGCCATGCAACTACGAACCCAACTGAGAGGAGGATTCCAACCGGAAGAACAACCTTCATTAAACTTACATAACGAGAATAACTTTTGGGAATCGTCGGTCTTTTCATTTATGCAAGGCCTTCTCTTAAACAATCATGAAGGCGCAAAAGACCAACCAGTTGGCCTGTTGATTCTTCAAGAACGAATAAGTTCGTGATCGATTTACGATTCATAAATCCAAGGGCTTCTGAAGCCAAGGAAGATGAAAAAATAGTTTTAGGAGAAGATGTCATCACGTTTTCAACGCGACGGCTTAAAAGCAAGGGGCTCATATGACGGCGTAAATCTCCGTCGGTGATAATACCGACAAGATTTTTTGCATCATTCAAAACGCCAATGCATCCAAAGCCCTTTTCTGTCATGACAACAAGAGCTTCGCTCATTAAAGTCTCTTTCGAGACAAGAGGAAGTTCTTCGTAAGGGCGCATCATATCAAAGACATGCAAAAGCTTCCGTCCCAAACGCCCACCGGGATGGAGATTTTTAAAATCTCTTTCGGAAAATCCTTTTCTTTTCAAAAGAGTAACGGCAAGCGCATCGCCAAGGCCGAGCATGAGGGTGGTTGAAGTTGTTGGAGCCAGTCCCATGGGGCATGCTTCCGTAAAGGAGGGAAGGAGAAGGGTATAAAGGGCTGCTTTTGCAAGGACACTGTCGGCCTTACACGTAATGGCAATGATCGGAATATCAAAGCGTTTGGCATAATTGATCATATTAGAAAGTTCGGCGGTTTCCCCTGAAAGGGAAAGCATAATGAGTGTATCCTCAAGTGTGATCATTCCCAAATCCCCATGGCTGGCTTCGCTAGGGTGGACAAAAAAGGCGGGCGTTCCTGTTGAGGAAAAGGTGGAGGCAATTTTGTTGGCGATATGACCACTTTTCCCTATACCAGAAAGGATCACACGCCCCTTTGTTTGCATGAGAAGATCTATGATCCCTGTAAAAGATTCTCCTAAAGTTTGAGCTAATTGGAGGAGAGCCTCAGCCTCAAGATTTAAGACACGCTGTGCTTCTGCAAGATCATCTTGAGGAAAAAGGGAAGTTACATTCGCTTGTTGCATTAAAGAAGACATCCTAAAATTTCATGTAAATAGTCTCTATCCCTCCGAACGTGTCATCCTTGGGCTAGAAAAGACTTGTTTTCCGTAAGAAAAACAACGGCTTTTCTTGGCCCGAGGATCTTGTTTCCAAAGAGATCCTCGGCCAAATATTAAGACCCTCACCTTCGTAAGGGCAAAGTATTTCTTGCCAAGGATGACACAACAAGATGAATAGTCATTCTTTCTTTATACTTAATGTTGAAAAATATCAACCTCATTCCATCCTTGAATATCAAGTTCACAACGGGCAGGAATAAATTCAAAGCAAGCTTTTGCAATGGACTCACGCCCCTCGCGCTTTAAAAGCTCTTGTAAGGCGGCTTTAAGGCGATGAAGATAAAGGACGTCAGAGGCCGCATAATCCATTTGTTTTTCAGAAAGATTCTCAGATCCCCAATCAGATGTTTGCTCATTTTTTGAAATCTCAACGCCTAAAAGTTGTTTACAAAGGTCTTTGAGACCATGTTTATCTGAAAAGGTGCGAGACAGCCTGGAAGCAATCTTTGTGCAAAAGAGGGGAGACGCATCAACCTTTAAGTAATATTTTAAAATAGCGTAGTCAAAACGTGCAAAGTGATAAATTTTCTCCAGGTTTTTATCATTTAAAAGCGCCCTTAAATGAGGGGCTTCATAAGATGAATTCAAAGGGAAGTGAACAAGATGACACTCACCATCGCCAGAGGAGAGTTGAACAAGCGTTAGTCGATCACGGGGAATGTAAAGTCCCATGGCTTCCGTATCAATTGCAACCGAATGACTAAACTTTAGGTCGGAAGGAATATCTCCACGATGATATTGAATTTTCATTTTTTGCTTTCACTAGGTTTGATATCTAGCGGAGTATACCTTGAATTGGTGCCCAGGAGAAGACTCGAACTTCCACGAACTTTCATTCACTAGAACCTGAATCTAGCGCGTCTACCATTCCGCCACCTGGGCTCTTTGTTTTCGTTAAAGAGATTCAGTGGAAAAGTCAATGAGAGATACTTTTATCACATCTCCAAAAGCAAGCTCTTGTGTCTTATAAATGTCCTTCGCAGGAATAAATAATAATTTTTCCAGACTCGAATTTATAAATAAGGCGGTCCTTCCCAGTAATACGGAAGCCATGTTCTTGTGAGTTCAGTAAGTGTTGCAAGAGGGATGAATTTTTCTATGAACTTCTCCTTTTTGCCTAGATGTTTTAGTAAGAATTTGGGTGTATACTCAATTAAAAGGGAATTGGGTGGTAGAATTGAAAACTGGATTGCTTCGGAGCAAAGCTCCTCGCAAAGACGACCGTGGGGTGTTTCCCACCGTCGTTTTCGCGAGCCCCCAAAGGGGGCGTGGCGATCCAGAAATAAGACATTTTCGAGTTTCTGAGATATACTCATAAAAAAAGTGAGGTACAGCATGCGCACAGTTACAATTTTTGGGGGTTCGGGGTTTGTTGGACGTTACATGGTTCAAAAGTTTGCTGACAAAGGCGATCTGATCCGTGTTGCCGTCAGGAATCCCATAGCCGCCAATTTTTTAAAGCCCCTAGGAGAAGTAGGACAAATCACGCCTGTTCAAGCCTCGATTCTGTCGTCAGATGATATTGCTCGAGCCATTCACGGTGCAGATGTTGTGATTAATCTCGTGGGGATTTTATACGAAAAGGGTTCACAGACCTTTGAATCGGTTCACGTCGAAGGGGCGCGTCGGGTTGCCGAGAAAGCCTCTGAGATGGGTGTTTCCACTCTTCTGCATATGTCGGCCTTAGGGGCCAACAAAGCGTCGCCCTCCCGTTACGCCTCTTCAAAAGCCCATGGAGAAGAAGCTGTCTTAAAGCATTTTCCCCAAGCAACAATCTTCAGGCCAAGTGTGATTTTTGGGGCAGAAGATCAATTTTTAAATCGGTTCGCTCAGATGGCCCTTAT
Source organism: Alphaproteobacteria bacterium 41-28 (assembly GCA_001897795.1). GTDB lineage: Bacteria > Pseudomonadota > Alphaproteobacteria > UBA9655 > UBA9655 > UBA9655. Next base: position 83,311 of record MKUL01000041.1, on the reverse strand, counting down.
TTCCCCTTTTCTTCCACTGATAGGAGGAGGTAAGACCCTTTTTCAGCCTATTTATGTGGGAGATGTGGGGGATTGCTTCCTTAAGGCGTCTTTCAAAACAAAAGCGAGGGGGTGCACCTATGAGGTCGGAGGGCCTTCAATATATTCCTTCAAAGCTTTGATGAAATACCTTCTCAAAACCATTCATCGTAAAAGGCTTTTGATCCCTCTCCCTTTCTGGCTTGCAAAAGGGATGGCGACCTTTACTCAGTTTTTGCCGAACCCACCTTTGACCCCAGATCAGGTTGAGCTTTTAAAATCAGATAATGTGGTTTCTTCTGATTCTCTTAAAACAGAGGATTTAGGGATTCGCCCTAAAGCGCTGGAGGCTTTGGTGCCCCTTTATCTTGCGCGGTATAGTGCGTTTAACAGATAGATTGCTTCGCCCCTATGGGCTCGCAATGACGGAGAAGTGTAAGTTACCTCGATTCTTCCCCACACCGTCATTGCGCGGAGCGAAGCGACAAAGCAATCTCAGTGAACTTTTCAAGAATGTTTCACGTGAAACAATTTAATCTTATCGACCGCGTCGGTTACTTATCGGGATCCTTACCATTAAAGCGCCCAACGTTGCCAAAGATTTGTTTCAAAATACTATCACTGTAGCCTGAAGTTGGCGTTGCGCGATTGACGTGAGAGATCACCTGATGGTCCTGTTCTGTCAGGGAATCAAGCTCTTTGACTTTTCCTGTGTCATCAAATTCAATGCGGGTGGTATTGCTTTTCAATACCCGTGGAGATAAGAAGGCCCGCTTCTGAGTTGTTTCAGACATATAAAGCCATGTGTTGTTCCCAAAGGTGGATACAGATGATGGTGTTCCTAAAAGCTCGGCCACTTGTTCTTTTGTTGTGATACCGATTTGAATTTTTGACAATTGCTCTGGATCCACAAAATGGCCGCGGTTATCAAAGGTTGCGCATCCTGTAAGGATCGCAAGGAAGGTTAAGGACAGTTTAAAAGCGCTTGATTTCAATTTCATTTGTCGGTACGTGTCATTAATGCTCAAACAAATAAGGTATACCATGCCTATCGTTGCTTCTTCTGTCAACGCTTTCTGGAAAAGATCGAGACGTGCTCAAGCAGACAGTTTATGTCTTTCTGTTTTAAGCCAAGCACGGAATACGCTCTTTTACGAAAGATGGGGAGTGCCAGATACTCTCGAGGGTCGCTTTGATTGTGCCTGTCTTCATATGGCTATGCTCTTAAAGCACCTAAAGAAAATGTTGGCTCAAGCTGTTTTCAATTCTTTTTTTTCTTACACAGAATTGACCTTGCGTGAAGTGGGAGTCGGCGACTTAAGCGTCGGAAAGCAGGTTAAAAAATGTGCAAAATTTTTTTATGGAGCCTTAAAGGCCTATCATAATGCATTGGAAAATAAGAGTGGTTTGGAAGAAGCTCTCGTTCGCAATCTCTATGGAGGTGTTTCTCCTCCTTCGCTTCAAGGTTTAATGGATTATGTTAAAAACTGTGATGACTTTTTAAAAGGACAAGATTTTGAAAAGAAATTAACCATTGAATGGCCCCTCGTAGACAAGAAAGAAATGAAGATATGTCATCGCTCACCTGCTTCGTAAATATTGATACGTTGACCTCAACCCCCCACGATTTTCATTTGGTGGCAAACCGTGAGGAACAATTAGAAATTGCAAAGCGTTTGAACCTTCTTTTTGTGAAAGGGGTAGATGCTCAACTCCACCTTGAGAAAAACGGGCTCATTGCTCTTACGGGACGAATCAAAGCCAATATTGCTCAAGAATGCGTGAGAACCCTTGTGCCAGTGACTCAATACCTTGACATTAATGTGAATGAATTCTTCTATCTTGCCTCTGAAGAAGATAAGAAAGAACTAGATCTTGATGAATTAGAAACGGCCGAACCCCTTGAGGGGCATGTTTTGGATCTTGGAGAAGTTGTAATCCAGCTTATTTCCTTGAACTTAAACCCCTATCCTGTGGCACCAGAATCAGAGCCTATTGAATACCATGATGAGAATAACTCTTCCTCACCTTTCGATGTTTTGAAGAAGAAGGAATAGCTTGAATCTTCGAAATTACCTTGTATTATAGACATGGCATGTCTAAATTACGATGTAAAATGTATTTAGCGTCGCACTTCAAGGCCTTACTCTTAATAAATTGATTTTAAACATGTCACGGACTTTTTTTAAATAATTCATCTAAGGTAACGACACCATCCACCATTTCTTCTGAATAAATAGTTTTCTTAACCCCATTTGTAGAGATTGTCGCCAGAAAAATTTGTTTTTTGGTTCGGGTTTTTCCTTTAAAAACAGCAATTTTATTTTTTAATTGTGCAGCTTCTTTTTTGTCAATAACGTAAGGTCGCTCTGTATATTTAATCTCACAAACGGTAATAGAATCATCTTCTCTATCGAACAAGAGGTCGATCTGTGCACCTTGCTCTTGTGTTCCTTGTCGTGGAACATAGCGCCAAGTATTGGGGACAGCTGTAGGGCTCATACGAAGCGCTTGATTAATTTGGGAGAGGTGCTTGTAGCAGACTGCCTCAAAAGCATACCCTGCCCAACTATTCCAGGAAGCAGAGCTTTGTTGCTTCTCCCAATATCCTTTCGTAAGGCCCTTTGTGAGTAAAGTTGACTTTATGGGATCGATCCAATCAAGATAAAAAAGGGTGTATTCATCGATTGTTTTGTAATAAATTCCTTTTTTTTTGCTGAACTGAGGCTTGAAGCCAATAATAAAGTTAGCTTCTTGTAAAGCTTTTAATTTTTTTAATCCAGTTTTTCCATGTAGAGTTTTTCCAAGTTGCTTTAGAAGTTCTTCTTGTCCGATTCCATATCGACGACTTGAAATAAGCCGGACAATCTCTATGTATCCTCCATGATCGTCATAGAGAGATGAAAATAGGTTATCAAATTCTTCTAACAAGAAACCTTTTCGCTGAAAGGCCAATGTTTCAATATTCTGAGTTGCGGACAACCCTCGCTCAATCTTTGAGAGATAATAGGGGATTCCCCCTATCGCCATATAAATTTGTAAAATTTGTTCATGACTTAATCTAACACCTAAATAATTTAAAAATCGCTTGGTGTCTCTTAGATCAAATGGCTCTAAATAAATATTGCGCGTAAGACGGTTATGAAGCCCTCCTTTATTATTAACGATTTTTTCTATAATCCATGAAGCAGATGATCCACATATAATCAGCTTAATCCTCTTATCTCTCGACCAATGCTGGTTCCAGTAATAGGCTAGGTTCTGTACTAGCCTCGAATTCTTACTTGCCATCCATGGAAATTCATCAAAAAAAAGAACTATTTTCTTATTTTTTGGTACTGATTTAAAGGCTTCTGTAAGGATTTCAAAAGTTGAATCCCAATTTTTAGCGACTTTTAACTGAGCACCATGATAAAAAATCTTTCCCATTTCTTTCGTAAAATGTCCAATTTGTTCAGAGAGTTTGCCATCCTTTGCACCAGTAACATTGAAAAAGAGAACGTTCTTATTTTCAAAAAAATTACGGATTAGAAAAGTTTTTCCTACTCTTCTTCTCCCATAGATCGCTAAAAATTCTGGAACATTTGAAGAGAGAAATTGGTTTAAAGTCTTTATTTCCCTTTCTCGGCCAATGATGGGCATTTCAACATCCTTTGTCTTATCCTTCACTTTGGAAGTATATTTCAGGGTGAAGGATAATACAAGTTTTTTGTCCTATCCTTCACTTTGAAAATACATTCCAAGGTGAAGAAAAACACAAATTTTATGTACTATTCTTCACTTTGGAGATGCATTTCAAGGTGAAGGACAGTACAAGCAGATAAGAAGATTACAAATATTTCTCCGCCCATTTCTTTGTTTCCTGATCAAAAATGTCAGCGTCTTCAATATTTGGCCAATGGCCGCTCTGGGGGCAGGGGACGATGGTTAGTTTTTGACCCAGAATTTTAGAAGCAGGGTGGTTCTTCCAAAGCTCAAGAGGTAAGCTGTCAAAATCATAGGGCCCTCCTAAAAGCAAAACAGGACAGCGGACTTTCTCAAGGCCGTCCTCAACGGAATGCTCGGGTAAAAGCGTGCAAAAAAGTGATTGACGATCACATCATCAGGCACGAGTCCGCGCCACACGTTTTCAATGGTTTTGTCATCAATCTCATAATTTGCCCAGTATTTTGCCGAATCGCGCGTATAAACGGTGAGGGAAATTTCAGAATCGGTGGGTTTCTTGACGAGTTCATAATGGGCATGACGTTTTTCGTTATTGGCTTTACGTCCAGCATCAGCGTGTTTATCAAAATAGTCTTTGGTAAATTTCCATGTTTCTTCGTTCCAGGCAGGACACGAGGCAATCATCATCACTCCCTGAACATGGGGATCTCGTTTGGCAACTTCCAGTGCCACAATCCCGAAGCAGGAATGCCCCATTATAATATACTTTTTAAGTTCCAACTGTTGGGCAACGAATTGAAGATCGAGTGCAATTTGCTCAATCGTGAGAGTTTCAGGATGAGGTAATTTGTAATCCTGATCCCAATAGAGATCTGTTGCATAGACTGTAAATGTCTCTTTAAAACGCTCAGAAAGCATATTGGGTATGAGTGTGCCTGTCCCAATGGAGAAACAGACAAAAGGACCATAGCCTTCAACGCGGACAGGGTATTTTTGGTGATTAAGCGAGACCGTTTGAATCGAATTCTTTTTTAAGGGAGATGTTGATGAGGAGAACATGGACTTTCCTTTTCTCGATTGAGCGAGTAGAAGCTTATATCAAGGCAAAGGGGGAGTCCATATCCCCCCAAGAGATTAGCGTTGCAATTAAGCTTGCTTGAGAGTTTTTATTTTTTCTCTCATTTGTTTTTCAGACAAATGGTTTCTTTTGTAACCCCTACATCAGCCAATCGGTCAATGGCCATCGAACGTAATTCTTCGTAAAAGGTCAGAGCCCCTTTCTTAGGTCTATGAGGTGTATGAAGATTAAAAGGAAACTTTCCAAGAACAAATGTTCTACTTGCGCCGCCTTTATTCTCATAAATTTCTCCTTTCAACCCCTTTCTAAAAGCTAACTTGAAAGCTTTGAATTTTACAGGACGTTCATTGGTAAAAAGATCCATAAAGATATTGTAATGTTTAGCCTTCATAGGCCAAGTCTTTAAAGAAAAATGGGGTTTCACTTGAGGTTTTTCGCCTTTTTTGGTTTTCTCTTCTCTTTCCATGTTTTCTTTTAATTTTTGTTGTTGTTTTTTTCCCTTAGATTTTTCGCGTTCTCCTTCAATATGTTTTTTCTCATCAAACTCTTCTTCTTTACCTACGTACTTTGAAGACCCTACTTTTTCTCCAGATGTTTCATTTTCTTCACTCTTAATAGGTGGAGAAAGTGGTGAAACTGTAGACAAAAGTTGTTCTTCCCTTTTTTTCTCCCATTTTGCTTTTTGTGCAGCTCTTCTTCTTTTTTTGTCCTCTTTTATCTTTAATGCTCTTTCATATTTTTCCATACCAATCTCTTCTCGCAATTGCGCCTCCTTCCAATACTCATCATAAAGTTTGGGATCAGCCCAAGGTTCGACGATTGCAAGCGCATAACGAAAAGCCCACAATTCGTCCATTGCATTTTTAAAGGGTTGGTTTTTTACAAGTTTTTTAAGATCGTTTTCGTCAGAATCTTCAAATGTCTCTTGAAGGAGCGAATTAAATTCTTTTGTAAGATCGCTCTTTAAGCTTTGACAATCTAGATAACAAGGATGGTAACGGGTACGCATAAGCTGTCCTCTAAATAACCCGGTAAATTCTGCTAACTTTGTTTCCCAATTATTTCTTTTTTGATTGTGGATTACTATGGCAGTTGTTAAATAGTCTTCAGGGTTTGTTTCGCGGGAAAGTTTAAACCCTAGATGTGCTTTAAGAAACAGCTGCAGGGATTTTTCCTTATCTTCTCTCTTATTATTTAAGTACTTTTCTTTCCTCTCTGTATACATTTTGCTTATGTCCGAATGAAATGTGAACATGGTTTTGCAATGGTTTTTTAAGATACTCCAAGCTTCTTCAAGCGAATTTGTTTTTACAGGTCGAGCGGTGTACTTAGAAAGATCCCGCACTTCATCAATAGCTGTTTTAATTTTTACAATTTGTTCTTCTACAGGTTGCCGAGCAGAAGAAAAGACTTTCTTTGATGTTTTCTTTATTGAACTTGTTTCTGGCTCTTCCATTGCAGAAAGATTATGAGAAGACAAAAAGAGTGATGCAAGCACTCCTAACAAATAATATTTTTTCATAAAATACCCTTTTAAAAATAAAACACAAATAATATTGATATTTTCATATAGCAATATTAATGATACAGACGAAAAAAATAAATTTCAAGAGGCTTTCATATCTTACATAATTCTTCTGATTTCCTTTTTTCCCAGTGACAAACGTAAGCTGTTCTTATAGATTGTGCTTTATCGTTAACGATAAAGCTCTTCTCAAGATAAATGATTTCATCCTATCTCAATAAATTTAAAGATCTGGGTTCAGAGGCCTTTTTCTCTCATTTTTCAACACATTCAATCTTAATACTTATTCAAGATATTATTCTCGTTATTATAAGTCTTCAGATTTCTCTTTTTTTACGGCTAGGCGAGGACATTTCTCAAGTTTCGACCTCTGCTATCGTCCTTAATACCGTTCTTTATGTTTTGTTTGGAATTTCTGTTTTTTTAGGAAAACACATCTATAAAGGAAAATGGCATTATCCTTCTTTGGGAGAGCTGGTTTCTCTTTCTTTGTCTGTGACATATATTACCCTTTTGTTTATTCCTGTGATGTATCTTTTGCCTGAAGATCTTTCTCTTCCGCGATCAACACCATTTATCAACTGGTTTGTCTTAATTGTTTTGTTATGGATCCCGAGGCTTGTCTATCGCCTCATTCAAAACAAGCGGCATGAGGTTGAACCTGAAAACCTAACTTCACCTTCAAAGCCACAGCTTAAGCCCATTATGATTGAAGATCTGATAAAGAGGCCACCTGCCAGCTTAGACCTAAAGAGTATAAAAGCCATGATTAGGGGAAAAAGGGTTCTTGTGACTGGCGCTGGGGGAACCATTGGAGGAGAATTGGTTCGACAAATTTCGAGCTTTGATCCTTCCTACATTTGCCTTTTGGATCACAGTGAATATCTTTTGTATATGGCGGACTTAGTGCTGAGAGAAAGTCATCCAAAGCTTCCGCGAGATCGTATTTTAGGAGATGTGGCCTGCCGAGAACGAATCCGTCATGTCGTTTCTACCTTTAAGCCAGAGCTTGTCTTTCACGCTGCAGCTCTGAAGCACATTCCTCTCGCAGAAGAAAATCCTTCTCAAGCCGTTTTTAACAACGTGATTGGAACGCGAAATGTGGCAGATGCTTGTCGAGATTTTAATGTGAAGGCAATGCTCCTCGTTTCAACAAATGAAGCCAACAACCCCACCAACACAATAGGGGCTACAAAACGTCTCGCTGAATCTTATTGCCAAGCATTAGATATTCTTGAGAGAAAAAAACCCAATGGAACACGGTATGTTAGTGTCCGATTTGGGAATGTTTTAGGATCCTCAGGTTCAGTCATTCCTCTTTTTATGCGGCAAATTGAAAGAGGGGGGCCCATAACAATGACTCACCCAGACGTCATGCGCCATTTTATAACCCTTCATGAAGTTGCCGAGCTTATTCTGCAAGCCATGACATTTGCTGTAAACACGGAGGTACAAGCTGGACGGATTTTCATTCTGGATATGGGAGAACCTATTAAGATTCTAGATTTAGCGCGACAAATGATAAGCCTTGCAGGATTAACGTTCGATGGGGATATTGAAATCAAGTTTACAGGACTTAGGCCCGGAGAAAAGCTTGTTGAAGATCTCTCTTCTGAACACCTCACGCCCACACATAATCCTCATATTTTCTTGGGGGCCCCCCGCACCATGGACTATGGCTTTTTGGCCAGAGCTCTTCAAGAGCTGGAAATCGTTGCCAAAGATCAAGACCGCGATTCAATCTTTCGTCTCCTTCATGCACTTGTGCCTGATTATAAGAAATCCGAGCTTATTGAAGAAGTAGATGTAGAACTAGAATCCTAAAAGGAGTGTGTTTTATGCAGAGTAACTACTCGCCCCTTCCCACACATGGTGTCATCCTTGGTAAGAAATGCTTAGTTTTCCAAAGGAAAACTCTAGCATTTTTTGACCGAGGATCTCATTGTCCGAGAGATCCTCGGCCAAGAAAAGGTAAGCCCCCGCTTATCCTTGGAGGAAAAGTTCTTGATAATAACATAGGCGGGGGCAACCTTTTCTTGCTAAGGATGACACGGGTGGGTGAGTAGTTAACTATGCTTAATGCAAAACCTATATCCCATCCTCAAACGCCGATGATGACGCAGTACTTGGAGATCAAAGCCCAATACAAAGATTGCCTTTTATTTTACCGCATGGGGGATTTCTATGAGCTTTTTTTTGAGGATGCCATTGTGGCCTCAAAAGCTCTCGATATCGCCCTCACACGTCGGGGAAAAGGAAGGGATGGGGAAGATATTCCCATGTGTGGTGTTCCAGCCCATGCGGGTGAGAATTATCTTGCGCGCCTCATTCGCCAAGGGTATAGGGTTGCCATTTGTGAACAGACGGAAGAGGCCTCCTCTCGTAAAACAAAAGGTCCCTTAACGCGAGATGTCATTCGCGTCGTAACGCCGGGCACGCTTACGGAAGAAGGCCTCCTAGAAGCCAGTCAAAACAACTTCCTCACAGCCCTTGTTCCAGGGAAGGGACTCGAGATTGGTCTTGCCTCCATTGATATTTCAACGGGTGATTTTTTTGTAGAGTCCACCCGTCTTTCCCATCTAGAGACAGTGCTGGCACGTCTTAAGCCAGGAGAGCTTCTTCTCCCTGATTCTTTTTTAAAGACTCCAGAATTATATGAACTTTTTCAAGAGCTTAAAAAACGCCTCACACCTCTCCCTTCGAGCCGCTTTGATGGCCAGAATGGTCTTGAACGTTTGAAGGAACTTTATGGGGTGAGTACCCTCGAAGGATTTGGGGACTTCAAGCCTCAGGAGGTTGCAGCCTGTGGGGCGCTGATGGATTATGTTCGCCTCACCCAGAAGAAGGATCTCCCGACGCTAAAGCCACCACGGCGTCTCAAAGAAGGGGGCCGCCTTGAGCTTGATGCCTCAACTCGACGAAATTTAGAGCTCCATACCTCCCTTTCTGGAGAAAGGAGAGGGAGCCTCTTGGACGTCATTGATCAAACAACTACATCCATGGGAGCTCGGCTTCTCTTCCATCATTTGGCAGCTCCCTTAACGGATTTGAATGCCCTTCAACAGCGCCTTAATTGCGTTGATTTTCTTTTTGAAAATCCGCCTCTGACTCAAGCTTTAAGGGCAGTACTCACCTGTTGCCCGGACTTAGAGCGCCCTCTCTCGCGCCTCACCTGGGGGCGGGGAGGGCCTCGCGATTTAGCAGCCATCAACCGGGGCCTCAAACTTTTACCAGATTTGCAAAAAATCTTTATCAATCAAGATATTCCCGCAAGCCTCACGTCGACCTTAAAGCGCTTAGGACATTATGACGAAATCACAGATCGCCTGACGCGAGCCCTTAAGGATGAGCTTCCTCATTTGGCAAGGGATGGGAATTTTATTCGCCCCGGATATCATCCCCCCTTGGATGAACTCTTGGCGTTGAGAGATGATAGCAAGGGGGCGCTTGAAGCTTTACAACAAAAATATATTGCTGAAACGGGAGTGACTTCCTTAAAAATTAAGCACAACAACATTGTGGGTTATCATGTAGAAATCACCAGCCTTCATAAGGATAAGCTTGGCCCTGCCTTTATTCATCGGCAAACCATGGTGAATGCCATGCGATTTAGCACGTCAGAGCTTGCGGAGTTGGAAAAGAAGATAATGGGGGCCTTAGAACATGCCCTGGCCCTTGAGCTCCGTCTCTTTCAGGATTTGGTTGATGAGGTAGGACGGAGGGCTACTGACATTATTGAAACAGCCCATGCCCTGGCGGCTCTAGATGTGGCAGCCAGTCATGCCCATCTCGCCGTTGAGAGAAATTATGTCAAACCCATTTTGGATGAGAGTTTAGCTTTTGAGATTGAAGGCGGCCGTCATCCTGTTGTGGAAGCCCTTTTACCCCAAGGAACTTCTTTTGTTCCCAATGATTGCCAGTTGAAAGGTCTCTGGCTCCTCACCGGGCCCAATATGGCGGGGAAAAGCACGTTCTTGCGTCAAAATGCCTTGATTGCGTTGATGGCCCATATGGGGATGTATGTGCCCGCCCAACGTGCCCATATTGGTATGATTGATCGTATCTTCAGTCGCGTGGGGGCGTCCGACGATCTTGCACGGGGCCGGTCCACTTTTATGGTCGAGATGACCGAAACGGCCACCATTTTGAATCAAGCTACCCCACGCAGTTTCGTGATTTTAGATGAAATTGGACGCGGCACAGCCACCTTTGATGGCTTGTCACTGGCTTGGGCTGTGGTTGAACATTTGGTTCATGTCAATCATGCTCGCGCCCTTTTTGCGACTCACTATCACGAGCTCACGGCCCTTGAAAAAGTCTTAGAAGACGTGAGTTGCTATACGGTCAAAATCCGTGAATGGGAAGATCAAATTATTTTCCTTCATGAAATAAGCAAGGGCACAGCTGACAAATCCTATGGAATTCATGTGGGAAAATTGGCAGGCTTGCCACCTTCCGTTGTCAAAAGAGCTGAAGACGTTTTAGTGACTTTAGAAGAAACAAAACCGAAACCAAAGCTTGCTTCCAAACCTCTTCCCTTATTTGTTGAAGCCTATAATGCACCTTCTCCTTTAGAAAAAGCCGTTGAGGCTATGAATCCGGATGATTTTTCGCCTAAGGAGGCCTTGGAGAAGCTGTATTCTCTTAAGAAGCTTTTGAAGTCTTGACAGTTTTATTTTCCCCTCACCCGCCACTCCGTGGCGACCTCTCCCACGGAGGGGAGAGGTGGTTTAAGTGCTAGCTGCTATTACCTCTCCCCTCCGTGGGAGAGGTCGCCGCGAAGCGGCGGGTGAGGGGGCTCCCACCCATCTTTGTGAGTTCACAAAGTGGGCGAAGACGTTCTTTCTTCTTAAGAAGGGCCTTGTCATATACTTATATTTTTCTTATTCTGTATAGGATTCAATGGAGTAAAATATGCGACTTGTCTTTAGAAGTTTGATTTTATTGATCTTGATGATGGCTTACGGACAGGCAGATAAAGCTGCTCCTGAGCAAGCCAATAAACCTATGTCTGAGCAAGCAGATAAAAGTGTTCCTCAGCAGGCAGATAAAGCTGCTCCTAAACAAGTAGATAAAGTTACTCCTGGAGAAGTCGTTAAGACTGCTTCTGAACAGCCAGATAAAGCCGCTCCACGAGAAGTCATTAAGGTTGCTTCTGAACAGCTCGATAAAGCCGCTCCTAAAGAAGCCAGTACAACGAGTCCTAAACAGGTAGATAAAGCTACTCCTGGAGAAGTCGTTAAGACGGCTTCTGAACAGCCAGATAAACCTACACCTAAAGAAGCAAATAAAGTCACTCCTAAGCAAATAAATAAAGCAGCTTCAGGAAAAGAAGGGAAAGTAAAGCTTGTGAGTAAACCCTTGCCTGAAATGGGTATGGGAAACCCGAAAGCGCCCATTACTATCATAAATTATTCTTCTCTGACCTGTGGTCATTGTGCTCAATTTCACACGGCCGTTCTTCCGAAAATTGAAGAAAAATATATTAAACCTGGACTTGTTCGCATTATCTTCCGCGATTTTCCTGGAGATCAAATAAGTATTAATGCTCATCGGTTGGCTTGGAGTAAGGGAGAAATAAAGTATTTGGACTTTGTGAAGCTTCTTTATTCAACCCAAGAAAAATGGCTATCAGCATCCGATCCCATCGCTGCTCTCAAGTCCATTGCTCTTCAAAATGGAATCACAGCTAAGCAGTTTGAGGCGTGTCTCAAGGATCAAGAACTCTTAGACAAAATCATTCAACTCCGTATAGAGGGACAGAAAAAGTATAATATCACCGCAACGCCAACAATTATTATAAACGCTAAAATCTTTCCTCGGGCACTTACTTTTGACGAATTTGAAGATATTATAAAGCCGCTTCTTGCCCCTTCCTTAGAAAAAGATGAGCAAAAAGTAAAAGGTAAAGAAGAAAAAATAGAAAAGAAAGACGTAGAGAAGGTTTCTGAGGAAAAAAAAGAAGAGAAGGAAAAAAAGGGCAACTCTTGATTCTCATTTCTCATGCTCCTATATAAGCCTATAGGAAGGATTACCGATGGCTATGTCTTCAGATCAGATTAAAGCTTTTTTTCTCGAAGCGTTCCCCGATGCTTTAATCGAGCTTAAAGATTTAGCCGGTGACAATGATCATTTTGAAGCGACCATTACCACAAAGGCCTTTCGGGGTAAATCAAGGGTCCAACAGCATCAGATGGTATATGAGGCTCTTCAAGGTCACATGGGAACACGACTTCATGCCCTTTCTCTTAAAACCAAAATTCCTACGGAGTAACTATGTCTCAAACTTTTGACCAAATTAAAACCGATATAACTTCGAATGACGTTGTCGTTTATATGAAGGGAAATGAGAAATTTCCTATGTGTGGTTTTTCAGGAACAGTTGTTCAAATTTTAAAAACCCTCGGAGTTGAATTCAAAGCTATCGATGTGCTGCAAGATGCAGAACTCAGAGAAGGGATTAAAGCATTTACAAACTGGCCAACGATTCCCCAACTCTATATTAAGGGCGAATTTATTGGAGGCTGTGATATCGTTCGCGAAATGTATCAAGCGGGCGAACTGCAAACCCTCCTTTCTGAAAAAGGGATTGCTTTTACAGCATAAGATGCATCCTTTACTTAAATTCATATATCCTCTTGATCCCTAGGGAGAAGTATGTACTTTATTCTTTAAAAAAGGTTTCCAAGCATGACGCAGCTTAACCCTCATGAAACACAAATAATCCGCGTTGCAACTTATGCATCTGTTGCCGTTGCTACCCTTTTAATTTGTCTCAAATTTTTTGGGTGGTGGGTGACTCATTCTATCAGTCTTCAAGCCTCCCTCATTGACTCGCTGTTAGACGGGCTGGCTTCCTTCATCAACATGATTGCAGTTTACCAGGCTTTAAAGCCAGCGGATGCCAAGCATCGCTTTGGCCATGGAAAAATAGAAGCTTTGGCGGCCTTAGGCCAGTCTCTCTTTATCGGAGGATCCGCTATATGGCTCTTGTACGAAGCCCGTGAACGATATGCAATGCATCAACCCATCGAGTTTGCTGGGTTCGGGATTGTGATTATGGGAGCGGCTATTTTCATCACTCTGCTTCTTATTACATATCAATTCTATGTCGTGAAAAAAACCCATTCAACTGCTATTGCCGCGGATATGCTCCATTATAAATCAGACCTTCTCATCAATTTGGCAGCAATCATTGCTTTGGGGAGTTCTCAGTTTTTTCATATTGAAGAGCTTGATCCCATTTTTGGGTTATTAATAGGGTGCTATATTTTATTGACGGCGTGGCGTATCACAACACAAGCTTTTAATATTTTACTGGATCAAGAGCTTGATGATGAGCATCGCAAAAAAATTCTTACCATTATCAAATCCCACCCTGAAGTGATTGATGTCATGGATTTGAGGACGCGGAGCTCAGGGATCCAGCAATTTTTCCAATTGCATCTTTTAATGCGTCCTGACCTGACTCTTCATAAGGCCGATGAAATTGCTGATGATGTCGAAGAGGAAATCATCAAAGCTTACCCCAGAAGCCAAGTGATGATTCGTCTCGTTCCAGAAATTCCGGGTGACACAAAGCATGAGCCGCCGATATATCTATAAAAGTAACTGCTTACCCATTTGTGTCATCCTTGGTAAGAAATGCTAAAGTTTTCCTTTAGAAAACCTAAGCATTTCTTACCAAGGATGACACTGTCTGTGTTTTCATCTGGAGGTAAGATACTCCAACGAGTGCAGCCGTTTCTGCTCGTAAAATATGTGGATTGAGCGTCACGCCTTGAGCTTGAGGGAAGGATTTAAGAAGAGAAAGTTCTTGAGGAGAAAATCCCCCTTCCGGACCGACAAGAAATGCATAGGGTTTTTGAGGGTTGAGATTAAGGGCTTCAAGAGAGGGTGAGCTCAAGGATTCATCCCCAAAAAGAAGAAACCGCTCTGCAGGCCAATTTTTAAGCAGCGCGTTTAGAGACATTAAGGGTTTAATCTCTGGAAGGGTAAGGCGCCCACATTGCTCAGTGGCCTCACGGGCATGGGCCTGCATTTTTTCAAAATTTACTTTCGGAACAGATGTTCGCTCAAAATGAACAAGGCATAGACAAGACACGCCTAATTCCGTTGCTTTTTCCACAAGGAACTCTTGCCGCTTGGGCTTTAGGGGTGAGAACAAAAGCCATAAGTCACCCTCGCGTCTCTGAGGCCGACTTTGAGTGATGGGGAAAAGAATTGTCGACTTTTTGGACGTTCCGGTAATACGCGCTTTCCATTCTCCATCCCGCCCATTAAAAAGGAGGACGTCATCGTTTTCCTTAAGTCGCATCACCTTTTGAAGGTAATGGCTTTGATTCTCAGTCAACACGACGTCTTGATTCTCAAGAAGTGGATTTTCGACATAAAGGCGTATCATATTGACCTCTGGGCGTTCGTGAAGGAAGAGGGTTTCCTCTTCTTATAAATACGACCTTTATAAAGATAAACCTTAATCAGCTCATTTATTGAAAATCAATGACTTAAAAAAATTCACCGCGATGTGGTGAGATTTTCACCATTGCGTGGTGAAATTTTCACCGTATAATTCTTGAAAATCGAAAGTTTCTTTTGGATTGCTTCATCACTTTGTTCTTCGCAATGACGCCATCTCTAGCCGTCTTTGCGAGAAGCACTGCTCCGAAGCAATCCAGACTAAAATTTTCCGCCCGGAGGGCGGTAGAATGCTCGCAATAATAGGGTTGAGATGAGACTAACCGCTTACATAAAACTCGCCCGCCTCAATCGTCCAGTGGGAATTTGGCTTTTACTATTTCCTGCTTGGTGGGGAATTGTGCTTGCGAGTCCCACATTGCCGTCCCTTTTTCTTCTCCTCCTTTTTGCCTGTGGAGCTGTTCTGATGCGGAGTGCAGGCTGTGTTTATAATGATATGATTGATAAGGATTTTGATGCTCAAGTCAGACGAACGGCCTCTCGTCCCCTTGCAGCTGGCGAAGTTTCCTTAAAAGAAGCCGCGATCGTTCTTTTTTTCCTTCTAGGACTTAGCGCTCTTATTCTTTTCAATCTTCCCCCATCAGTTATTCTCACGGGCTTTGTCGCACTTGGCCTTGTGCTTCTCTACCCATGGATGAAGCGGATCACCTATTGGCCTCAGCTGTTTTTAGGGCTGACCTTTAATATTGGCATTCTCATGGGGTGGTTGAGTCTTCACCCAACTCTCTCATTAACGCCTTTCCTTTTTTATGGGGGAGCCATTTTATGGACGTTGGGGTACGATACGATTTACGGTTTTCAAGATCGAGAAGATGATCTCTTCGTCGGTGTTAAGTCTTCAGCCATTGCCATATCCTCAGCCCCTAAACTTTATTTGAGCTTGTTTTATGGAGGGGCCCTGATCCTTTGGGCAATGGGTGGAAAACAGGCTCAACTAGGATGGATTTATTGGGTTTTTCTGGGTTTCATTGCTCTTCACCTGGCTTGGCAAATCTCCTCTTTAAGAGAGGATGATTCTGATAATTGTCTTAAACAATTTAAGTCAAATGCAATTGTTGGCATTCTTTTATTTCTTGGTCTATTGTTTTCACGTTTGATGCATTAACTTTCTTCTATTGAAATTTCTTTGATAATGTTTATCTATATTACATAGATATTTTTATGATATAAATTTATGGAGTTTTAAATGTTAGCCAAAAATTATACATCAAAGACAATGAGTGCTGTTTCAACTTTAGCGATTTCTGCAGTTTTGTTGGGATCCATTTTCGTAACGCCGAGTTTGGCCATGGAGGAACGGGATCTGGAAGATGAATCCCATTTTGCACGCGTCCCTGCTGAAGTTACGTCGCATATTTTCGGCTCTCTTCCTCTAAAGCCATGGCCCTGTAAGCCTCGTCTGTCGCACTTGGAGGGCATTGGCCAACGCCGAACAGGGGGCTTTTGGGGATCTTGTCGTCTTCAAAAAAACTTACGAGGATCAAAAAACACACCTTTTGGAACAAGATCATAATCTGAAACTTTTTAGTCAAACTCTCATAAAGTTGAGAGAATCCGTCGGACTTTTGAATCGCAGATCTCTGGAAGAGAGAACATGGTTTGTGACTCAGCTCTTTGAGGAGTTGAAAGCTAAAGTTACGAATCCGAACAATTTTACAGAAAAACCTACAGAACAACCAATAGAAAGCGATAAAGTTTTAGTAACAATTTGGACGCCTCTACACAAGAGGAGTTATAATATGTTTCGGAATCCCTATCTAAGATATACAAGTTCAAGAATAATTTGGGCGCCTCTAGCCTTAGTGAGGGCTTGTGATATGTTTTGGACTCCCGATATAAAAGACTGGTTTGAGGGCAAAGTTGTAAGGGAACAGCATTCGTGGCCTGAAGAAGACGCCTGGACTTTACTTGGTACTAGCGACCATTTAGAAGAAAGATACGAGGTTTTAGATAACTTTGGTGTAGGGGCGGCTTACCCTCTTGCAGCGGAACTTTGTGAACGAGATCAACTATTGAGTGAAAAGCAGTCACCTCTAAAGTGCAACGTTACCTCCTTTGCTAAATATTATGGACAGACAGCCAAAAATTACGAAGATGTCGGGGATTTGTCGTCTGCAGCAGAATATTATAACGCCGCCCTAGGCAGCGAGGTTGGGCCTAATTTAGCCTCTAGTATGATTCTAGGGGCAGCTGAAGCTCACTTCTATCTGAAGAACTGGTCCTTTGCAGACAAATATTACACCATTGCCTTTGAAAAGGGATCACATTGGCGTGATTTTAAATGTAATTATTTGAAGGCAGGTTATGCTGCCGCAAAAGAAAAGAGGTTAGAAATGGCTACTCATTACTTCGTAGAGCATATTAAACAAGACCCCACAAAATTTAGAGTTTCTTATGCTTTTAAAAAAGGTGATTCATTTGTTGATGATGTAATTCCTGATGTTTTTGATACTATCGAAAACACATTGACAGTCAGTAATTCTGAGATTCGTTTTCGAGACTGGCTCCGTTTGGTAAAAAATAGAGATTTTGAAGCCCTAGAGTCTTTTAAAGCTGAAAACGAATAATTTTAAATTCCATTGCGAAACGCTCATCTGCACCTGGGTGTATTATTTCGAAATCTAAAAACTCTCACCTGCCACGTAGTGGCGGGTGAGGGGAATATAGATGAGTCATTACCTTATTTGCCATTGTATTTTCGCGCCTTATCCATTAAAAAAATAGTAACTATTCACACTCTTGTGTCATCCTTGGCAAGAAATGCTTTATTTTCCAACGGAAAATATTAGCATTTCTTGGCCGAGGATCTCTTTGACAAACAAGATCCTCGGGTCAAGAAACGCTAAACCCTTGCTTTCGCAAAGGTAAGCGTTTCTAACCCAAGGATGACACGCTGAGGGGTAGAAGAATGTAAATAAGTTGAGTTATTCGATGAAGTTTTTAAATCTTTTTTCTGACAAAGCGAGCCTTTCTCTTATCCATCGCTTATGGCGTGAGCACATCAAACCTTACAGGTGGTATGTGTGTGGAGGGCTTTTGTGCATGGCCATTGCGGCCATGACCACAGCAACGCTCGCTAAAATGCTTCAGCCCCTCTTCGACGATGTCTTTGTTGCCCGGAATGAAGCCATGCTCATTGAAGTCGCCCTTGTCGTGTTTGTCATCTTTGTGCTCAAAGGACTCTCGAGTTTTGGCGAAGCTGTAAGTCTGATTTACGTGGGGCAAAAAATTATAGGCGATATGCAACGGCGCCTTTTTGATCACTTTATTCAAGCCGATCTCGCCTATTTCCATGCGCGCTCAAGTGGAGAACTGGTTTCAAGGGTTACCAATGATGTGAACCTCATGAGAAACGCCGTTACAACAGCCTTGATGGGCATTGGAAAAGATACGCTTTCCCTTATCTTTCTGATTGGACTGATGTTTTATCAAGATTGGCTTTTAGCCTCTCTCGCCTTTTTTGTTTTTCCTATTGCCTTCCTTCCCATTGTTAAGATTGGCCAAAAGATGCGAAAGGTTTCACTCAATACGCAAGAAGAAATGGGAGCCTTCACCATTCTCCTCCATCAAGTCTTTCAAGGCATGCGTGTTGTGAAATCCTATGCGATGGAAAGCTATGAGAAGAAACGCGCTCATCGTCTTATTGATAACCTAAGTCGCTTGAACATCAAGGGCGGGCGCGTACGGTCGGCGTCCCATCCTATCATGGAAACATTGGGTGGCATTGCCATTGTGGTTGTCATTCTTTATGGGGGGTCGCAAGTCATTGCGGGAAATCGAACCACAGGAACCTTTATTTCATTTATTACCGCTCTTTTGCTCGCATACGAGCCCATGAAGCGACTTGCTAATCTGAATGCGAACTTGCAAGAAGGATTGGCAGCGGCGTGGCGTATTTTTACAGCGATTGATCAAAAGCCGACCATTATGGATGCTCCTAAAGCGCTTGTCCTTAATGTCAAAAAGGGGCAGATTGACTTGAATACGGTTTGTTTTTCCTATCCGAATGGAAAAAAGGCTTTGAAGACTATTTCCTTAAATATCCCAGCAGGTAAGCGTATTGCTCTTGTTGGTCCTAGCGGATCTGGAAAATCAACACTTTTAAACCTAATCCCTCGTTTTTATGATGTTACCTCAGGGACCATTATGATTGATGACATTGACATTCGAAAGGTAACCCTAAGTTCGCTTCGGTCTCAGATTGCTCTTGTTAGTCAGGAAGTGATTTTGTTTGATGACACCGTCAAAGCCAATATTGCCTATGGACGAGGGGTGGCCTCTGAAATAGAGATTATTCAGGCTGCAAAAGCGGCCGCAGCCCATGACTTTATCACTCAGCTCCCTCAGGGGTATGACACGGTGGTAGGGGAGCAAGGCATCCGTCTTTCAGGGGGCCAACGCCAGCGTCTTTCCATTGCGCGCGCCATGCTTAAGAACGCACCGATTTTGTTACTAGATGAAGCCACGTCCTCCCTAGATACGGAATCGGAACGTCAAGTCCAAGCGGCACTTGATCGACTCATGGAAGGACGAACAACAATTGTGGTCGCTCACCGGCTTTCTACCGTTGTGGATGCAGATATGATTTATGTGATTGAAGAGGGGGAGGCAACGGAAAAGGGAACCCACCAAGAGCTTCTTGAGAATAATAAGACATATGCACGCCTTGTAGAGCTTCAGTTTTCCACAGATACTATGCAAATGGCATCTTGAAGGAGGACGTTTATGAATCATAACTGCTTACTTATTTGTGTCATCCTTGGCAAGAAAAGGTTGCTTTTTCGAAGAAAAAGCTTACCTTTTCTTGGCCGAGGATGACACTCCATAGAGAAGTAGGCGGGTAGTTCCCATGACTCTGTTAAAGAAAATTCGAAGTTCCTCAGTTGTTCGTCGCATCGTAGGCCTGTTTATTGCTCAGTATGTCCGGCTTATATGGTTAACGGGAAAATGGAAACACCTGGGAAAAGAGCATCCTGATCCCCATTGGCGACAAAATAAACCCGTCATCGCTTGTTTCTGGCATGGTCGGCTTCTGATGATGTTTAAGGCTTGGTTTGGGCTCCACAAATTGCATATGCTTATTTCAAGCCATCCTGATGGTGAAATTATTGCCAGAACAACCCAGAACTTTGGCTATGGTTGGATAGCAGGCTCCTCCACACGCGGCGGGCGAAAGGCCCTTTTGAATATTGTGAAAACCTTGAAAAGTGGAGAATCAACCGGTATTACCCCCGATGGGCCACGAGGTCCTCGTTATCAGGCAAGTTTGGGGGTGATTCAGATGGCACGCCTCGGGGGGGCGGCCATCATGCCGATGTCTTATTCCTCAACACGAGGAATTTTTCTGAAAAGCTGGGATCAATTTTTCCTTCCCCTTCCTTTTGGCAAAGGGGTCATTATGTATGGCCCTCTTATCGAGGTTCTTGGGTCAACAAAGACGGACGAAGAATTGCGCCAAGATCTTGAGGATTCCTTAAAAAATTTAACGCAAAAAGCCGACCTTTACTGTGGACGTAAGGAGAAAGTCCGATGAGCCTTTTGCGCACGGGATACTCTTGTTTTTCCTGGTTAGGAGCTCCCTTGGTTTCAGGGTATCTCAAGTGGAGAGCTTATAGGGGATCGGAAGACAAAGGCCGTCTTCAGGAACGCATGGGAAGAACAAGCATCCCTCGCCCTGAAAAGACCCTTCTCTGGGTCAACGCCGTGAGTGTGGGAGAGGCTGTGGCGGCTCTGACCATTATTCAAGCGATTTTAAAAAAATACCCAGAAGTTCATGTCTTGTTGACAACAACAACGGTTTCTTCCGCAAGGGTTATCGAAAAAAGACTCCCTAAAAATACGATCCATCAGTTTTGTCCGGTAGATACCCCGCAAGCCGTGG
Organism: Alphaproteobacteria bacterium 41-28; assembly: GCA_001897795.1. Classification (GTDB taxonomy): domain Bacteria; phylum Pseudomonadota; class Alphaproteobacteria; order UBA9655; family UBA9655; genus UBA9655. The sequence goes on along the minus strand of MKUL01000041.1, from coordinate 62,665 downwards.
GGCGGTTTTTAAAACACTGGCAACCGGATCTTGCGATTTGGGTTGAGTCAGAGCTTTGGCCCAATCTTCTCCATGAAGCCCAAGAAAAGGGCATTCCAACAATTCTATTAAATGGACGGATGTCGTCCAAGAGTTTTTCAAACTGGCAAAAACTTAAAGGCATGATTTCACCCCTTCTTTCCCACCTCGATCTTTGTGGGGTTCAATCAAAAGAACAAGCTTATTTCTTTCAAACTCTTGGTGCAAAATCAGTTTTAATTATGGGAAATGTCAAACTCATGATGACGCCTTTGGAGGTGGATTCCAAAAAATACCAAGTTCTCAAAAAGAAAGTGGGAGACCGACCTGTTTGGCTTGCAGCCAGTACCCATCCCGGGGAAGATGAAATTATCCTAACCGCTCATAAAACGCTCAGGAAAGAACACCCTGACCTCTTAACAATTCTGGTCCCTCGCCACATTGAAAGAGCAGCTTTTCTTCAACAACTTGCTTTGAAAGAGGGCGTTCCTACAGCTCTTCGAACAGAAACCACGTCCCTTGAAGGGGTCGAAATTTATATTGGTAATACACTCGGAGAAATGGGACTTTTCTATGCGTTGGCGCCCGTTGTGCTCATGGGAGCAACTCTTGTACCGATAGGGGGGCATAATCCTATTGAAGCTGCCCAGCTTGGAGCGTTTATTCTTCACGGTCCTCATACTTTTAAAAACCCCCAATTGTATGACTCTCTCGCCTCATTAGGCTTTAGTGAATGCATAGAAGAGGAAAATCAGCTTTCTCCCTTGGTTCTCCCGTGGCTAAAAAAACAAAAAGAAAACTATGATGAACCCCCTGTTCTCAAGACATACCGGGAGGAAGGACTGCAAAATTTACTTAAATTTTTGGGCCCTCACCTGAAAACGTTGAGGAAAGAAAAGGAATGAAGACACCGTTTTTTTGGTATCAGCCCCATGGCCTTTTTTCATCCCTTCTTTGGCCCTTAGGTTGGGTTTATGGAAAAGGGGGGGAAATTTTACGCACTCTTAAAAAGCCAAAACGTTTTTCTGTTCCCCTTCTAAGTGTAGGAAATATCGTGTGCGGTGGGGCAGGAAAAACGCCAACCGCCATTGCCCTCGCCAAACTTTTACAGACGCGAGGAATGAACGTCCATTTTGTCACTCGTGGTTACGGGGGAGTTCAAAAAGGGCCTTTAAAAGTAGACCCTTCCTCTCATACATCAGTAGATGTGGGTGATGAATCCCTTCTCCTTGCAGAACACGCGCCGACGTGGGTTGCAAAGATGAGGCCACAAGGGGTTCAAAAAGCGATTGAAAGCGGAGCCCATTTTATCATTCTGGATGACGGTCATCAGACGACCGGTCTTCATAAGGATCTTTCGTTTGTGGTGATAGATCTTTTGCAGGGTTTCGGGAATGGGAATGTGATGCCGGCCGGACCTTTGCGAGAAAGCCTGACGGAGGGGCTGAAACGTTCAGATGCTCTTATTGGTATTGGGGAGGGAGAAATCCCTTACTCACAACCTTTCTTTAGGGCACAAAGTATTCCTAGTCCTCTTATCTTACCTTCAAATCGGGTTGTTGCTTTTTGTGGGCTTGGTTTTCCTCAAAAGTTTTATAAGACCTTGAAAAACTTAAACGTTGATCTTGTTGCTACCGAAACCTTTCCCGATCATTATAAATACACAGAAAAAGATCTTATGCGTCTTCACAAACTAGCCAGAGATCATGAAGCTGTTCTTGTAACAACTCGAAAAGATAGGGTAAAAATTCCCTACTCTTGGCAAGATCGTCTTCATGTTTTAGACATAAGCATTGAATTTGAGGACCCTGAAGGAGTGTTGGGCTTTATTCTTCAGAAAATTCCCCTCACCCGCCGCTCCGCGGGTGAGGGGTCTCAGGATGAATAGGCAACATAGTAGGGGCTTAGACAAAATTTTGTGGTTACTTCACTAGGTATTTTTAAATTAAGTAAGGAAAAGCTTTGAAGTTTAGTCTCTTAAAAAAAACCCGTCATTTGATTGAAGGCGCCTTCGTTGGAATGGCGTTTGTCCTTTTTCGTTACATCCTCCCTTTTAAAGTCTGTGTGGCTTTTTTAGGATGGCTCTCTCGTACGGTTGGGTCACGTCTTCGTTTAAGCAATCGGGCACGATCTAACTTAAAAAAATGTTTTCCTAACATTTCCGAAACTGAAATTCAAAGAATCATTGCCGAGATGTGGGACAATTTCGGTCGGCTTATGGGAGAGTATGTAAAGGCGCATGCGTTTTGGAATGGAAAAACATTACACAATATAGAAATCGTGGGAATTGAGAATTTAAAACGTTTTCAAGAAGATGGACAGCCAGGTATTATTTTTACAGCGCACCTTGGAAACTGGCAGATGATCACTTTAGCCGCTCAATCGATCGGCTTTGATCTTGCTCAAATGTATAGACCTCCAAATAACCCATGGGTAGATGCGCTCATGTTAAAATGTCAAAAATTTACGGTTAAAAATGTGATTACCAAAGGCAATGGCGGCCCAAAAGAATTTCTTTCCCTTATCAAGAGGGGAGATCATGCTCTTCTCTTAGTCGATCAAAAGATGGGAGAGGGGATTCCTGTGCCCTTTTTAGGGCGCGATGCTATGACAGCTACGGGCATTGCAAAGATGTATCTGAATCAACATTGCCCCCTTTTACCCGCTCGTTCTGAACGCCTTCATGGGTCTCATTTTCGCGTGACCTTCTATCCTCCAATTGAATTTGAGGCAAAGGGTGATCGCAGACAAGACATGTATGGTTTACTCCTTCACATCAACACCATACTCAGCGAATGGGTGAAAGAACGACCGGGACAATGGCTCTGGCTTCATCGCAGGTGGAATGACACATGAAAATTTTAGCTATTGATACGGCCGCGTGGAAGTGTTCAGTGGCTCTTTGGGAAGATGGCCATGAGCTCGCTTTTCAAGAACAAGATTCTGAACGGGATCAGGCCGCCCTTTTGCCTCAATTTGTAAAAGACGTTATGGGTCAGCATACTATCGATCACCTTATCGTAAACGTTGGCCCTGGCTCTTTTACAGGCATTCGCGTGGGCCTTGCCTTTGCTAAAGGATTTGCCATGGGGTTGAATCTTCCGTTAAAGGGAATCGATAGCTTTACAGCAACCTATGTAAGTCTTGATTCACCAAGTGACATCCTGATTTTGATTGAAGCCAGGCGCCAAGATGTTTTTGGGCAGCGATTTCTGAATGGAATTTCTGGGTCTCCTCAAAGCTTAACGCGAGAAGCCCTCACAGAAATCCTTTCTGCACAGAACCCACCTCTTGTTGCGGGAAGTGGTGTTCACTTTCTGGAAGGACTATCTTATAGGGAAGTCCATTCACGCTGGCACGGCGCACAAAGCCTTGCGCATACTTTTTTTAAAGATCCAACCCTGGCCGCTGAGCCCCTCCCTTTTTATATCCGGGAGCCTGATGTCACATACTCCCGAGAATCATGCGCGTCCTCCCTTTAACTCTGGAAGATTGTGGGCAAGCAGCTCGTCTTCATCAAGCCGCATTTTTTAAAGGATGGAAAGAAAAAGATTTTCAAGAGTTCCTTAAAAATCCCTTAATCTACGGATTAAAAACAGAAGAAAATCATGACCTTTCTGGATTCATTTTATGGAGAGAAGTCGAAGACGAGGCTGAAATTTTAACCCTTGTTGTGGCTCCTTTCCACCAGCGCAAGGGGAGGGGAAGTTTCCTTTTAACATCTCTCTTCGAAATTTTAATAAAAAAACGTATTCAAAACCTTTTTCTTGAAGTTGCTGAAGATAATCATCAAGCGCAGGGCTTTTACAGAAAACATGACTTTTCTTTGCAAAGCAAGCGACCTGGGTATTATCCACGTGAAGGAGGTAAACTTATCCCTGCTTTTATTTTTTTTAGAAAACTTTGTAAAATTTGATTTTTATATTTTTTTTAAAAATATAAAAAATGTCTTGATTTCATTTTTTAAATGTAATATAGAAGAACGATAGTTTACTAAATAGAAAGGTGTAAAATGACAGATAGAAATGAATCTTTAGATATTATATCATTGGTGGCCGAGGTTGTGGCTTCCTATGTTTCAAACAATGAAATGGAAGCTGAAGAACTTCCTGCATTCATTCAACAAGTTCATCGGAGTCTTTGCAGTGTAGGTTCCGGTCGTTCCTACTTGCTTCATGATCGACCAGATCCAGTGGTTTCCATTGAAGAATCTGTACAACCAGACTACATTGTTTGCTTAGAGGATGGACGTCGATTGAAAATGCTTAAGCGTCACTTAAAGACAGCTTACAACATGACTCCTGACCAATATCGTGAAAGATGGGGTTTAGATTCCAGTTACCCTATGGTTGCTCCAAACTACGCAAAACGTCGTAGTAATCTTGCCAAGGATATTGGACTTGGTACACGTCGTGAGCGTCGCCGCGATATCGCAGCTTAATAAATATCATTTTAAGCACCGATGCTGTCATTGACGGCATCGGTGCTTTTTTTATGAAGGGATTTTGAGACTGACCGAACAACAATGATTTTTGTCGGGATCTCAAGGACATCCTAATGCAGGAGTCATTTAGAAGCGGGTAAGTCAAATTGATCCAAAAATTAGTCTTGTAACCGTTTATCGGACCTTGCGCTTATTTGAAGAAGCACATATCTTGAACCGACATGAATTTGGAGATGGGAGATCACGATATGAAAAAGCTATCTGTGAACATCATCACCATTTAATTGATACTTATAAAGGTCAGATTATTGAATTTCATGATGAACGGATTGAAGCCTCCAGATGGAAATTGCAGAGAGCTCAAGTTATCATCTTGTTAGTCGCTGTCTTGAATTGCATGGAGTTCCTTTAAAAAGGATGAAGAGAAAATTAAAACATCATGATGCCTAGTTTTGCCCCCGCCCCATATAATCGCTTTTCAAAAACCCTTCCTTTACTGAAGTCGGGGAATTTAGAAGCGCGTCTTGCTCAATCAGAGGAAGACCTCAAGGCAGCACAAATTTTGCGTTATGAAGTGTTTTATGAAGAATGTGGGGCACAACCTGATGAAACAACAGCACTTTTAAAGCGAGACGTCGCACTTATTGATGATTTTTGTGATGTTCTTCTTGTCATTGATCATGCCCACAACAAAATCGTTGGAACCTATCGATTTATGCTGCGAGAGGGAGCAGAGCGCTATGGTAGCTATTTTACAACTACCGAATTTGAGGTTAGCAAACTGATGGCTTATCCTGGGCAAATTATGGAATTAAGCCGCTCATGTGTGCACAAGGACTATCGAACGAAGCCCACTATGCAACTCTTATGGCGAGGGATCGGAGCCTATACCCAGCTCAATCAAATCGCTTTGTTTTTTGGATGTGCGAGCTTTATCGGAACAGATGTGTCGAAATATCGCCAAGCCTTGGCCTATCTTTATCATTATCATTTGGCTCCCCCCGAACTTCGAGCGCAGGCGCTCCCCCGCAGTTATCAAGAAATGGATCTTATCCCCAAAAGTGAAGTTGATAAAAAAGAAGCCATGCGACAATTGCCTCCTCTGGTCAAAGGGTATATGCGTGCTGGAGGATTCGTTGGAAAAGGTGCCTTTATTGATCCAGATTTTAATTCTATCGATGTATGCATCATTGTCAAAAGAGACACCGTAACAGCGAGATATTCACAAAGATATAGCGATCCACGTCTTGGTGAGGATTTTTAATGCCTCGCGCGTATGGATTAGCCCTTTGGCGATTTTTTTTGATTATTCTCGTTTTTATAGGCTTTACCCCACTCTATTGGCTTTTGCTTAAAGTTAATCAGCCCTTAGGGTTTCGGTTTGGTCGCTTTTACCTCTCTACCTGGCGCAGATGTATTGGTCATCAGCTTATAATCAAGGGCACCCTTTCGAAGGCCAAACCCACCCTTTATGTCTCAAATCATTCCACTTATGTGGATATCCTTGTCTTAGGAACCTTTATTCCCGCCCGATTTGTCGCAAAGCTAGAGGTGGCCGAATGGCCAATCATGGGCTGGCTTGCGACCAATCAAGGGACCATTTACATCGACAGAAGTCGAAATGCCATTTCGGAAGGAACAGATAAACTGACGGAGTTTATCGATAAAGGAGAAAGTCTTATTTTATTTCCTGAAGGGACAACTTCCGATGGATGTCGGATTCTTCCTTTTGGGAGTTCTTTCTTTGACGTCGCCATAAAGAAGAATGTGGTGGTGCAACCTATTACAGTTACCTATGCGGGGTGGGATCGTCTTCCCATGCCGCGTTTTATGCGCAAAATTTGTGGGTGGTTTAGTCCCGACGTTGACTTGTTAAGCCACCTTTGGTTCATTGCCCAATGGGGGACTGTTCAGGTCATTGTTACTCTCCATACTCCTCTGAAAGCCTCTGAATTTGCATCCCGTAAAGAGCTTTCTCAGGCGAGTTTCCAAGCCGTACAAGAGGGATTGCTAGATGCTTTTTCAAAACCCATTTCAGAATACATGAGCTAGGGTATGATTCAAAAAAACCTATATATTAAAACCTATGGTTGCCAAATGAATGTGTATGATTCAGGTCGCATGGCTGATATTTTAAAGCCGCTGGGTTATACGCTTGTTGAGAGCTCCGAAGGGGCAGATCTTGTCATTTTAAACACATGTCATATCCGAGAAAAAGCAGAAGAAAAAGTCTATTCCGATCTGGGTCGAATTCGTCCCCATAAAGATGACAAGATGATTCTTGCGGTGGCAGGATGTGTGGGGCAAGCGGAGGGGGCGGAAATCATGCGTCGTGCACCCTATGTAGACATTGTCTTAGGCCCTCAAACCTATCACCGTCTTCCCGAAATGATTGCCCGGGCGGAAAGATCTCGGGATAAAAAGGAGGGGCCTGGGCGCGGCGTTTTGGATGTTGAATTTCCCGTTGAATCGAAATTTGATCATCTGCCTGAAGATCATACAGAGGTAGGGCCTTCTGTCTATATTGCCATCCAAGAAGGTTGTGATAAGTTTTGCACCTTTTGTGTGGTTCCCTACACCCGCGGAGCTGAATATTCTCGCCCCGTCCAAGCCATTTTTGAAGAAGCGAAGAGGCTTATTGATCGGGGTGCAAAAGAGATTACCCTTCTCGGACAAAATGTGAATGCCTATCATGGGGAATCTCCTCAAGGTCAAGAGTGGGGCCTCGGGCGGCTTATGGAGCATCTTTCCTCATTGAAGGGCCTTCTCCGTCTTCGTTATATGACGTCCCACCCACGGGACATGGATGAAGAGCTTATGGTATCCCACCGGGATATTCCCCAAGTTATGCCCTTTCTCCATCTTCCTGTTCAATCCGGATCTGACAGAATTTTGGAAACGATGAATCGAAAGCATACACGGAAACATTATTTGGACATCATTGAAAAACTTCGTAATCATCGGCCGGATATGGCTCTCTCATCAGACTTTATTGTGGGTTTCCCAGGGGAAACAGATCAAGATTTTGAGGATACGTTGAATTTGGTCCGTGAGGTGGGCTACGCCCAAGCCTATTCCTTTAAATACAGTCCCCGTATCGGCACACCTGGGGCGTTGATGGAAAATCAGGTTCCTGAGGAAGTTAAAACAGAACGACTCGCCCGTTTACAGGAACTTTTGAATACGCAACATCAAGCTATAAATGAAGCCTGTGTCGGTCAAACACTCTCTGTTTTATTGGATCGCAGAGGAAAGCAAGAGGGGCAATTGTTAGGAAAAACCCCCTGGTTGCAGTCTGTTCATCTGGATGCCCCTTCTCGTCTTTTTGGTGCGTGCGTTGATGTTAAGATTGAAAAAGCTTCAGCTAATAGTTTGACAGGGACGGTTGTGACTGTTGAGGATGTGCTGAAGCGAAGCGCTTAGTAAAGTTATTTCTAAAAGATAATTTTTATCAAATAAAACTTGACATTATTACATCTACAAATATAAATTACTCAAAATTTTTCTATATTTGTGGAATTCGCTTATGTTTAAAAAATTATATATTTTACCTTTATTAGCAAGCGTTTGCTTCTTGGGAACTTCTCCTCTTCAAGCAATGGAGGAGCAAGAGGGATCTTCTTATAAATCACAAGCAACAAAACAGGTCTTTAAACCTGAACCGTTAACTTTGAAGGGAGAAACTTTTGAAGAAACTATTGGAATCATTCATGATTATTTAGAAGCAACAACTCAATATACCCAAAAGAAGTTGGCTAACATTAATAAAATATATAAAGCCTCAAGAAATAAAGAAATGAAAAAGGCGCGTGTAAAATTTACAGAATTTTATGGAATCAAACCTGCAGCTGATCGAAGAATGTTTTTCAAACAAGTGTTTGATCTGAAAGAGACCTATGAAAATATTATCAGGAATACTGCTAATGTTCTGAGTGCATTAAATGAAGAAACAAACGGGTACTTTAGATACGCGCGTGATTATAGAGGAGCTCTTTTGCTTTCAACTCATTTAGAGGGCATGGCTAAGTTTTACGAAGATGCTAAAAAGAGGCTAATAGAAGATACTGAAAAGTTTCTCACGAACATCAAAGAAAATTATAAAGCCAGCACCTCTGAAAGTATAAGTGATGAATATTATAAAAAAATTTATATGGATGAGATAAGTTTTTATAGGAACACTACTGAGATTGCTTTTTCTCATTTTAACGATCCCTCTCAATGGCCTTCGGGGATACGATCTGGGGTAGAACTAGAATGTCAAATGCAGGAATACGTTTCTTTCTATCAATCGAAAAAAGCAGAGGCTGAACAACTCCGACTAGAGAATATTCAAAGGAAACCTTCTCAAAAACCTGCCTCTCAAAAGGGAACTCCGCTTCCAAAAGCAAAGGTTGCGCAATCTTCAACCCCTACAAAGACTGAAAAAGAAAATAGAAATAACAAAAAGGTCTCTCAAGAAGTCATTAAGCCAGATCAAAAAACTTCTCCTACAACGAAGGTCTTGCCTCAAGAGAATAAGGAACCAACTGAGCAAGTAAAAGCTCCTCTTCTCCCACTTCTTCCGTTAGAAGAGGAAAAACCAGCTGACGATCATAAAAAATCTGAAATTGAAGAACCTGAAACTCAAGAATTCCAGGCTCCACAGTCCTTCAAAGCAGAGGATTCGCAGGAAAAGAAGGAATCCGTTAAACAACCGAGATCTTCTAAAGATAGAGAAAACCCAGGTCAAAATCGTGAAAAGCCAAAGGGTAAAAGGTCTAAAGTTCGAAATGCTGTAAAACCTATTGCTTCGCAACAAAGATCTTCGAAGAAGCGTCCTCCTGTAACCAATGTTCGAGGAAGTTCACAACAAAAGCCTCAAATAACAAACTCTGTTAAGCACTTTGAAACACGTGAGATTAATCATCGCCATAAAGAATTTTTTATGCGTCTTGTAGGAGAGAGGAAAGATCGTGGCACCATTGAATGGCACGATGTTGTGCACCTCACACAGAATGGATTTAATGGAAAAGTGACGGGGTATGCGGGAGGATCAAAACGTCAACTTAACTTCTATCTCCTAGAAAATGCTGGAGAACCAACACAATTTAAGAAAGAAGATGATTATATTGCTTACCGTAAGGAGCTGAAACGCAATCCAAAATTGGATTACAGGATTCTTCATAAACAAGTGCATACAGAAGAACCGCATCCAGATACTGTTATGCGTTCTACTGGCCTTAAGTGGCTGGTTAAGGACTTTGAGAATATGGGACTCACCCCCCAAAGTTTAGGGTGGAAATAAAAGGATTAAGAAGATAAATGGTGTTAGGACGGCCTTTACCGCCGTTCTTTACCTGAGCACGAGCATAACGATACCAGCAACTCCGATCAGGATATAAAAGACCTTGGCTACTGAGCTACCTGGGCCAAAAAGACGGGCAATAACGTCTACATTAAATACCCCGACCATGCCCCAATTGAGGGCTCCAATAATCACGAGAATATAGGCTATAAGTGCTATGATAGAGTGTAAATCCATTCCACGACCTCTTCTGTTCGTTTAGGCTTCGATATTATCATATTTAGGATTCGATATTATCATATTTAGGAGGATAGAGCCAACCCGTTTCTATTTGTGTCAGTTTCCATTTGTTCTATCTATCATAAAACCCCCTCACCCGCCCTTCGGGCGACCTCTCCCACAAGGGGAGAGGTAAAGCAAGCAGCACTTAAATCACCTCTCCCCTTGTGGGAGAGGTCGCCCGAAGGGCGGGTGAGGGGTTACAATTCTAAGTTGAAAAAATTCAACAAAAATTTTCTTATGCCTTTTTGTTATAGGTATGTTGCAAAAATTGTTCTGGTTGAAAGAAAGGATATACCTTATATGATACTTATCAGCGCAGGAAACACCTCCCTGTACCTGCGCTGGTTTATCATCAGGGCGCAACGCCCGGATGTAGGGTCTTCGGACCCGAGGGGTCGATGATTATCGATCCTACGTCTCCCAGACGTAAAGCCTCCCTGTTAAACTTGGCCGGGTTTTTTAACCCGGCTCTTTTTTTTCATATTCATATTATTTAACGCAGTGTGCAAGTTTTTCAAAAAAAGGTCGTGATAGAACTATCTTTAGATCCTCGGCCAAGAAAAGGTAAGCATTTTCTTCGAAAAAGCAACCTTTTCTTGCCAAGGATGACACCGGAGGCGGACTACACAGCGTGTCATCCTTGGTAAGAAATGCTTAGTTTTCCAAAGGAAAACTAAGCATTTCTTGACCGAGGATCCAAACAATCAGAAAACTTGCACACTTCGTTATTTACTTATTCAACGCGAAATTCCAGGCGCAATTCTTACGTAATATTTAATAAACGTAAGCTCAGAGAGGTTCAGGTGAACCTCTCCTGTCTATTAAAAGTACACAAAAGCGCTGATCTGGTTAAGTTTTTCTTGGAGGGATGTATCCCATCCCCAGCTAGGTGGAAGAATGTCACCCGACCGAAATTCATAAAAAATAACAGGATCATTTGCGAGATAACGGAATATACTGACCATGTTTGGATGGGAAGCGAACCAATCAGGACTGCGGGCAATGAGCTCGCCGAGATGGGGTTCAACAGCTTGACGTGACATGGCCCTATTCACTGCGATTTTAACGGCATCTGGAGAACGAGGCGAGAGCATAAAGACAATTGATTGGCGAGTGCTCGTTGTCTGTGAATTAGAGAAAAAGTATTGAACAACTGGAATATCTTGGAGTCCTGGAACACCCGTTTTCTGGAGGACTTCCTGGCGTTGGTAAATACCACCTAACATCAGTGTTGATCCTAAGCGAATTTTTACGAATGTATCGATACGCGTCTTGGCTACATCCGTTGTTGTTGTGAGGTTCGGGGTGGTAGTCGTGAGAAGACTTCCTTCTATTCCCACATTTAAAGTCACGATATCCCCTTCTATGCTTTGTGGTGTGATATCAAGGGTAACACCAACAGGATATTTGACAAGCGTTCCTCCATACTGCCCTGTTAAGCCAATGACGAGTTCATCTCCCGAAAAAAAGATAGATGGCTTATGTAGAAATGTCATGAGAGAAGGACGGCTCACGACTTCAGTACGGATGTCAATAGCATTGGCAATATTAAGATTGTAGGTCAATCCAGCCCATGTGATTCCTGCTCCAAAAACACGCCCCGAAAGAGAACCTATGTTTTGAAGACTCATAGATGTCACTGAAGGAGTAAATGCTGACGCAGCTCCACCTTGCCCAGACCCAAGCGGTCCGGCTTGGTTAATTTGGTTAGGGTTAAATCCAGAAGTCTCAGTAAACGAAACAGTGTCGGCATGAGTTGTTTGTGAAGGTCCTTTCCCCCACAAACTTCCTTTGAACATGGCATACCCCCCGGGAGTAAGCGTTACAGCTAAGTTTTCTAGGATGTTCTGGCCTTTTGAAGTTACTGCTTCTTCTGTTATTCTGAGAAGGTAACAATCAATAACGATTTGCGGATTATAAACCTCTGCTTTTCCTCCCGCTTCGCCAACCCCAATATCTGTCATATTGAAAGGCATGGCTAACGTTTTTTCAGCTTTACTCTCCAACCCTATCTCGGTGGCATTTCCTCCTGTAATAACGGGGCCCGAGCTTGCACTCCCACTATCAGCCACACTAGGGGCGCTTGTGGCGGCTCCAATTCCACCCGAAGCATCTCCTCCGGCAGGGCTCCCAGCGCCACCGGCTGCAGCACCCCCTCCACTTGCTGGGCTTGCGCTTGCGGCGGCTCCAGTCCCACCTGAAGCATCTCCTCCGGCAGTGCTCCCGGCTCCACTGGCTGCAGTAGCACTTGAAGTTCCTCCACCTGAAGTCTCTCCTCCTCCTGAGCTCGCAGTTCCGGTAGCTCCAGTGCTGCTTGAACTCGCAGTTCCGGTTGAAGAAGTCGTTGGGGGAGGGGTTACGGGTGTTGAAGGCGTCGCAGGAGGTGGAGTACTAGCAACTGCAAGTGTAATTCTTCCGCTTTTGTAAAGAGACTGCCAATCATTAAATCGGGCTTCTACATGTTTAACAGCGGGATCTTTTCCCGCCTTATTTTTGAAAACTTCGAAATGCTTTTTTGCAGTGTCGAAGTCTCCAAGGGCTGCATAAATCATTGTAGCAGACCGATTAATGAGGGGGTCGTTTGGCTTAAGCTTTTGCGCCCTATCAATAGCAAAAAGGGCGGTTTTGACGTCATAGGCATAATAGGAGGCGGCAGCAAGTTCTTGCCAAAGATTTGCATCATCTGGCTTTAACAGAAGAGCATTAGAAAAATGTTCTTCAGCTTCAGCATACATTTGCTCTCGATATTTTAACTTTCCTAATTGGATGATGGCGAGAACGTTTGTTGGATCAAGGTTTATTGCATTTTGATATCCAACGGCTGCAAGTTCGTTACCTGTTGCATCTCCTAATTCACCCAATTTCTCGTAGGTGAGTGCATTCAATAAATGTAACGCAACGCTTTTTGGTTGGCCTTGAAGAGTTTGATTGATAAGGAGTGAGGCTTCACTATACTTTTCTTCTTTTAAAAGCTTGAAAATATGGGCTATAGCCGGAGGAAGTTCTTTTTTGGCATTAAGTGATGATAACGGTGGCTTTATTTCGACCATTGATTGAGGAGACGATCCCTCACAACCATTCAGCGCAACCCCTGCTAAAAGTATTCCTACAAATCGTTTTTTAAAAAGCACCCTGTTTCCCCTGTTCATTATAATTGTGATCGGATTTTAAGTTTTTTTTCGGAAAAGTAAATCCCTTATCATATGCCTTCAAAAAGGGAAGAAGTAGCTCAACTTTAAAAATGCAAAAGCTCTTCAGCTTTTTGTTTGACTTCTTTTTATAATTCTTAGAAAATAATAATAATAAAAAAAAATAAATGGAAGACATGTTACGAGATAAGCTACAGGCCTATTTAAAGATACTTTTAATGACGCCTACTCCATTTCAAGGATTAGAACGCATTTCAGTACTTAGTATAATAAATACCACTCTTATTGCCTTTTTGGGTGGAATGGTAATGCTTCTTTCAGATCGCCCTATCGTTTTTTTTATTACCCTTACGATGATGGTCAGTGCCGGAACGATGGTGATTCTATTGCTTATTAAACTCCAACGACTTAAGTTTACGACCCAAAAACAACAAGTTGAAGCAAAAGCTTATGAAGCAATTCAGATACCCTTTCTCATTTTAACCCCGGATCTTCATTTTTGTTATGGGAATAAAAAGGCCCGAGAGGGATGTTGGTGGGCGGAAAGCATTCCCTTTTTAAAAAAAATTCTCTCTTCTCCTGAAAGCCGAGCTGCCCTTGAACGCCTTGTCGAGAGCTTTTATCAGAATGAAATAAAAACTGAAACCCTTTATTTGAGAGGAGAAAAAGGAGAGGAAGCTTGGCATATCCAGTCTATTCCCCTAGGAGAAGAAGCCCTATGGCATTGCTCTAATGTAACTCAGGAACAGGGTGAAGAATCTAAGCATCTCACCCAACTCAAGAGAATGACTTTGTTCTTAGACCATGCGGCCGAAGGGCTTTTTTCGTTGAATGAGAAAGGAATTATTTTATTTTGTAATGAAAAATTCGCAAAATGGTTGGGATATTCCCGAACCGAAATTGTCGGATTTTCCTTGTCAAAATTTATTGTAAAAGTCCGGAATCAAGATCCTCTTAAACTTTCCGAACTTCAAGGAAAGTGTGATTTTATAACATCCTCTTCACGTATAAAAAGTGCCTTTCTTGAGCAAACACAAATTCCGACAGAAGATGGATTTATCACTCACTCTCTTCTCAATCTTTATACGCCTTTCGCCAATCAAAGTGACATGAGCAAAATTTTAGAAATGACACCCTTGCCTGTTATTTGTTTGGATGAATACGGGCAGATTCAAGACTCAAACATTTTGTTCCGGGAGAGATTTTGGCTTGAAGGCACCTCTATTCGCGGGGCTTCATTTTTAAATCTTATTGCTGACTTTCAGAAGGAAGAAGTTAAAAATGCACTGCACAACTTTTTTAATGGAAATACTGAAGGAACCTTTTTAGAAATTCACTTTAATGATACGCGTGAGTCCATTGCTTCTACCTATTTTGCTTCCCTGCCTGTAAAAAACCAGAAGGGATGTTTTCTCGTATTGCATGATATTACAGAGCAGAAACGTTTCGAATCTCAGCTCATTCAGTCACAAAAAATGCAAGCAGTGGGGCAACTCGCAGGTGGGATTGCTCACGATTTCAATAATCTTCTGACAGCTATGATTGGCTTTTGTGATCTGATGTTGCTCCGTCATACCCCTGGAGATCAATCCTTTACAGATGTTATGCAAATTAAACAAAATGCGAATAGGGCGACCAATCTTGTGCGCCAACTGTTGGCTTTTTCTCGCCAACAAACACTGCAACCAAAAGTGCTCGATGTTACGGATTGTCTCGCGGAACTTTCTGCACTTTTGCGTCGGCTGATTGGGTCGAACATTGAGCTTAAAATGAAGCATGCACGAGATTTAGGCCTCGTTCTCGTGGATCAAGGACAATTTGAACAGGTCATCATCAACATGGTTGTCAATGCGCGTGATGCGATGGAAGGAGCGGGGACGATATCGTTGACTACCCAAAATTGTGAGTTAAAGAAAGCAAAACGTTTTGGTCCTGATGTGATTCCTGCGGGTTCATATGTTCGAATAGAAATTGCGGATACAGGTATGGGTATTAAACCAGAAATTCTCGATCGTATCTTTGATCCGTTCTTTTCCACTAAGGAGGTGGGTTCTGGTACCGGACTTGGGCTTTCCACGGTTTATGGTACCGTAAAACAGACAGGGGGTTTTGTGCAAGTTGACTCAAAGGTTGGTGTTGGAACGACCTTTAGTATTTACCTTCCCCATAATACCACTGAATATATCGCTCCTTCCCAAACTGAAAAACAAGAAAAACTATCTTCACCAGATTTAACAGGGTCAAGTACTATCTTGTTTGTAGAGGATGAAGATGCCGTAAGAGTTTTCAGTGCGCGTGCTCTGCGCAGTAAAGGCTATCACGTTCTTGAGGCTATGAATGGCGAAGAGGCTCTAAAACTCATAAAGTCGAATCAGGAGAAAATTGATCTTGTTATTTCTGATGTCGTAATGCCTCTTATGGATGGGCCAACATTCATCAATGAGATTAGCCAGATGAAGGTAACCCCTAAAGTCCTCTTTATTTCAGGATATACAGAAGATACGTTCCATGATCGGATTAAGGATGACGCGCAAATCCAATTTCTTGCCAAACCTTTTAGTTTAAATGATCTTGCCGTTCGGGTTAAGGAAATCCTGAGTGAGGAGTCGACAATCGGTGTAGCAGTATAGCAGAAGAGCAGTGTAGTAGAATGGCAGAAAAAAAGTTGGGTAGAACTCGACTATTTCACCCCCCGGCGTCATTCCGGAATTTAGAAAATCTTAGCGAAGCGAATGCTGAGCTTTAGATTTTTTTAATATCCGGGACCTAGGAAAGCAACGTGAGAAGAAAAAAGCATGCCTTCATATATCTATATTCTTGCGAGTAAGAGAAATGGGACTTTATATACAGGTATAACCTCTGATCTGCCAAAAAGAATCTACCAGCATAAGGAAAAAATGTTTGGTGGGTTCACAGATAAATATAATGTAAATCTCTTAGTTTACTATGAAGTTTATGACGATATTCTCGACGCTATTGCAAGGGAAAAACGACTGAAACGTTGGAGAAGATCTTGGAAGTTAGAACTAATTGAAAAAATGAATCCTCAATGGGATGATCTATACGAACATTTATAATTCTTTCTGGGTCCCGGATATTAACAAAATCTAAGGCATGTCGCCTAAGATTTTGTAAATTCCGGGATGACGCCTTTCTTCTTAACTTTTTGCCGTTAGAAACAACGCCGATAGTTTATTATCTTTCAACTTGCTTCCACGGGAGGATCCAAATTCAAAGGCGTAGGCATCCTTCAAACAAGAGCCAAAGATTCCTGCGATGGTTGAGATGATGCCCACAGCCTCTCCGGGAAGGCTGGTTCGATAAAGAGTAATGGTAACGAGACAAGAAATAAGGCCAAGTGCTGCCGAAAGGACCATAATATCTGCTCGAAGATTACTTCTCCCAGCTTGCGCCAAGGCAATATCCCTCAGGCGCGCACTCTCTCGATCCTTATATTGGGCCAAGTCTAATTCATGGTCCATCTTTAAAATGGCCTGTTGAAATTCGGCGACGAGCTTGGCATCTGCTTTCAAAGTTTGAAGGATCCTTAACGGATCCTTCTCTCCCGTAATGGACTCTGCAACACCCACGACTTTATGGGCTGCTTTTTCACCTTCTTCTCCCCCAAACCAACGTGCCATTAGAGGGACGAATTCGGTTAAGGCATGGGCCAGAGTTAAAATAGGAAAACTCATGCTGGTCCTCACTCGTCGAGTTTATAAAAAATATGTCGCCCCAAACGAAGCCGGATTTTTCCTACCCTTGCCCATGAAGGCTTGCACGATGTAGCATGATAATGATCACTGTTCCGGGTTAGATCAGGCCATATACCTCGGTTAACTTTTAGAGCAACCTGCTGGCAGAATATAAAGAGAGGATCTTCCTCAAGGCGCTCACCTTGAATGAGGGGGCGATTGGGATCTTCGCTGTCCCAGCACGAAAATTGACGTGATTTTAAGCACACCTCTGTCAAAGTCTTGCCATATTTCCCTCCTCTTTTAAGGCGGTTGAGGATGACATTTGCAACGGCAATTAAGGCCGCGGGACCACATGTGGTATACTCTCCCCGGGCTTCTCCATAAAGGGTACGGGCTAAAATATCAAGGTCATAGTCTATCATACTGTTTCTCCTTTCATCAGATGTTGCCATGTTTTTCCATTAAAAAAGATAAGATTTGGGCCTTCTTCTCCTAATAAAATCGCAAGTTTTCCTAGGGTTTCCTCATTGGGCAAGGTTGCTTTTTCATAGAGAGGAAGAAAGGATGAAGGTGGACTTGGAACGGATAGGATTTCTTGCCAGTTGCTATCGTCTTGTTTGAAGAGGGAACTCAGGTGATCTCTCAAACAACCATAAAGCGTGTTCTCATAAGTCACGATATCTCCTTTCTGATAAGAAGTTTGAGGGAGCCATTGAGCTTGAAGACGAAGGGTGGCCTTAGGTAGAGTGAAGGTCCCAAAATCAGTCCCAAACGTTCCAGTTAAGATCATCTGATCTTCTTGAACTTCAATTTTTCCAATGCTTTCAGCGACTTCAGGATGGTCTTCAAGACGATTAAGCCGTGTTTCTAATTCTTTAAAATTACCGTCAATTTCTTCAGTCAAAAGTGGCGCACCTTTATCGGCACGATAGATGATGGTCATGGATATCTCCTTTTGATGTTTAGATTATTGCTATTATGGAAGCCCCGCCCCCTCACCCGCCGCTTCGCGGCGACCTCTCCCACAAGGGGAGAGGTAACACAGCCAACACTTAAATCACCTCTCCCCTTGTGGGAGAGGTCGTCATGCGCAAAGCGCGTGACGGGTGAGGGGTTCCTGTACTAGGTCTAAAGTAAACGTTTACAAAGGTATGATGACCGGGCACAGGTTCACATAAATAAGAACGAAAAAGTATGGTGTGAGTCTCCATTATGACTGAAAGACGTGCATAACCAGCCGCAATAGCTCCTGGAAGAGATAAAATTTCTTCTTCTCGGAGTAAGCTAAATGTCACATTTCCGCTCAACCCTTTACCCCCGTATGGGGGAGGAGTGTGCTGCTCTTGGAGGTGTGAAGAGCTAAAGAGCCTTACCCGTGTTTGGGAATGGCTGGGTGTGAGGGCGTAATAGACTTGCTGGATTTCATTCAGAGCAACGCCTTCTTTATAATATCCGCCATACCCTTGTAAAACACGTGTATCAAGAACACCCGGTGGAGACGTGAGGATTTCTCCTGAAAGAAGGGTAGTTGTGCGTTCTTGGACATTTTGTGATTCAATTTTAAAGGGTTTTACATAAAGAGGATTTTCAACTTCTAACCTTCCTAAGGGTAAGGCTTCTCCATAAAATACAAACTGAGTTCCCTGGTGAATTCCGCGCCCCATGCCAGCATAATCGAAAGCCATGCCTTGCCACTTTGAGTTCTCAACCTCTCGTTCATAACCATAACTGATCGATTCCTCCTCATAGAGAGGCGTGCTTTCCAGGATTTCTCCTTCAGAGATCAACTGTGCATGAATGGTTCTATCTGTCAGAGGAATCGGTCGGAGTACACACCTTAAAATTAGCGTTTCCGCAATGATTTTAGATTCCTCGATCAAATTGCAATCAGAATCGTCAGAAATATCAAGAACACCTTCTTCTTGGTTCAATTCTGGGGATGAGGGCTCATATCCTTCTTGCAAAGGCATAAATGGTAAAATACGCATGGGAATCCTCCAGATCAGTGAAGCAGAATGGCAGTGTAGCAGTGTTGCAGAAGGCAGAAGCTTTCTTTGGGTAGAAGCACCACAGCTCCTCTCTAAGGTCTTTCTGCATTCTGCTATTCTGCTATTCTGCTATTCTGCTTCGGTGCTGACCATGTTTCCGCCATCCTTAATGGAATAAGGTGTTTTAACCTTTCCTTCGTTCTTAGATCCTTAAAAAATAACCGAAGTCGTGTAGGTTTTTGAGAAAGGACTTTTTTAACCACACTTGGCGAAGTGTGAGCATGCCGGAGGAGTTCCCCCTCTTGTTCATCAGGGGAAAGCATTCATCATATCGAAAATAGCTAAGTCCTGAAACTGTTTGGCAGACTGCATTTTCATGGGCCTGGTAAAGGTTTTCACAATATCCATCCATGGCATAATGAGGGATAGGTGTAAGATCTAACCGTTCTGTTTTTCCTGTACCAAGCGCGCAAAGCAGTGTGACGCAGCCAAAGCGTTCTCCTGTTTCTCCTTTTGCAATAAGGGCGTACTTAACCACCTTTCCGGTGATCTCGCCTCCTGGCAAACGGGGATCTGACAGAGTTATAGATGTGTCGGTCGTCACTGCTTTAAAACTTTCCCAGGGACCCTCAAAGGAAACCTCAAGACAACGGGCACTTTTCGCTAGAGCAACTTTGGCGCGTTCCATAGCATGCTCAGCAGCCTGATAGCCTCGTTTCGTTAGGAAAAAAGAGGATCGCGCAGGATCGCCTAAGGGTGTATGAAACACCTTTTTAAAATGCCAAAATTCCCTGTTCTCTTCAAAGGACAAACCAGATGTATGAGCAGTCTTGCAGCGATAAATTCCATTTTTAGAGGAGACTTTCGCTCCACTCCGATAATAGGTTTCTGGTCGCCAAGCATAGGCCCCTGCATCAGGATTAATATTTTGAAGCGTGAACTCTAACGTCTTCTGCTCGGTTTCTCCTGGAAAAAGAGGCTGAAAGTTATGAAGAAGGGTTAAAGATAGTGTTTCTTTTCTTCGCTGTTGGACCTGCCATCCCACGATAAGAGTCGGTTTAAACCAATGTCGTTCGAGACAGTAGGGTTTGGGTTGATCACCTTTCTCTGCAAGGGGCAGGGAAGGAGAAAAACGCTGATAAAGAGGGGAGGTTGGAAATGTGGGTTTTAGCTCACTTTTAATCACCCATACGCCCGATTTTCCGATTCGTTTGCCCCTTTGAGGCCATTTTTTAAGAAGCGAATTTTGTGTATACGTGCTCACTTTAAAATGGGGAAAAGCTCTTCGAATAGAAGAGCTTAAGTTTGAAACACCACTTTCTGATTGCACCCAATGAGCATGGACCTTGACCGTACAGGCTTTAAGAGGCGCTCCCACCCCTTTCACTCGAAGGCTGTCGAGAAAGAAATCTTGATGCAGGGAAAGGACTTGCTCTCCTTCAAACCAATTGGAATGGGAAAGCTCCCCCGTTCGTCGGTCACAATACAAAGACGCGGCCCGCACATCTTGCACCTGTTGAAAGTCATCTTGGTGTTCAGGACTGACCCACAGCTCATCCCAATAGGGAGGCGTACGGCTTTCCTTTTGTAAAGCAGCGCTCTTCTCCAGGAAGTCGTTGGGCCTTGCGATGAGTTCAATTTCCGCAAAATCCCCTTCCATTTTGATAGGGCTTCCAACAAGCGATCCTTGAAAGAGAATCTCACCATCTTGCTCTCGAATAACCCCCTCTGTTCCTGGTTGAGGAAGGAAAGAGAGGGCATCAATAACGAGCCGAGCTTTAGAAAAGCAGTTCTCTTCTTGAGAAATTTCCAAATCAAAAATAGAAAGATTATCTTTTTCGGCAAGAAAAACAGGGAGCCATGTTAAGTAAATGTTCATTTTTTACCTCTAAAAAAAATAAAGGAGTTGACGAAAGGTGAAAGCGTCACTAGATCTAGTGCACTCATCAATTAACGTGTAGGTTCTGATCCATGGCGTTTCAAAGTTCTTGGTTTAATTCAAAAGGCTATTTCCAGGGTATTTTCTGGATGGTCATGATGTGTTTTGTCAGTAATTTAAATGATATTCTCACTAAGTTTGTTGGAATTCGTCTCCCTGGAGCTGAAGTGGCTTTTTTCCGCTTCTTTTTTAGTACTCTTGTGCTTCTTCCCTTTATGATAGCTCGTGGAAAAGGATCTTTTGTCACTCCTTATGCGGGTACTCATTTTATTCGAGCATTGCTGCTTGTCCTCGCTATTGCACCGTGGTGCTATGGCGTTGCAGCTCTTCCTTTAACTATTGCCACAACAATTGGTTTTACAACGCCCTTTTTTATCCTTCCCTTAGCGAGGATCTTTTTAAAAGAACAGGTGGGTTGGCAACGTTGGGCCGCAACTATTTTTGGGTTCATTGGGATTTTAGTTATTGTTCATCCCTCAGGCGATGCCTTTAATCCCATGGTGTTGGCTCTTGTGGCTTCAACAGTTATGTTTGCGTCATTAGATATCATCAATAAAAAGCTTCTTATTGAAGATGAAAGTCTATTGTCCATGTTGTTTTTTTCAGCTTTAGGCACTGCCGTCTTAGGGCTTATTCCAGCCACCTTAGTTTGGCAAACACCCACTCTCCAGGAACTTTTTTTCCTCTTGCTGTTAGGCGGTGGTGGAGCCAATCTTATTTTATTTTGTGTTTTAAAAGCTTATGCAGCAACAGACGTTTCCGCTATTCAGCCCTTCCGATATTTTGAATTTATCTTATCTAGCATTTTTGGACTGGTCATTTTCCACGAATTCCCAACCATAAGTACCCTCTTAGGGGCAGGTATCATTATCCCTGCAACGCTTTACATCACGCTCTATGAAACACGGAAACAGAAAAAAAAAGCTGTGCGCGACGAGCTGGAGCTGAAGAAAGCAGCGTAACAGTGTAGCAGTAAGCAGTGTAGCAGAAGAACAGAAAGACAGAAGAGCAGAAGAGGAAAATGTGGGCCAATATGTTAAGAAAGTTGAAGAACTGCTTGTGTTCGAAAGAGCTTATAAAATCTCTTTAGACATCCACAAAATAAGCCTCGAATTACCTAAAATTGAACAATATGCGCTTGCGGATCAAATCCGAAGAGCAAGTAAGTCTATTTGCGCAAACTTAGCAGAAGGCTTCACAAAACAAGTTGGATCTAAAAAGGAATTCCGTAATTATATTCTTATGAGTATGGGCTCTAGTGATGAAATGCGAATTTGGATTAAATATTGTAAAGACTTAGCCTATTTTACAGAGGAACAATCCACAACGTTCATACAAGAGTATCAAGAAATTTCCAAGATGCTCAAAAGTCTTTATAACTCCGTCTCTCGACAAGCTTGAATATATAGTTTCTTTTCTTCTGCCTTTCTGCTACACTGATCACTGCTCCTCGAGCTCCAGCATCCACCCCACGTCGAGGCCCCATTCATCTGTTTCCAAATGATAATTTCTGACAACCATCAATAACAAAGGATGATAGGTGATAAACCCTCCTGGAAAAGGGGAGGGAATCAAAACCCATCGATCTTCAGCTGTTTCGGCCAGCCAATATTTTCCGGAATCTTCATATAAATGGAGAGACAGAGCTTCCCTTTCTAATTGTATGCGCCGGATTCCCTCGGGGACAACTTGGGTGAGGAATTGAATGCACCCTACCTTCAGAAGGGCTCCCTTCCAAATGCCACTCAATGCAGGAGTGGCTTTATCTTTGCAGGAAATCACGGACTGAAATTTTCGATGTCCCCTATTTCCAACACACACAAGATTTCCATTGATTGTGCGCCGCAGAGCTCCTTGAGGAATAGGGGTTAACGTTTGGGTGCATTCTCGTCCAGAAAAGGGGGGGAGAGAATTGCCAACTCCTATAATTTCTAGTGTTAAATCTGTCTCGCTCATGAGAAATCTCCTCGAAGGCGAGCTCTCAAACGAAGGGTATGAACACGAATCTTTTCATCGGCCTGGAGCATAAGTGAGCTTTTTTCTACCTTTAGACTGACCTCAAAGGTTGTTGGTGCATATGTTCTAAGGCGTTTTTCAACAGCTCTTCCCAAGCTTAAAATTTCTTTGGTTCCCGCATAATCGCTCCAGATTTTTATAGTCAGCGTAGCAATAAGAGGGCCCCAAGGAAAACCTTGCAGATAATGTCCAGGTTCAATGGTGATATAAGGATAGGGTGTTTTGTGGGGCACTTGAAGAAAAGTCGGGCAGACTTCCGCCAAGGTTGTCCTCAAATCTATTAAAAATTCACGCATTTATTTCCTCTTTGGCTGTCATGGATAAGAAGCGATTGTATTGAATAAGGACCGGTGAGCTCAAAACCGATAGGCGTTTGGGTTGTTGGTGGAGGTGCCATAAAAACGCTATTTTTGAAGGAAGGGTTACCCCAGCTCTGATTATGATTCGGTAATGAGGTGTGTCTTCGGCATGAGCGCCAATCAATGGCCAGAGTGAAGCCCACAAATGAAGTCCACTCTCCCACTCCTCGCGCCAGCCGCCCTCTCCATCATCGTGCCTTTGGGGCAAAAGAAGGGTAAGGGATTCGTTCAAATCCCGTGTGGTGATGTTTTTCATCGAGTTTCCTTGTTTTAGTTTAATATTAATTCCCCTCACCCGCCGCTTCGCGGCGACCTCTCCCACAAGGGGAGAGGTGATTAAGTGCTTGCTGAGTTACCTCGGAGAGGTCATCATGCGCAAAGCGCGTGACGGGTGAGGGGTTCAAGAGATCCGAAATACCTTAAAAGGTCTTAAAAGAGGTAAATCTACTTTTTGATGGTCATAGAAAAAACGCGTCGCCATTAAAACAGCTAGCTTCAAGTCGGGGGGAAGAGAATCTGGTGTTTGTCCATACCCTGCCCAATAAGTCATTGTAATTTCCTTGTTCCAAAAAGAAGAAGGAAGGAGAGCTTTATTTTCCTCAATCATAAAAGGAATCTCTTGCATTCCCGTTTTGACCGACTCAACCTCTAAAAGTGGAGGGTAGGGAAGGTCAATTTCAAGATTTTCTCTTTCACATTTGATAAGAGGCGACGCCCGGGGGTAAGGTGGCTTTATCTGCATCAACCATTGTTGTTTAAGCAGAGCACGACCCGTTACATTTTCCACATAAGCTCTCGCTGAAGTAATAAGGGAGGATAAATACTCTTCTTCCTGGTCTGATGAAACCCTCAAGTAAGTTTTAACCTCTTCTAAGGTCAGAGGTTCTTGGATTGGAGGCGTTTTAAGAAATAATTGCATGATATCCTCAAAATTAACTCATTATTCATTACTTTAGTAGCATAATAAAATTAGAGTCAGAGTTTAATTATTATTTATCTAATATTGGAGAGCAATATGACTAAGGTTTTTTTACCAATCCTTGCCATGGCGGTTTTCTTCCTATCCGAATCAGCGTCTTTTTACGGAGCTTATGCTGGTGATGGTGATAGAAAGGGAACAAAAGGACGTGGGCCATATCCGCTCTATCAGGATCCTTATAATACTGAAATGCCATAATGAAAAAGCCGTTTGTTGTTAAATTTACTCACCCCGCTCTTTTGAACGGGGTGGTTTGGTTTCCCCCTCACCCGCCGCTTCGCGTCGACCTCTCCCACAAGGGGAGAGGTAATGCAGCCAGCACTTTAATCACCTCTCCCCTTGTGGGAGAGGTCGTCATGCGCAAAGCGCGTGACGGGTGAGGGGTTTTTGTTATGCTGCAAAATTTAAGACCTTCAGCGCCTCAAAGTTAAGCACATCCCCACCGACACGTCGGGTTGTGTAAAATTCGACGTAAGGCTTTTCACTATAAGGATCTCGCAAAACACGAATACCCGTACGATCGACGATCTGATAGCCTTCCTTAAAATTGCCAAAAACAATAGATTTGGAGGCTGTCTCTGGAACGATGTTGGGGACGTCATCACATACAATCACGGGATAGCCGAGAAGTGTAGGTGTAGGCACCCCTGCTAGGGGAGGTTGCCAGAGGTATTGATGATTCCCTGGATCCTTGAGCATACGTAAAGTTCCTTGGGTCATCCGAGACATCAACCAAGTGGCTCCTGGAAGATAGGAAGGTTTTAAAGCAAGAAAAAGAGATAAGAGGCTGTCGACAGCTTTCTCCTCTGCAAAGCTTCCATCAACACCTGTCTTGATTTCTTCAAGCTTACCCCATTCCCATTCGGCTTTACCGACTGTTTCATAGGCAAGAAGCCCCTTGGGTTTGTTATCCCCATCTCCCAAAATAAAGGCCGTATTTTCCATCGTTGCCATTTTCTGAGCAATTTTTTGGGAAAGCCACTCTTCTACGTTAAAGTTCGCATCATCCAAGAGTTTCTGCGTTGCCCGTGGGCGGGCATACATCTCATGAACAGGAATGCGGATTTTTGCAAGTTCTGGTGTTTTGGTTTCTCTACGTTCGTCTTTTTCTGCAACCCAGCCGACATCAGCAGCGTCTTTGTCAATAAGCATTTCAAGGGCAGAGCTTGAAATCTCACGAACATTGCACAGTCCCCGCATAACAGATACTGTCTGAAGAGTGGCATACAACCGATCGTGAACAACAGAAGGCACTAAATAACCCCCATCACGATCAGGCGTCGTCGCAAGGCTTTTTTGTTCGTAAGCCTGCAAGGGGGAATCAAGACCTTTACGAATATAGTCCATAAAGGCATGGGTATGGCCACAAACTGGCTGAGTGTCCAGCTCCAGTTGAGGACGACAGGCATGGGCTTCCATTTGTTTAAGGCGCTTTTCCGCTTGATCCATCTGGTTTTCAAGGCGCTCCATTTTTTCTTGAACGATCGGATCTACATGGCCTTTCTTTTCAAGACTGGTGAGGCGTTCTTCATTAACCTTTTTAAAGTCTTCAAACGTCCTTCCCAGATCGTCCAAAGTTGTTTGAATATCATAATCGTGCATTCTTTCCTCTCTTGTTTTGAGTTTTTCATAACGACTCACCCACCTGTGTCATCCTTGGCAAGAAAAGGTTGGTTTTTCGAAGAAAAATCTTACCTTTTCTTAGCCGAGGATCTTATTGCCACGGGGATCCTCGGCCAAGAAATGCTAATGTTTTCCTTTGGAAAACAAAGCATTTCTTGCCAAGGATGACACTGTGTGCGGGAACGGGTGAGTTGCTACAGTTTTTCTAATAACTAATTACCAACTACTAACCATCAATAACTGAAACGGTGGCCTTGGCATTCGCGCCAAAGGTGACAAGGGAAATTTCAATCAAATCAATATCCAAAAGAAGACGCCCTTTGTGGTCTTTATCTTGCTGGGCTTCGATTGTTCGAAACCCAATGGAAAGCCCTTCCAAAGCGCCTTCCTTCAGCAGAAGATAAGCTTCATCTGCTTTCGTGACACCGAGGGTAAGCCGTCCTTCTACATAAAGGCCGTGCCCATCTTCAGACAGCCGTGTCCATACCCCAAGGGGTTGTTTTGGGTCATGTTGCCACAGCATTTTTGGCATTTTTCCCGCCAGACGCCATGCTCTTAAAGTTTTCGTGAAAGCCCCTTTGGCAATTCGATCTCTCTGCTGATCAACCAGACCAAAATAACTTGCATACCCTGCAATTAGCCCTTTATGGGATGCTTGATGTATGGAGCTATTTTGTTTTAGCGTGTTTTGCATAACAGGTTCCTATTCTGAAATGAAAAATGAAAAAGATATTAGAAGAAGTGACCTCCAAATCAGCTTTTTTACCCCCTTAAAAAGGTAAAAAATCACCGAAGTTGAAGCCTTAAGTCGTTGTTTTCATAAAAAAATTTATTAATCAGAAAAAATTTATCGATATTAATAAATTATTATATTTTTCTGATTATCATGAAGTAACAATAAGAAGAATAACAACACAAACAACGTTTTAACATAAAGGAGAAAACGATGAAAAAACTAGCAACTTTAGCTGTATTAGGTGTTATCTTTACAGCGGCTTCTGCAAACGCAGGAGAGTTCTTACAAGACGTAGCTTACTACGGTCCTCATGGCGGTGGTGTTGGCGGTACTTGCAATACTTGCAACATTCCAACAACGACTTGTAAACCTACATGTTGTACACCTACCTGTGTATATGACAGCTGCAACCCATGTGGCAAAATGGTTTGTTGCCCAGAAATAGTTGGTATTTTTGGCAAGGGTTGGTGGTAAGTCAAAAATCCAAGGTTATCCCAACCGATCTCCTGCGGGGATCGGTTGATAACCAACCAAGGCTCTTTTCTCGTTAAGGGTTAGGAAAGACGCTTTTTCTATTTTCCCCCACAAAACTTCTCGTTTAGGAGCTAACGCGGGGATTGAATCCGTATCATAATCAAGGACAAGTCCTGTCCCAAAGAGAGGGGTTAGCCATTGATTGAGCTCTCCTTTTATCATCTCAAGATGAGGGAGAATGGTATCTTCCCAAAGATGATAGCGCGCTTCCTTATAATTTGAAAAGGTTGCATCCCCAGGAACGCCTATCAACATGGGGGGAACCCCATAAACTTGAGCAATTTCTCTTGCAGAAAGGTACTTCCCTTCAATAAAATCTAAATCTTTTGGGGAAAGCCCCATTTCTTTCCACTCGAAGTCCCCTTCCACGATCAGAATACGTCCCGAATTGTTCGCCCCTTCTACGGCTGATAACAATTCCTGACGTAAGTTTTGGCGTTGTTGTTCCGATAAAATGTTTCCTTCTTTCGTTGGACGGAATTGAATGGCTCCAGAGGGTCTGCCTCCATTTTGTAATAGAGAAAGATTATGGCTGGCCACCGCATTGTGTTGATCAATAGCGTGAGCTGCCGCTTCAATAGGACTCATCCCATACCAATCATGAAGAGGATTGAAGGTTTTGATGTGTAAAACGCGAGAGTGTCCATTGAAGGGATCCACAGGAATACGGACGGCTCGTCCTTGAAGCGTATACTCAAAGGCTTCAGGTACCGCTGCGGTCCCTGGAATAATTTTCATCCGATCCGGCCTAAGAAGATAGAGCTCTAAAGGTTCATCCTCCGGGATCACGGCTTCCACATAAACATTACCCGCCAGAAGGAGATAGGCAGTTAATGCCTCCATAAAGCGGGGAAGTCCTTGCTGAGGATTGGGCTTTTGGAGAAGGGAAAGGAGAGGATGAGTTTCAAGACGTGTCTCCTCTTTATAAAGACGCCAGGGAACGCTCGCTACTCCCCGTGCAATCAGAGAGACGCACCGATAAACGACGATATTTTTTTGATATCCTTCCTCTGCCAGGGTGTCATATTGCCGTGGTGTCCAGAGAGGGTGACGCATCCGATCAGTGACAAAGAGGGGAGCTGTTGCGCTGGCTTTTGTTTCACGCCGGCGCAAGAATTGGTTGATCCAGTGTCTCATGGAAAATCCTTATTAGTCATTAGAAGTTAGAATTTAGATTTTAGAATTTAGATTTTAGAAGTTAGTAATTGGAAAAGTTCCAATCACTAATAACTAACCACTAATCACCATCTTCGCAGGCGACATAATCATAAGGAAAGTGTTCGCGGATTGCGGCTTCACAATCCGTTAAGCCCTTATCCATACGCACATTATGAGTCCAGCGATATGGACCTGTGTCATCTTTACAATCAACAGTAATGAGAAAAATGGAACCACATTCTGCTGTTTCACACGATTGAGCAATAATACAGGGGTAAGGATTTTGGAGGTCAGCAAAAACAATCTGCTGTTCACTGAAAAAGATTATTGTTCCCACATATCCTATAAATCTGTATGAGCTTTGGATTGTTTTAATGGCAGATACCAATACACACCATTTTTTCATAATAGTTATTCTCATGCTCCATGAGTACTTTTGGCCACCATGCCGTGGACAAACTTCTTTCAGCCTATATTTATTGCATATCATAGATTTTCAAAAAAATCAAATTTTGGAATTGGCCATCTTAACACCGGACACTTTTATTTATTTCCCCATTTTTAACCCAGCTCGTCATTCCTGCGAAAGCAGGAACCCAGTTAAAGCAACGCATCCGAAGGAATGCAGACTAATTTGTAATCGATTGACTAAAAACATAAAGAATTTATTAAAAATCGTTTTGTTTCAATAGATTTTCTGGTTTCCCGCTTTCGTGCACTGGTGTCCGGGGAAAGCGGAAAGTACTTTTAAAAAGAAAAATTATCCATTGCATCAGAGAAAGATAATCTGATTATAAACTTAAAAAGTAGAATTTCTTAAACTCTCTCAAAAAAGTCTGGATTGCTTCGCTCCGCTCGCAAAGACGGTTGAGAATTAGCAACGAATGTGCCACCAGTTCGTCTTTGCGAGGAGCTTTGCTCCGAAGCAATTCAGATCTTCATGGATCCATAAGCCCTCTGTGCGTTAATATAGACCCAACGCACAGAGGACATGACTTTCCTTACCTACAAATTTAGATAAGGCGCTCAAATTTAAACCGTCATTCCGGAATTTAGAAAATTACCACGATCCCCTGCGGGAAGCAGGGGTGAGGAGTAAATTTTCTTAATATCCGGAACCTAGGCGGGCTTTAAAACATCTAGGTTCCGGGTATTAACAACCCCTAATCCTCCCCGCTTTGCGGATTCGGAAGGGGTTGTAAATCCCGGAATGACGGCTCGAGATGAGCTAACTTAAAGTCATCCATGATGGATACTCCTGTATCTGTTATGGTAGTGGCGTAGGGGTGCTGATTACACTCTTACGTCACGCGATCTTACAATGAGATCACATAATAAGTTTAGTAATATTTTCGTAAACATCAAGATAAATTTTTCATAAAATTTTTATTTATAATTCAGCTTTTA
Source organism: Alphaproteobacteria bacterium 41-28 (assembly GCA_001897795.1). GTDB lineage: Bacteria > Pseudomonadota > Alphaproteobacteria > UBA9655 > UBA9655 > UBA9655. The sequence goes on along the minus strand of MKUL01000041.1, from coordinate 33,051 downwards.
AGATGGAATTTCAAGCAGAGCAGAAATCTTTTCAACCACTTCTAAGATAACATTTTGGGGAACTTTTTCTTCGAATTTGGCTTTTCTTGCTCTCCAATCTAAGCTTTTAACTTGGTCGGCTAAGATAACACCTTTTATCTTCGCTTTAGACGACAATTCTACCTCAAATGGATATCCTTTTTGGTAGCTTGTGATCGGACATATCAAAGCTAGCCCTACTTTTTTATTATAGTCTATTGGAGAAAGAACAACAGCAGCACGCGTCTTTTTCATCTCTGAACCCAGGCTAGGATCGAGTTCTATCCAAACAATATCACCTTGTTGAGGGACATAGGGGTTACTCTTTACCAAATTTCTTCACCACGAGCGGGTCCCGTCTGGATTTCATTGTGAATGTTTTCAGGTGTAATCTGGTCTAACATTGATTTAAGCGAGTACTCCTTCCTAATAAGGATGGAATGATCCTGAAGAGAAATCTCTACAGAAGTTCCTTCATGAATACCAATTTTATTCGCAAAAGCACGGGGAATCCTTACGCCTAAGCTATTTCCCCATTTTATTACATTCATATGCATCTGAAATACCTCTTTACGTATATACATAATATATACTTTTCTGAAATAGAAAGCAAGCTATTTTCACCGTTTGTTAATGAGGTTGTCCTGATTATTTAATTAATTACGCCACTACGTATTCAAATCCCATTTATTTTTAGCGAGAACTATAAGATCTTTATCCTTCGTATGAAACTCATAACCCTCCTCGAGATAATGGCGGGCGGTCAATTTTCCACCTCTTATCCCAAAGTAGAGGGCTAGACCCAGATCAAGTGCGATCATCGAATATATAAACCCAGAGGGCTCCTTGGAAAGATTCTCAAGACAAGCGCCTATTGTGTCAATTAAAGCTAACCCAAGGAAATAGGCACCAAATGTGTTCATTCTTCTTAAGAAGAAGGGAAGTCCCGCTAAAAGTAAAGCTCCCCAGAAAGCTCCCCAATCAAATCCGAGTTTGGTCCAGTAAATTGTGTTTCCCTTAGGGTTTTTAAAAGCAATTTTGCTCATTTATTACGTCCCTTTTTCATTGATTTTATGTATTACTAACTTGCCTCTCCACCCGTGTCATCCTTGGCAAGAAATGCTTTGTTTTCCAAAGGAAAACATTAGCATTTCTTAGCCGAGGATCTTTTTTCTTCTAGAGATCCTCGGCCAAGAAAAGGTAAGAATTTTCTTCGAAAAATCAACCTTTTCTTGCCAAGGATGACACAGTCAGGTGAGAAGCAGCCTCTTATTTTTTACTCCGTGATCGATATCCCTTCCACAAAAATATAAAAAGAATAAGGAAAAAGAGCACGAAAGGAGCTAGCCATAGAAAAAGAGTTTTAGCTTGGAAGGGGGGATGAAAAAGGATTTCATCTCCAAAAAGTGTGCGGAGTTCGTCTCGAATGACTTCATCCGATCTTCCTTCTTTTAATTGTTCATCAATGAATCCTCTTAAAGCCTTTGAATCAGGTGAATCAGATTCTGCAATAGATTGTCCGGCGCATTCAGGGCAACGGACTTCCTTGTAGAGAGCTTGTGCTCTTGTTTCACGTGAAACATCTGCTATTGCTCCCATGGGGAGGGAAAGAAGGAAGAGGAACAAAAGGTATTTGGCCCTAGATTGCTTCGGAGCTAGCGCTCCTCGCAATGACGGTGTGTGGGGATCGTCATTGCGAGGAGTGTAACGACGAAGCAATCTAGAAAAATTTATACTCCCAATAAAAGAAAAAAGTGCACCTAAAATCATGAGAAATCCTCCACTCCAAATCCAAGGGGCTAAGGGAATAGAAGATGCCCTTATAAGCCATTGATTGTTACCCTGATAGGGACCTAAAATAACGTAAAGATCTCGCAGGCCATTTGTTAAAATGGCCGTTTCACTCAAAAGGGAATTTTGGGGATGATAAAGCCTCTTTTCAGGCGTCAAAATACCACTCGGTGTTGTGAGGGTTGCTTTTTCATAAAGATAGGTAGGTCCCTTCCCTTGTTGAACATTTTGAAGGGTAAGCTTGATCCCTCTCACTTCCAAATTTTCCTTAAATCCAAGACTATGTGTTTCATCACTGCGAAATCCCCCTCCGACACTGACCCCCAAAAGGGTAATGCCAACACCAAGATGGGCGAGAGTTGGCCCTATGGCAAGTCGTTTTTTAATAAAAGCAACGACCGTTCCCGCCAATATCCAGATAGCAACCACAATTCCCGTAAACGCCCAAAGGGAAGTGGGATTCAGAATAAAAAGAAGTAAAGTTGCTGCCCCTAAGGCAGCTGTTAAAGGTGTGATAAGAAGCTGGAAGAGAGACTCTCCCCTTTCTCTGAACAGGGATCCAAGGGGAATAAGGATCAAAAGAGGAATCATCAAAGGAATGAACGTGCGTTCAAAATAAGGTGCGCCAATGGCAATCTTTTCCCCCAACATCCAATCGCTCCAGAGAGGATAAAGGGTTCCTAAAAAAACAGTCGCAAGCCCAACGAATAGCAGGAGGGAATTGAGAAAGAGGGCTCCCTGTCGGGAAAAAAATGAGAGTGGTAGGCTTTTAAGACAAGGAGCCTTCCAGACCCACATGAAAAAAGCAAAGCCCATAATTCCTCCTAAAAGGCCAAGGATAAAGAAACCCCTTGTTGGATCTTGAGCAAAAGAATGAACGGACATGATAAGACCTGAACGGACCAAAAAAGTGCCAAGAAGGCTCAAACCAAAGGTGAGGAGGCTTAAAAAAAGACTCCAGCGATAAAGGGTTTCGGTTCGAAGGGTATGGAGGAGGGCTGTTCCTGCAAGCCATGGCATGAGAGACGCATTTTCAACAGGATCCCAAAACCACCAGCCACCCCAGCCTAGTTCATAATAGGCCCACCAACTCCCAAGGGCGATCCCAGCCGTCAGGGCTCCCCAGGCGAAAAGCACCCAAGGGCGGACGAGAACAGTCCAAATTTGAACTTCGTACTCTCCCCATAAGGCAGCGATGGCCATAGAAAAGGGGGCTGAAAAACCCACATACCCGAGGTAGAGAAGGGGAGGGTGGATGAGAAGTCCCCTATCTTGAAGAAGGGGATTTAAAGAATTGCCTTCAGGAAGGGTGAAAGGAAGGGTTGCAAAGGGATTTGAAGAAAGAATTAAGAAGAGTAAAAAAAGGAGAGTCAAAAGACCTTGAACGGAGAGCGCACGTGCTCTGAAGAGGGAGTCTTCTAGAAACGTCGCTAGCGCAACGCCCATTCCTGATAAAATGAGGACGAAAAGAAGGAGTGAGCCTTCATGATTTCCCCAGGTGGCTGCCATGCGATAATACCAGGGGAGTTTTGTGTGATCATGAAACGCAACGGTTGCGATCGAAAAATCGCAAACGAAAAAGGCGATAATGAGCGTGAGAAAAGCCATGCACATAAACCCACCTTGGAGGAAGGTGGCGACGCGGCCTAGGGTGATGTAGTTATGGTTATTATAGATTGCTTCGGCTCCTTCGGAACCTCGCAATGACGGGTGAGGAAAAATCCCCCAAAAAGAGGACATGATCTGCACACTTGCAAACCCAACTGCCATGGCCAAGAAGAAGTTTCCGATTTCACTGAGCATCGCGCCAAAGCCCTTCATCTCTCAGTCGGTCTGCAACCTCTTTCGGCATATAGTTTTCGTCATGCTTTGCAAGCACCGTTTGAGCTTGAAATTCTTTTGGGTTAAGAAGATATCCCTCCACAACAACCCCTTGGCCTTCTCGGAAAAGATCGGGAAGAATACCCTGATAAGTGACGTTCATACTTTCCTTCTGGTCTGTAATTCGAAAGCTCACCTTTTCTCCGTCTTGATGTAGAGAAAGAGGTTCAACGAGCCCACCCATACGAATGCGTTGTTCTGGGGAGATTTTTTTTTGATGAAAGTCCGATGGCATATAGTAAAAAATAAGAGCGTCTTGAAAGGCCGTGAGCGTTAGAAAAGCCGCGATCCCAAGACCGATTAGGCCACTACAAATTAAGAGCAGACGTTGGTGCTTATGTTTCACGTGAAACATTTTTTAGCTCACGGGTTCTACCCGGGTCGTCATTTCCGCGAAAGCGGAAACCCAGGAAGATGGAGCAATTCTAAAATTTTTTCTTATTAAGCTGATTGTTGAGATAAAGCTCGCTGTCCAATAGCTATTTAGGTTGAACGATTCTTCTGGGTTCCCGCTTTCGCGGGAATGACGATGGGGGGGAGGCTGTAAATTCACTTTACCCCTCCAATTTATCTTTTGAAAAATCTTGACTCTTTTGACTGGATCGCTTCCAAGAAAAAAAAGTCCACGCAAAAAAAGCCCCGAGCCCGATAAGGCTTAAACCATAGGCCGCAAGAATGTATATCAAATAAGGAGATGAAAGCATCATCGCATCCCCTCCCAAACATAAAGCTTTCGCATATTTAGCTCCGTACGTGTCCTTAAAATGAGGACGCTCACAAAATAAAAAAAATAAGCCCCTGCCATCAATATAAGGGGCGTTAACATGGTGGGATGGATAGAAGGACTTGAAAGTTTTGTTAGACTAGCAGGTTGATGAAGCGTGTTCCACCACGTAACGGATCCCTTAATAATCGGAAGGTTGATTACCCCAACAAGTGCCAAAAGGGAGGCCGCCCGTATACCCTGACCGGGGTGAGAATAAGCCTTATAAAGAGCCCAATATCCTCCATACAGAAAAAGAAGAACTAATACAGATGTAAGCCGTGCATCCCACACCCAATAAGCCCCCCACATTGGTTTTCCCCATAAGGACCCCGTGGTAAGACTCAAAATTGTAAAAAGAGCTCCGATCGGAACGGCGCTCACCGCTAAAACTTCTGCCAAAGGGTGACGCCACACGAGGATAAAAAGGCTCATCAACCCAAGAAAGGCATAAACAAAAAGGGCCATCCAAGAAGCAGGGACATGAATATACATGATCCGCATGGCATCCCCTTGTTGATAGTCAGGAGGTGATGCGAGCAGACCCGTATAGAGACCCGCTGCAAAAAGGAGTCCCGTAAGGATAAGAACACCCGGAAAAATGGGATTTGTGATTTTGAAGAAAAAGCTTGGTCGCGCCCATATCTGTTTCATCTTAACCCTCTACAGCAAAACGAAGTGCCCAACTTCCTGCTCCGAGAGAGACGATCACGAGCAAAAGGGACACACTGATAAGGAGGCAGAAAGGAGCTGAAGAATCAAGTCCTAATCGCGTCATCTCCATGATAGAGAGGGCAAAAAGAGGAAGAGGCAGTGTTAAGGGTAGAATGAGAAGAGGAATGAGAAGACTACTGGGTCGCGTATTAAGTGTTAAGAGTCCTCCCAAAATGCCGAGGGCGCTTAAAGCAGGAAAACCAATGAGGAGGGTTGCGGAAAGAGCGGCAACATCGTCCTGAGAAAGAGCAAAGAAGGGAGAAAGAAGAGCTCCTAGAAAAATTAGGGGAAGACCTAACAAAAGGATTTCAGCTCCCATCTTAGAGAGAAGGTACAAAGAAGGAGGAGAAGGCTGCAAAAGGACCTCGTCGAGAAGCCCTGCTTTGGCTTCGTTTTTCAGAAAAAGGGGGGTTGAAAAGAGAGTGGTCAGAATGGCCAAAATCCATACAAAAGCGGGCGCACATTCGCGCAAAATTTTTTCATTGGGACCTAAGGCTAAGGAGAGACAAAAAAGAGCCAAGGTAAAAAAACTGAAGCTGGCGAAAAGGGAGGCTCCTTGAAGACGTAAATTACGTAACTCTCTTTGGATCATTTTATCTCCGACACTCTATCCCATTTTTAGTGTAGGCAAGGGAGTGCATCCAGGCAAGAGGGTCAGAGCGATGGGGGCCCTCTCATGAAATTTTTCGATCCTTTTTAAGCACAGAGTCGATTTTTCAAATGCCTCTTGTGGGAGAGGTCGGCACGAAGCGGCGGGTGAGGGGTTAATGCATTATATCCATATCTCGGATTTTAGACCGATCACGTTCGATGGAGATTTCTAAACCTTTTAAGGGGGATTGATTCATAAAATCGAAAAGATTTAGTTTTTTACCTCCCCCTTCGTCATTCCCTCGAAAGAGGGAATCCAGGAAGTACTTGAAATAACATAAATATTTTCTTTTTAAGCTGTGCATTTCATATAACTTTCTGTGGTGCGAAGTTTTTCCTGGGTCTTTCAGAAGTTGGATGGAATATTTTGAAAAGCAGCTTCTCCTTCAAGGCCCATCACTTATTAATTTTTTAAAGTGGCTATTTATTTAGGGTTGAAACAAAAGATAATGGTAATTGATATCTATCTTTCCCTAATCTTTTATTTTCACTAATTTTCCATTTATTGACCTCCTCGACAAATTGATTTCGATCAACCTCTTGGTCCATAATTATTGCCTTACCCGAAGGGCAAAAAATATTACAAAGATACTTTTCAATATCCTGATAGCTTTTATCGGGAACAGTCTCTTCATCCCACCGCGTCACAATAGCAGGGAGCCAAAAAATGGGGACGTGAGATTGCGCGAAGCATGCTTCAGTTAGGATCTTGTTGTAATTAAAAAGTTCTTCTGATTTGATTTCCATCAATACTTGAGTTAATTTTTTAACTGCCTTAAAACAGCCAGATTTTACCATGTATTGCCAGTACAGCATACGGCCAGAAGGATCAAATTCTTCAAAGTTTATTGCTTCAATCAAAATCCGTAAATCTTTTTGAATTTCCTTTTTAGGAGTCATAAAATCAGAAAGTTGCCCTGCATAATGATTTATGGTATTTTCTAATGCGTATTTTAAAGTATCTTGAAAATTTTTTCTTGCAATCAAATCTCCTTTAAAAGGATCTGATTTCCATAATCTGAGCTCCTGGACTGAAGAAACGTCGACCCTAATATGTTTATCAAAAATAGAAGAAGCTGATTCATAAAGATTCTGTTTTTTAGATAGAGCTGGCGGTAAAAAAGGAGGTGTATACATTCTTTTCTTAGTATCGAGGGAGTCATCTCGTAACTTAACAGAGGTTATTGATGGTGCCATCTCTTCTTGCTTGGATTCTTCCATCGCATGAGTGAATTGAGAAGAAGCAATGAAACAAGCCTCAAAAGCTAAAAAAGAAGCTGTAAATAAAAGAAAATATTTTTTCATAATTATCCTCTCAAGAGCAGATTTAGTCCACCTCACGCTCAAAATGGTAGCGGAGTGATCCATACTCAGTCACATAACTGAGGGTACGTGAGTTTCCCTTTTCGTCAAGCATCGGATAGAAAATATCTGCTTGAAGCCGTTCAGGAGATGTCGATGAGAAATATTGGAGAACTATATATTCTTCTAAAGGCCCATGTTGCGATTCCTCCCATCCTTCACAGGAAATTGTGCGCTCTTCTATATTTGTCCGTGGAGAAGGACGAAAATTGAATCTCTCATAGCTTCTCCATGAAGCCGTATTGGAGGGCCTGGTCGTTGTGTATATAAATCTTAGGGCCTCCCCTTCGAAACAATTAAATTGATCGCTTCCAGGAAGAGGGGCTTCCGTATCCTTACTCAAAGCTATCTCACGAACCTTTGGCGCCCAATCTTCAATGATAAATCTTAGAGCTTCTGTTCCCAAGCCCTTTCCTTGAACATGGGGTACAAAAGCACGAGCAAGCTCTCCAAAACCAGGCTGCCCTTTCATGGGGCCCACCTGAACGCACCCAACAGGTTTCCCACCTTGTTCGACCGTCATTCGACCATTAGGGATTCCCTCCTTATATCTTTTTAACCATTTTTCAACATAACTAGCTATCTCTTTCTTAGGTAAGATTTTCCCATCTTGTACACTTTTCATAACGTCAGGATGACGCATTAGGTCTTTGTAAGGCTTTCTATCTTCCTTCCGAATCTCACGAAGAGTCCAAGGTGTTTTTTCCTTATCTTCGCCTTTCGCAAAAACATGGAGACCAGTTCCCAATTTCGGATTATCCCAAGTAAATAATGGGTCCTCCATGGCTTGGGCGGAAGAAGTGATTAATAATAAGCTTAACAAACAAAAATTAAACATAAAAAAAGATCCTTTTTAAAGCAGTAATATAAGTAAACTTCGAATTTAAATTCAAAAAAAGTAAATACAGAATTCAGTACCAATCAATTTTTAGAACTAGGTGAAGAGTAAGGAGATTGTTCTCCTTAAATACGATTTAAAACTAAACTACTCAATGAGCGGGTCCTCTACCAAAAGCTTTCGTAAGACATTGAGTTCTTTGAACATCTCTCAAATCGTAAAAATCTCATAACCCGTTGCCGTCACCCCCAAGCTATGCTCAAACTGCGCAGACAAGGATTTATCTCGAGTCACAGCTGTCCATTCATCGCTTAAGATCTTGATCTCATAGCGCCCTGCATTCACCATGGGTTCGATTGTGAAAAACATTCCTTCCTTAAGTTCGACCCCTGTGTGGGGTTTTCCATAATGAAGAACTTCAGGGGCTGCATGGAACACACGTCCTAACCCATGACCACAAAAGTCTCTCACCACGGAAAAACCCTTAGCTTCTACGTAACTTTGGATCGCATAACCAATGTCACCCATAGTAGCCCCAGGACGCACCACTTCAATGCCTCGCATCATACCTTCAAAGGTCACCTCAATCAGTTTCTGAGCTTTAAGGGGAATTTTGCCAATTGCAAACATCCGGCTCGTATCGCCATGCCATCCATTCAAAATCACGGTCACATCAATGTTAAGAATATCTCCCGACTCTAGCTTTTTGGGACCTGGAATTCCATGACACACCACATGATTAACAGATGTGCAAATCGATTTAGGAAAAGGAATGCGACCAGGATGTCCCCCATAATTTAAGGGAGCCGGAATGGCTTTATGACTCACGATAAAATCATGGCAGAGATCATTTAGTTCTTGGGTCGTCACCCCTTCCTTTACATAAGGCGTAATGAAGTCGAGGGTCCGCGCTGCCAGGTGCCCCGCCTTTCGCATTCCTTCAAAGTCGGAAGCGGTGTGAATGATTATATTTCCGTTTTCAGCCATCACTTTAAGAATACAGATTTATCCGATGAGTGATTGTAATGGCATCAGGCGTGACTTCGCAAGCATAGACAAGAGGAATAACCCCATTTTTGATGGCATTCGACGTTTCTTCCCCGTAAATTGGGTCAATATCATCTGCGATTTCAAATCCTTCACAGTCATTTCTTTGAACAACGTAAACAACATATGCGTTGTGACCTAAACGTACCATATCGATAAGTTCACGCATATGCTTAGCCCCTCGGGCCGTGACAGAGCTTGGGAACGCGGCAATCTTTCCCCTTCTTAAGTGGACATTTTTCACCTCAACATAGGTTAAGAGGCCATCTTGATTTTGCAGCAAAATATCAATGCGGGAATTTTTTCCATAAGCCACCTCGCGTCGAAGGGACTCATAACCTTGCAATTCTTGAATCACACCTGCATGAATGGCTTCTTCTACGAGATGATTAGGGTTTGACGTGTTCATCCCGACAAACGTCCCATCAACCTCAGCCATTTCCCACGTATAAGGAAGCTTGCGATTCGGGTTAGGTGATGTCGACATCCACACCGGGGTTCCAGGGTTTGTGAGACCTTGCATCGCTCCCGAATTAGGGCAATGGGCCGTAATACAGGTGCCATCTTCAAGTTCAATGTCTGCCAAAAAACGTTTGTACCGCTTGATAAGATGTCCTTTTTGGAGAGGTTCGTAAAACAGCATAATATGGATCCTCTTGATGTAACAAGTAACAATTAGACATAGTATAAACCACTTAGAAAGAAAAGATCTGCTCTAAGATTAAAAATATTGTATAAAGAATTGATTCTAGATAGATGGAGTTTGATAACGATTAATTTTTGGTCAATAAACGATTCCACTTTACTATTATGTAAAAGCTGTTTATTTTTAAAATTTAGAGTTCATATAGGAGTTAAATTATGTTAAAGGACCTATTATTAAAAATTTCTTTCCTTTCGTTTTGCGGCACCTTACCCTTAACGGCAGTTTATGGAATGGATGAGTTTAATCAGGATCTATATGAGGCAATATCTAAAGGTAAGCCTTTACAACCCGTTTTTGACAAATGTACCAATTCAGACATTTGGGTAGCTCGTGCTACTCCTGCAATGATAAGAAAGGCTAGCGAATCCGGTTTTCTTGATATGACTATCCTCCAGCAACTGGTCCAGGATGACATAGCATTGGGTTCGATCGGCTCATAGCATTTCTGTTCATATTGCTCACAGAACGTCTTATGCAACTTCTTTATGAGCCCACGTAATCCAAGGCAAAAGAGCTTCGATATCAGCGGTCTCAACCATGGGTCCTCCCCAGATGCGCAGGCTGGGAACAGATCGAATATGCCCGAGGATGTCAAAGGCAACCTCTTCTTCTTCCAAAAGAGCCGCAATTGCCTTGGGAAGCTCCCAGTCATTGGTGGCTTCCGTAAATTGTAAACAGATGGAGGTTGAAGAGCGGATATGAGGATCTCGGGCTAAAAATTCGATCCATGGGGTTTCTAAAACCCATCCTTCGACAGCCTTAAAATTGGCTTGAGAACGCCCAATGAGAGCGGGGAGTCCACCCATACTTTCACACCACGTGAGCGCATCAATGCAGTCTTCAATGCACAGAAGGGAGGGTGTATTAATTGTCATTCCTTCAAAGATGTCTTTGGAAAACACCCCTTCATGGGTGAGTCGAAAAAGACGGGGTATAGGCCAAGAGGGTTTATAGGAATTAAGACGTTCAACAGCCCTAGGGCTTAACACCAGCATACCGTGGCCAGCTTCTCCTCCCAGAGCTTTCTGCCAGGAAAAAGCCACCGCATCCATTTTTTCCCAAGAAAAGGACATGGCGAAAAGGGCAGATGTGGCATCGCAAAGAACAAGTCCTTTTCTGTCGGGAGCAATCCAGTCTGCATTTGGCATACACACCCCTGTTGTGGTTCCATTCCACGTAAGAACAAGATCATGACTTGGATTAAGATCCGAAAAATCAGGAAGAAATCCAGGTGGTGCTTCAAAAACGCGTGTATTTTGCAGTTTTAACTCGCGCAAACCGTCATGAACCCAGAGGTCTCCGAACACATCACAAGTGATAAAATCAATGGGACAGGGACCAAGAAGTGACCAAAGTGCAGCCTCCATCGCTGCCGTACACGAACCTGGCATGATGGCTACATGGTAGGTATCTGGAATTTCGAGAACATCCCGAGTGAGAGCCACCAGATGGCGGATTCGATCAACACCGTATGAAGACCGATGGGAACGTCCTAGAGAGGATGTATTGAGCCCACCGCAAGACCAACCAGGCCGTTTCCGTGTGGGCCCTGAAGAGAAGCAAGGATTTTGGGGTTTGATTAGGGGACGCATTCTGACTCCGCATCTGGTGAACAGCCCTCACTTAAGCACGAAAAGAGTGTGTTTTCTAGGGTTTTTTGTAAATGTTCACTTAACCCCTCACCCGCCCTTCGGGCGACCTCTCCCACAAAGGGGAGAGGTGATTTAAGTGCTCGCTGCAATACCTCTCCCCTTGTGGGAGAGGTCGCCACGCGCGAAGCAAGTGGCGGGTGAGGGGGCCTTCAGACAGACCAAACTAAACAGTCACTTTACTAGAATAATAAAAGTGGGCCTTTCTGGATTGCTCCTTCCTCTTAGCACTTCGTGCCACGGCGGATCACAATGACGACTAGGAGTGGATTTTCCCCACGCCGTCTTGAGAAGCGCTAAGACGGAGAAGCAATCCAAAATACTTTAATCCGCTCTTTTTTCTTGACAATAAACTTTTGTTCCTAAACTTACCCTTTGTTTTCCAAAGGAAAACATTAGTATTTCTTGGTCAAGCAACTGTCTTTTTTAAGCAAGAAGAAGCTAACACCAGCTTCGCTTGGCAAACCCCCATTTATATAATGAGGAACAATTTTTCCTATAAGGATAAGCGGGGGGCAAGGATGACACGAAGCGGGAGTCTAAAATTGTGCATTCTTTATGACTTACCCAATTACAAATTGACATTACTTAAAAACCGGCAGCAAAAGATCCTTCAGAGGTTGTTGGAGATTTTGGTTCGTGGCTAAAATAGATCTTGTTTCCAGAATATTATCCCCCCCTTGCAGGTCACAAACGTATCCGCCGGCTTCCCGAACAAGGACGATTCCAGCCGCTATATCCCAAGACATAAGGGATCTTTCCCAATACCCTTCATAACGACCGGCAGCAACATAGGCAAGATCAAGGGCCGCTGCTCCAAAACGTCTGACGCCTGCAACCTGTGGCATGACGAGTTGAAGAGCCTTTTGGAATTGGCTTCTGACTTCTACGCTATGAGAAGCAAAAGGAATACCCGTTGCCAGAAGGGCTTCTTGAAGTTGGTGACGGGCAGAAACACGCAAACGTCTTTCATTCAAAAAAGCACCGCCCCCTTTTTCGGCGTAAAAAAGCTCATCTTTGATAGGGTCGTAAATGACGCCTGCAATCAATTCTGTGCCTTTCTGAAGACCAATGGAAATAGCAAAATGGGGAATCCCATGAAGAAAGTTGGTTGTTCCATCAAGGGGATCTATGATCCAAGTATATTCTTCCTCACCAGCGATTTCGCCCCCTTCTTCCATGACAAATCCATAGGAAGGACGTGCTTTTTTGAGCTCTTTGTAAATGGTATCTTCTGCTTTTTTGTCTGCGGTCGAGACAAAGTCCCCAGGTCCTTTGCGAGAGACTTGGAGGTGTTCAACTTCTCCAAAATCACGGACAAGGCCACGGGCGGCCTTAAAAGCTGCATTACACATCACATTTAAATGAGGAGAGCGAGAAACAGCCCGAAACTGATGTACCATTTTAAATCCCTCTAATCCTTAAGTCGTTCGACGAATGTGCCATCTGCTGTATTGACGACAACCTTCGCTCCTGCTCCAATATAAGGTGGAACTAATATACGAACTCCATTTTCTAAAATGGCAGGTTTATAGGAGGAAGAGGCTGTTTGACCCTTAACGACAGGCTCTGCCTCGACAATTTCCATAATGACGGTCTCTGGCAATTCCACTCCGACAATTTCTCCTTCATGGGAGATGACAGTCAACATCATGCCATCCTTTAAGAAAGCAACTGAATCGCCCAAAAGCTCTTTTGAAAGATGAATTTGCTCATAATTTACAGAGTCCATCAGAGTGATAGAGTTCCCTTCTTCGTAAAGGAATTGGTACTCCTTTTCCTCTAGGCGAACACGTTCAACAGATTCGCTAGAGCGAAAGCGTTCGTTAAGTTTTGTGCCATCGCGGATGTCTTTGAGTTCGACCTGCAAATAAGCTCCTCCCTTACCTGGCTGGGTGTGTTGGGTTTTAACAGCCACCCATAAGCGATTTTGGTGTTGAATGATGTTGCCAGGGCGAATGGCATTTCCACTAATTTTCATAGGTTATTCCTCACAATTTTCCTTGGTAAATTTTGATAAGGGTGTCAAGCATTTGCATAGCCTCCGCGCGGGGTCTACGAAACGCATTCCGCCCAATGATAGAACCATTGCCACCTCCATCCCGAATAGCGCGTGCGTCGTCATATACATTTTGAAGATTCTTCGCCTCACCTCCTGAAAAGACCACAAGGCGCCGACCTTTAAAACAGGCTTGCACCACATGGCCAACTCGGGTCCTTTGCGTACTGATATCAACTTTATGATCTAGATATTCTTTTTTCGCATCCTTATTTTCCAAATAGTCAGTGGGGAGTTTCACTTTAATGATATGGGCCCCCATAAGAGCGGCAATATGAGCTCCATACGCAATGGTATCAATGGCGGTCTCGCCCTCTTTAGACATATTCCCACGGGCATACGACCACACGACAACGGCAAGGCCACAAGATTTGGCTTCTTCTGCAATTTCTCGAAGGTCTTCAAGCATGGCGAGGGTCGAATTTGATCCAGGGTAAATGGTATAGCCAATAGCTGAACATCCTAGGCGCAAAGCATCTGCTACGGATCCTGTGACGGCTTGATCTGCGTCATTTCCTCCCGGAAGAAGGCTAATGGAGCTGTTAATCTTTAAAATGGTTGGAATGGCGCCTGCATACGTACTTGCTCCGGCTTCTAGCATTCCTAAGGGGGCAGCAAAGGCAGAAAGTCCTGCATCTACGGCCATTTGATAATGATAGAGGGGATCATAAGCGGCAGGATTAATAGCAAAACTCCGCCCAGGCCCATGCTCAAAGCCTTGATCGACGGGCAAGATAACCATTTTGCCCGTTCCCCCTAAGCGGCCATGCATCAGAATCCTGGCTAAATTCGCCTTCGTTCCTGGACAATCGCTCTCATAATTTGAAAGAATTTTTTTAACTTTTTGGGATATTTTCATAATCATACTCATCACTGTCAAAGATCTCCTTTATCTTTAGACGAAAGAAGGATTTTTAGCAATCATTGCGTAATTAAAAACAAAATGCTCATTCCCAAAGGAGCCTACTTCGAGTAGGGTTTTTCCATGTTGGAAGGGAAAAACATTTCATACGCGCGAACATTTGTCCCACTTTTTTCGGACGTTTCTTTTGCTTTGAAAGAAGGAGAAATGCTTGCTGTAAAAGGGGCGAATGGGGCTGGAAAATCTACACTACTGCGTCTTCTCGCAGGACTCATTCCTCCCCCCCGCCATACCCTTGTTTGGAAAGGTGAGGAGATTCAATCTCATAATTTAAGTTCTTATCAACAAAATCTTCTTTATGTAGGTCATAAACTTGCTCTTCACCCGGAAGCGCTCCTGAAAGATCAAATTCACCTCTGGCGGGATCTGTATAAAGTTTCGGCGAACGTCATAGAAAATGCTCTTGAAATCTGGGGTGTTGCAGCGTTTAAAGACAAAAAAATTAGTCACCTTTCCCAAGGGCAACAAAAACGAGTGAGCCTCAGTCGTTGCAATTGGCTTCAGCGTCCTTTGTGGATCTTAGATGAGCCTCAAGTTGGATTGGACGAAGCGGGGAAAGCTGTTCTTTCTTCTCTCCTAACACTGCATTTAGAAAAAGGAGGAAGTATTGTTCTTGCAACCCATGAGGAGGTTATAGGAACAAGAGAAATCAAACTCTAAATTTACCGGACATTTACCTGACACTTACTCGACATTTAATTGACAAATAGCGGCAAAAATGATTGAGGAGATTAAGCTCTTTACCTCTCCCCACAAGGGGAGAGGTACTGCAGCTAGCACTGAAATCACCTCTCCCCTTGTGGGAGAGGTCGCCGCGGAGCGGTGGGTGAGGGGTTCACTAGCACATTGATAAAATATCCATATTGTCAAAAATAAAAGAATGGCTAACAATGCGGGTGAGATGAAGACAAAAGAAACGACCAACAGTGGACATCGGAAGCGGCTTAGGGACCGCTTTCTCAAAGGGGAAGGAAAATCCGTTCCCGATTACGAACTCATTGAACTTTTGCTCTTTGGGGTTATGCCACGAACTGATGTCAAACCCTTGGCCAAAAAGCTCCTTGAAGAGTGTGGGAGCCTTGCTGGTCTTTTTCAAGCGGATGTGGAAAAATTGAAATCCATCCCCGGCGTTGGCGAAACGACAATCGTAACATTAAAAGTTGTCCATGAAGCTTCCTGTCGTAAGCTTCTGGAAGAGGCTAGCGCACAGCCCGTTCTCCAGTCTTGGCAGACGGTGATTGATTATTGTCGATCTCGCATGTCTCATTTAACGATAGAGCAATTTCGTCTTTTATTTTTAGACCAAAAAAATAAGATCATTGCGGACGAAATTCAGCAACAGGGAACCATTAACTGTACCCCCATATTCCCCCGAGAAGTCGTCAAACGGACCCTAGAGCTGGGAGCCTCCAGCCTCATTATGGTTCATAATCACCCCAGTGGTGATCCAACGCCTTCTCAGGCAGATATCGATATTACTCGAAAAGTGATCAACGCTGCAAAAGAATTGGAGATTCATGTTCTTGATCATTTGATTATCGGACGGTTTGGTCACACCTCTTTACGCGAGAAGAGGTTGATTTGACAGTCAGTGGCCTACCCCTCACCCGCCGCTTCGCGGCGACCTCTCCCACAAGGGGAGAGGTAATGCAACCTTCACGAAATCACCTCTCCCCCTTGTGGGAGAGGTCGCCACGCGCGAAGCAAGTGGCGGGTGAGGGGGATATCAGATTTAATTGGCCATTTAAACAAAACCCTTGGTTTTTCTGCCTTTCTTCTGGCATACTATAAAAAATGAGATAAAGGATGTATTGTGTTTTCTGCCTTTGAAAGATTTGTTGCGTTCAGATACTTAAGGGCACGGCGACAGGAAGGGTTTATTTCTGTCACGGCCTGGTTTTCCTTCCTGGGGATTGCCTTAGGCGTTGCGGCTTTGATTATTGTCATGTCCGTCATGAACGGTTTTCGTCATGAACTCCTGACTCGTATTATTGGTATGAATGGGCATTTGGCTATCTATAGTAACGCAGGTCCTCTCCCAAATTTTGAAGCTTTGAGTGAAGAGGTAAAAAAACTTCCTGGTATTATAGGTGCCAATCCTATCGTGGAAAATCAAGCCATGGCAACGGCCCATGGAAATGCTGCTGGCGTGTTGATCCACGGAATGCGCGCCTCTGACCTTGAAGCTCGTAAAACCATTTCAAATAATCTTGTTATGGGTCAATTGCGTCTTTTTGACAGGCCCAATGCTGCAATCATTGGCAAACGCCTTGCAGAAAAGTTGGGTTTGATTTTAGGGGATAAAATTACACTTGTAGCTCCAGAAGGAAATGCAACCGCCTTTGGCACGATGCCGCGTACCCGGACCTTTGAGATCGCCGCCATTTTTGATGCGGGTATGATTCAATATGACTCAGGCCTTGTTTTCATCCCCCTAAAGGCAGCCCAAAAGTTTTTTAACTTAGGTGATGGTGTGACAGGCCTTGAGGTTTTTACGGAAAACCCAGAGAAAGTAGACCAATATCATGACGAAATTTTTTCCTTGCTTCAGGGAAAAAATGTTCGTGTTTTTGACTGGCAGCACGCAAATAAGGATTTTTTTAGTACGATTAAGGTTGAACGTAATGTCATGTTTATCATCCTGACCCTCATCATCCTTGTAGCCTCTTTCAACGTCATTTCAACCCTCATTATGTTGGTTAAAGACAAAGGACGTGATATTGCCATTCTACGGACGATGGGAGCAACCCAAGGGATGATGATGCGTGTCTTTTTTATTGCGGGGTCTTCCATTGGAGCTATGGGAGCTTTGGTGGGAACGGCTTTTGGCCTATTGTTTTCCTGGAACATTGATTCTATTCGTAAAGTGATAGAAACCCTGTCAGGAACAGAACTTTTTAACGCAGAAATTTATTTCCTTTCCAAACTCCCTGCACGGGTTGATTTGAATGAAGTTATTTTCGTTGTTATTATTGCCTTTCTTTTAACTTTTTTGGCCTCTTTGTATCCTTCGTGGCGAGCCTCTCGCCTCGATCCTGTGGAGGCTTTACGTTATGAGTAATCCAGCTCTTTCCTTAAAGGACTTAAAGCGTACTTTCCATCAAGGGTCGGAATCCCTTCATGTTTTGCGAAGTGTTGACCTTGATCTTTATCCGGGAGAAATCGTAGCTCTTGTCGGCCCCTCCGGCTCTGGAAAATCAACCCTCCTTCAAACGGCGGGACTCCTTGAAAAAGCGGATGGAGGTGAGGTGATCATCGATGGAAAAAAATGTGCTCATCTCAATGATACGGGCCGTACGCAAATGCGTCGTGAAGTTATTGGCTTTGTTTACCAATTTCACCATCTGTTGCCTGAGTTTGATGCAGAAGAGAATATTATTTTACCCCAAATGATTGCCGGGAAATCCTATTCCAATGCTCAGAAACGGGCACGAGACTTACTCACGTCGGTTGGTCTCTTGGAGAGAGCCACTCACCGTCCTGCTCGACTTTCAGGGGGAGAACAGCAGCGGGTTGCCATCGTCAGGGCTTTAGCCAATCGCCCCAAAGTTCTTCTTGCGGACGAACCGACAGGTAATTTAGATGAGCATACGGCGGCATCTGTCTTTGAAAAGCTCATTCAACTTGTTCGAAAAGAAAACCTTGCAGCTCTCATTGCAACCCATAATATGGACCTTGCTAAACAAATGGATCGGATTCTTACGTTGCATGAGGGACATATTTCAATATAATATGCAATAAGAGAAGATGACATAGAAATAAAATAATTTATATTAGTTTCTCTCTGAGAATGATAATGTCGTTGATGTTAAGAAAAGGAGAAAAATTGTGAAAAAATACACTGGGTTTTTAGCTTTAAACTTATTTCTATTAGGTTTGAGTGAACCATCTGAGGCTGGTCTTGGGGACTTATCTCTTGAGCTGAAGGATATTGAAAAAAAAACTTATACAAATTCAGTTTGTTTTAGGGTGGACAAAATCAACTCTCACGGAAAATATGCTATTCCATTGTATGGATACTCAACCGATGTTCCTCCCGGAACAGAAATAAATTCAGTTGAATTCATTCAATCTCAAAACTTAAGTTGGGACTATAAGCTGTCAAACGAAACAGGTACAGTTGCGACTATGCGGGTGAGTCTTGCTGGGTGGATAAGGCCTGCAGTAGGGCCTTCTACTTTGGAGCCTGCTCAAGTAGAAGACCTCCTCAGAAATCGCCAACCAGTAAATGTGACGATAGGGAATATAACCTGGAAGTTGTTGATCCCGAACAATGGACCACTGGAAGATTGTCCGGAGAACGCCAGCCCAATACCACCAGCCCCGCTGCATCCACTTTGGGGGTTAAAAAGGAAGCCGCTAGAGCTTAAACCTGTAGAGAGTGTGACACTAGACAAGACGCACGTCGCCGGTGGGGGGCTCACCAATTATTATAATATAACGTTTAAGGATGGTTCTAAGGATGAAATAGTGTTGGAGAGTCAGCTTCTCGCCTTCCCTGAACTCGAAGAGTTATTGCAGTAAGCGTAATTGCAAATGAGAGAAGGAAAGTTTTTTTCTTCTCTCATTCAAGCGGTTCCTCTGAGTAAGGGCCTCAGAGAGAGTCACTCGGATAGGATTCTTACCCTTCGAAGGACATCTTGCTGAGACTAAAAAATAAGACTCTTGAGAGAGGTATTATTCTTCAATGGGGGAAATTTCGATACCGACTTGTTTTAAATGGGCCTCAAAATACCTATTAAAGGTCTGAATACCTTGTAACTTGCGCCCTGTTGCGCTTTTTTTAACGCAGAGGGATGTTTGGATAGTTGGTCCTGCTATTTCTGGTAAAACTCTTATAAGATTCCCGCTATAAATTTTGTTAGACTCAATAGTTGCAGAACATATACCCAAACCATGCATCGCCATATCAAAAATGGCTTTTGTTGAATTGATTGTCAAATCCGGTTTGAGCTTAGGTAACCCATAGCCTTGTCCTTTAAGGTGCCAATTAATCTCCTCATAATAACTAAAAGTGTGCTCCCCATATCCTATGATGTGATGAGAAAGCAAATCCACTGGAGAGGTGGGTGTTCCCATTTGATCAAGGTAACTTTGGCTCGCAAATAAGCCATGATGATAATTTATGGACCAAACTTTCCTAAAGATTTCCGAGTCCCCAAAAGGACGGATGAGAACATCACAAGCATTTTCTTCATCCCTGGTAATCTCATCAGAGGCCGTGATATGGAGCCGCAAGTTAGGAAACCTAGTATATAACTTCCTTATACTGTCCATTGACCACTGAGGAGCAATTGCAGCGGTTGTCGAAATAAAGATATCTCCGCCTATTGTGGGATCTTCGGCATTTTGGGTATTAACAAGGCTTTCTTCATAGGTTTGATACATTTTATGGGCATACGGAATAAATTCTTCTCCAGCAGCCGTAAAAGATAAGCTTTGTTTTTTTCTATTTATCAGCTGTTTTCCCAGGGTTTTTTCCAAATCAGAAATATAGGACCACATGGAAGAGCGGGGAATACCCAACATTTTGTGGACGTTGAAGTCGCAGTTGCTCTCAGCAAGTTTGACAAAAACATAAATCGATTTCATTTTCATAAGGTAATATCCATTTTTCCGATATTTAATTTTGTAAAATCATGTTGACATGTTCATTTTCATATCCTATTCTCATACCAATAGCAATGACTCTCGTGAGGAAAAATAGAGGCAACGAAATTCAGAAGAGGAATTTTAATGATGAATGCCCAGATAAAAGACCTCAATAAAAGTGCTGATTTTCATGCTTCTATTCATTTTTCTAAAAGGTTTTGAGAGTTTTATTGAAGGAATTCTCACCCTGTAGGTGAGAATCTCTGCAGAGGAGTAAAGCCTCCACTTTTCCTCTGCAAAGACTGCCCTAAATATGGCAGGAAGAGTGCTTTCCCTCCTCCTAAAGTAGGGTAACTTTTTGTAAGTATGTGGTTTGTTGGTGGTATTGTTTTTTTGATAAGCACCTGTGATGGGTCCTCAGAGACAATCACAGGTGCACGTTAAACATGCAAACCCTACAGAAAGTTTTTATGAAGGTAACTTTATGTCAATATTTTCCAAAAGTCCACCTTTCCTCCAAGAAATTATTTTGCGAAAACCCATGTAAAGAATTCCTGAAGTTTGTCAAAAAATCAATTGATTCAAAGAGCACATTTTTAAATTGCATAACATCACATGCTAAGTGTTTAATGATGATTAATATTGGACGTACCTTTTATATTTTTCTGAAAAGAGAGAGGGTGAAATAATTACATGAAAAAAAATTATAAAGCAATTATAGCTGCCATGGTCGGGAATGTGCTCGAATATTACGACGTCATGTTATATGGATTTTTTGCAACGATGCTGGCACCGATGTTTTTTCCTTCCGACAATCAAGTCACCTCTTTTATTGCGAGTTTAGGAACATTTGCGGCTGGTTTTGTGATGCGACCGATAGGAGGAATGGTTTTTGGTCATTTGGGAGATAGATTCGGCAGACAATATGCTCTGGTTTTGGCCATTTTTCTTGTCACACTTCCAACGCTTACAATTGGCCTGTTGCCGACCTATGCAGAAATTGGAATAGCAGCTCCTATTATCTTAGTGGCATGCCGTTTGTTGCAGGGCCTTTGCGTTGGGGGAGAATATAGTGGGGCTTCCATTTTTGTCATTGAATATTCAAAAAGAGGAAAAGAATGTTTTGCGGGGAGTGTGTTAACTTCCACTGGGCACTTTGGTGGCGTTTTGGGAACGTTAATAGGTTTTATTTGTACCCTCTCTTTCATGCCGGTTTGGGGATGGCGAATCCCATTTCTTATTGGAAGCTTAATGGGGTTATTGGGCTTTTACATTCGTACAAGGGTTAATGAGAGTCCAGATTTTATACGCGCTAAGGATGAAAAGATTGAGAAAATTCCTTTATGGGGGATCCTTAAAAAAAGGAAAAGAAATCTTTTTTGTACAGTGGGTATTGGTGCCACAAGTTTGATTCCCATCTATATGGCTACAGTTTATATGGCATTTTTGATGACCTCAAAGCTCCAACTTCCTATCTCATACATCATGTTATGCAACACTGCATTCAGTCTTTTTACGATTATTCTTCTTCCTTCTATGGGGGTTCTTGCAGATAAGATTGGTAAGGAAAAGATGATGATAACAGCTTGTATCGCATCTTTTTTAATAGCCTATCCTTTATTCTCTTATCTTGATCGGAATCTTTCTTTGCAAAATATCCTTTTTGTTCAAGCTGTAATAGCGATTCTCAATGCTGTATTTGCAGCCCCGATTATGGCATTATTGACCACTTATTTCCCCGTCCATGAACGCTATAGTGGTATCGGTTTTGGGTATGCCTTAGGAGGCGCTCTTCTAGGCGGAACGGCTCCCCTTATTATAACAACGCTTACGGATAAGTTTGATTTATCTCTTGCCCCTGCTTACTATCTCATGTTGAGCGCCCTTCTTGGAATGGTTTGTGTCGTTTGGGGATCGAAAATAGGCCACACTGAATCTGTTTCTGAGCCATCATTAGGGCTCCCTCCAGGGTTAGCTAGGTCTTGAAGGGGATTTTATCGTTTATCAGATAAGCGATTAGCAAGCCAAACCCCTAGATTACTTCGCCTCCTTCAGAGGCTCGCAATGACGATTTTGGGAAATATGTCAGGTGGTAAGATAGGGAACGTAGAATCCTTGACTTTCTGAAAAATTTGGCATATAAGAATCTCACGGGGAGGTCGAAGTGGCTTTAGAATAAGAAAAACAAATTAGCGACTTGGGGTTTTAAATAACCCTCCCCGACCATCTACCCACTTAGGAAACTCAACCAACAACCTCTTGAGGATAGACTCCCCAAAGGGATGAGCGTTGAACCCTCCCTCTAAAATCAAAAATACGAACTTCGCACCAATCCCCTCGACATTTAAGAAGATCCACCACAACTCCATGTTGAAGGCGAACGAGGGGATGGCTGTTTGTGTCCTCCTTACCGTACATCAGGACATCAGCGCCTTGAATGATCGCGCTTCTCTTAGAGCAGAGCATACTTTGATGGACCCAGCCCTCATCTCGGTCCACATCACGAATCTTTCGCCAGGTATCAAATTCAGCAATCACTTCTACAGGAAGGCCAGCTTTTAGATAGATCCACTCAACAGGGTAATCGGGGCCGGGCCCCACCCTTGAGTTAACTTCATTGGGTTTTAAGGAAACGAACCTGGGAATTGGATTTCTTTCAGCCGCAAATGCAGAAGAGAAGATAAAGAAAAATAAAGGAATATAAAAATAAGATTTCATACGATGTTCCTCAGTCCTGTAGAGCCAAAGCCGCCTTGGCGATCATTGTGCGCGAAATCTTGATGGTGATCAACCTCCTCCCAACAGAGGGTTGAAATGGGGCTAAGAATGAGCTGAGCGATCCGAAGGCCTCTTTCGATTAAAAAATCTTCCGTTCCAAGATTGATCAGGATCACCTGTATCTCCCCTCGGTAGTCCGCATCAATCGTTCCTGGTGAATTTAAAACGGTGAGGCCATGCTTTAAGGCAAGTCCTGAGCGAGGCCTGATTTGGGCTTCATATCCCTCTGGGAGTGCTAAAGAGATTCCTGTTGGAATAAGTTTACGTTCCAAGGGCTTGAGAAGAATAGGATCTTTAATGGCTGCCATCAGATCAACTCCTGCGCTCTGGGACGTCGCATAGGAAGGAAGGGGTAAGCCTTCTCCGTGGGGTAATTTTACAAGGGAAACTGCAATCATTTTAAGGCTCCTATTACATACGAAACGAGCTTTGTAGCCACTTCTTTTTTTGAGGATGATGGCCAGGATTCACAAACGTGAGGGTTCAGGAAGTGAACTTTTGTATTGTCTGACCCAAAAACTCCCTGACTCACATCATTGGCAACGATCCAATCGCATTTGGATAGCTTAGCTTTAGCATTTTCAAGTACATTTTCAGTTTCGGCTGCAAATCCAATCAAAAGACGGGGTCTCATTTTATGATGGGCTAGAGACGCCAAAATATCCGGATTAGGTTTTAAGGAAAGTGGGGATAGTCCTTTTTCTTTTTTAAGCTTTTGAGGAGAGGGGACCGCCACGCGCCAATCAGCGACAGCGGCTGTACAAATCGCTAGATCCGCTGGGAGATGAGACTCTGTCGCCTTCCACATCTCTTCCGCCGTTTGAACAGGAATGAGTTGGGTGCCGGTAGGAGCTTGTAAAGAAGAAGGGCCTGTGATCAAAATGACCCTTGCTCCTTTTTGAAGAAGAGCTTCCGCAATCGCGTACCCTTGCTTTCCAGAAGAAGAATTAGAAAAATACCGCACGGGATCAAGAGGTTCTTGCGTCGGCCCTGCGGTGACGAGAGCCTTTAACCCTTTGAGAGGACGTGTCCCATAAAGCTTTTCCATGATGTCGGCACAAATAGAAACGGATTCGGTCATTTTCCCAAAGCCTATTTCCCCACAAGCAAGCTCTCCTTCTTCAGGTCCCACAAATGAAACACCTCTTTCTTTCAAGAGAGCCACATTTGCCTGTGTTGCCGGATGTTGCCACATCTCCACATTCATGGCAGGGGCCATCAGGAGGGGAGCTTTTGTTGTGAGAAGGGTTGCTGACGCCAAATCATCCGCTCTTCCTTGCGCTGCCTTGGCGATTAAATTTGCGCTCGCTGGAGCAACCACGACAAGATCAGCTTCTCGAGCTAGACGAATATGTCCCATTTCTGTTTCCTCTGTGAGGGAAAATAGGTCCGAATACACAGGCTCTCCTGAAAGGGCAGCACAGGAGAGGGGTGTAATGAATTGAGCCCCTCCTGAAGTTAAAATAACCCTGACTCTCACATTTTCAGTACGCAACAAACGAATGAGCTCAAGGCCTTTATAGGCAGCGATACTTCCACTGATGATAAGTAAAACAGAAGGCATGCCCTGACCTTATTGGAAAAAAATGATTCTTCAGCATGATATAGAAATGCTGTGGTGCTGTCAAAAATTGAAGAGGCTGTTTGCAAATAAAAGAATGAAAGCCTATACTCTTTACACGTGAAGGTGCCTTATTTCTGAATTGCTACGCTCTTTGGAGGCTCTTAATGAATTTAAGCAAAAAAAGACTGGATTGCTTCGTCGCTGCGCTCCTCGCAAAGGCGAGAGGGGGGTGCTTCCCACAATCGTCTTCGCGAGCCCATAAAGTGGGCGTGGCGATCCAGAAATTTAGGTTCATTACTGACTTCTCCAGCCTCTCTGGGTGGTGAGATGCTCACAAAGACGTCCCCCCTTTTTGCGTGGAGCGTAAGCGACGAAGCAATCTAGGCAATTAGGTATATGATAACTACATAATAAGAAAAATATTGAGAAAATGGATTGGGATAAATTACGTGTTTTTCATGCCGTTGCAAGCGCTGGAAGCTTCACAAGGGCTACGGAAATTTTAAACATTAGCCAATCGGCCATCAGTCGTCAGGTTAATATCCTCGAAGATGAATTAAGCACACCTCTTTTTAAACGGGTGGCACGAGGCCTTGTCCTGACGGAGGCGGGTGAGGCGCTGAGAGATACGGTCGACAATGTCTTTGGAAAGCTTGCGATGACTCAAGCAACGATGGAAGAACTTAAATCTTATCCCAGAGGCCATATTCGCGTTGCAACCACTCTTGCCTTTGGCTCTTTATGGCTTGCTCCCCGTCTTCAAGAATTCCTCGATCAATATCCTGATGTTGAGGTGACTCTTCTTCTAAAAGATGAAGAAGTTGATCTTAATATGCGGGAAGCAGATATTGGAATCACAGCTCTTACAATTAGTGGTCAGGACCTTATTCACTCTGACCCTGTTTCCTATCGTTTTCGTATTTACGCAAGCCGATCATACTTAAAAAAATTCGGCACTCCCCAAAGACCGGAAGATCTCGATAATCATCGGCTCATCGTTTTTGGTAAAGAAATACCTCATATTTACAGTAATCTCGATTGGCTTTTAAAAATAGGATCCAAAAAGCAGCGGGTTCCTTACCTTGTGATCAATAGTGGCCAAGCTATTTATGAAGCCACTCGATCAGGCATTGGAATTTCAGCCCTTCACAAATATATGGTGGGAGATGATCCGGAAATGGTAGAGATTCTTACGAATATTCCTGCAACAACTGTCTATCGATATGTTGTGTATCCTTCACACTTGGCAAGTCTAAAACGTATCCAGGTGTTTGTTGATTTTCTTTTAAAGAAAATGCAAGAAGAAGAGTTTTAGCATCACAACAATGCGGTGTGGAGTGTGGCGTCACCAAAGTCCACAACCTCACAAAAACGCTCCCTTCAGTTCCTCTACCAGATCCAGTTTCTCCCAAGAAAACCCACCGTCGGGATCGACCTCTCTGCCAAAGTGACCATAGGCAGCAGTGCGGGTATAAATGGGTCGGTTAAGGTTTAATTTCTCTCTTATCCCCCCTGGAGTGAAATCGACAAGATCTCGAATCGTGTTGGAAAGACGGTCGTCGGGAATGAGGCCTGTTCCATGGGTGCTGATGTAAAAAGATGTCGGATCAGAACGACCTATGGCATAAGAAAGTTGCAAAGTGCACCGATCGGCAAGCCCTGCGGCAACTATATTTTTGGCAATATAGCGCGCCATATAGGCCGCAGATCGATCCACTTTCGTAGGATCTTTTCCCGAGAAAGCGCCTCCCCCATGAGGAGCCATCCCCCCATAGGTATCGACAATAATTTTTCGCCCGGTAAAACCGATATCACTCTCGGGGCCTCCAATCACAAATCGTCCTGTCGGATTGACGAAAAAAGACTCTTCTCGACAAAACCACCCTTCAGGAAGAACTTTTTTCACATAAGGAAGAATAAGAGCTTTCACATCTTCTGAATTTAGACCATCTTTATGTTGAAGAGACACAACAATAGAAGTAATCCCCATAGGGTGATGATCAACATATTTTACAGAAAACTGACATTTCCCATCGGGACGAAGCTCCGGCAAAAGACCTTTTTTTCGATCAATCGCCAAAAGATGCAAAAGCGTATTGGCAAAATAAAGGGCCGCTGGCATCAGTACTTCATTCTCACGGGTTGCATAGCCAAACATCATGCCTTGATCACCTGCACCCTCAGCTAGTCCTTGGATAATATCGGAGGATTGGGCATTAAGGCTGACTTCAATATTCACCGTGCGCCAATCGAAACTCGAGTCTTCATAGCCAATGTCACGGATACGCGTCCGAACAACTTCTTCGATTTGCTTACGTGCGAGGAGGGAGAGATCGCTCACTTCTCCGAAAACAAGAACACGACTCGGAGCAACCACAGCTTCAATGGCCGTGCGTGCGTGAGGATCCTTTACGAGGTAGGCGTCTAGAATCGCATCTGAAATCTGATCACAGATTTTATCAGGATGTCCTTCCGAAACAGATTCACTCGTGAAAATAAATTTATTCATGGTATCATACCCTGCGAGAAAAAAGCACTATACCATAAATACGTTAGAGATTAATCAATGGCTTTCTTATTCGACACATCTGAATAAAAAAAGAGAAAATACTCCTTGAATAAATAAAAATAGTAATTATGTATTAATTATTGTAATATAATTTTGGTGTTGGTAAGATGAAAACAAAGTATTTCTATATTTTTTCAGCATTTATTTTCGTGGGGCTTTCCTCAAGCTTGGGATTTTGCATGCCTGAGGAAGAAAGTGAAGAAAAATTTTCAATTTCTACAGCTATTACAAAAGGAATAAAGGTTAAGCAAGAAGCCTACCCTCACCACCATCATGAGGGAAATGAATACGTTGCTAAACATCTTCTCAAGTATTTAAAAAATAAATTAAAGGAAAGAAAATCAACAAAAACACTCGAAAATTATGACATCTATGAAACTGAATTTAAGCTTCTTAAAGAACAATATAAAAAACGACAGGGCGAAAGGCACGTTCATCTTTGTTACACATTATGGCTATCCCTTCAAGTTGCCATGTCTCTGACCGATCAAGATAAAAGAAAATGAGATTATACTGGTGCCAATTTAGCGGATTTTATAAATATGACTTTGCTTGGCCAAAGGAAAGGTAAACCCAGCTGGCAACAGGACTATGATGAGACTGGAGAATCCAAGTGTAGATTGTATTCGATGATTGAGCAAATCGGCTCTTACGGTCCATTTCCCTTTCCTCTTATTGACCAGGATAGCTTTACAAAAGAAGACTACATTGAATTTTATTCAAAGGGAGTCTCGGGGTATAGTCTTAAGTCTGGAAGTTTGAAACTTCATGGAACCCTATTTTCAACACCCATTCAAGCAACACTTCATGATTTGATTCATCTCTATGAACATGTTGCTCCTGGTTCTTTTCCTAGGGATTTTAGTTTGGTTTACGAGGGTGTCAGTGTTGCTTATACCGGACTAGCAAAGAAGGTGAGCGGTCTTTTATCTTCTGAGTCTGCTTTACTTACACCAGAAGAAAAGAAGAAATTGGCAACAATTGTTTTTCATGGCCTCCATGAAGTGGATACATCTATCGTCGCAAGAGGGGGGGAATGGCATGAACGTGGTGCGATGCTTAGTTTGCTTGACCATTGTAAAAAGCATAATGAAGAAATTTTCTCAGATGACAAAAATAGCTTGAAAGACTTTGAAATAGACAAGAATAACTGGAATTACAAGAAAGAAGAACCTGAATATGTAAGAAGTAAATTTGATAATAAATCTTACCCTTACCTTAAACAATTTTACCGGGATATCCCTTTTTCACTCATTCAAGATGGGCTCCTCAAGCATGAAGACTGTCGAAAAGATGGAGAACCTTTTTTAGGAATCCATTACGAAGTGACACCCATTCGTGAAAAGTTCCTTGAAATTATTCGTTGGGCTCAGGAAGAGATGAAAGAGGGCGGCCGTTTGCATCCTTTTTTTGAAAACCCTTCCCTTTCAAGGGAGAAGAAATAAACAGTGCTAGGCGTCTCCTTCCTTTTGTGTTCTTAAAGAAAACACCCAAGCAAAGGCAAACATGCCCATAATCAAACCCAACGTTATCCAATCCCCCCATCTTGCGTAAAAAGGAACGATGCGCGTTGGAGTGGGAAGGAAGACATCGAGGATTCCTTTTTTACTCAACCCAATGCTTCCGATATTGCGGCCATAAGCATCGAAGACGGCAGAAACACCAGAATTTGCTGAACGGACGAGGGGCACGCCTTCCTCAATGGCTCGGAAGCGGGCTGTCTCTAAATGTTGATAGGGTCCTGAGGTATTCCCATACCAGGCATCGTTCGTAACATTAATCATCCATCCTGGGCGCTTTTGGGTGGGATTGATGACGGCCGTCGGAAAAATGACTTCGTAACATACAAGTCCACTAAAGGAGGGCAGGCCCATCGGAAGAGAAATCGTCTCAGGCCCTGGGCCTGCGCTAAAATCGACATTTCCAGCCGTAATTTTTTTAAGAGATCCTTTTCCAAACAAAGCATCTAATGTCTTTCTAAAGGGAATATACTCTCCAAAAGGGACAAGGTGAGATTTGTCGTAAGACGTAACGATCTCCCCTTGATCGTTAAGAACCTGCAGACTATTCCAAATCTCAAGAGGTGTCTTTCCCGGTGGCGTTCGCCTGATGGTTCCTGTGAACAAAAGAGCTCCCTTAGGCATGATTTCTGAAATTCGTTTGCGAAGAAAAAGCTCTTGTTCCAGGAAGAAGGGAACGGCCGATTCTGGCCAGATAATGGCTTTAAGAGGAGCGGTAGCAGGTGTGGCCGTCATCTTCAAAAGTTGTTCGAAGTTGGCTTCCCTTTGAACGGGATCCCATTTCAAGGTTTGGGGGACGTTGGGTTGAACGAGTCGAATGAAAAGAGGGGGCGAGGTTAAGATATCTGGATGATCAAGTCGGCCTTTTCCCCAAACCCAACAGAGAACGGCAATCAGGTAAACACTCAAGGCTGTATTTCTTTCAAAAGTCTTCTTTCCAAAGAGATATCCCAAACATACGGCCATTAAGAGGGTGAGAAGACTTAGCCCATAAACGCCGGCAAGGGAGGCGGCTTGTGCCATTTCTAGACTAAAAGCCCATGCATATCCTTCTAGATTCCAGGGAAAGCCTGTAAATATATGGCCTCTGATCCATTCCACACCTACCCCAATGGCCGCAAAGACAAAGGCTCGGCTTATACCCTTATATGGCCACAGTTTGACACCCATAAAGGAGAGTCCTGTAAAGATGGCAAGAATGGCAGGGACCCCAAAAAGAGCAAAAGGGATGAGCCACCAAAAGGCACTCAAGTCCACGGTTAAGGCATTAGCAATCCAATAAAGTCCTGCCGTAAAATGTCCTAAACCAAACCACCACCCCAACCAGAAAACTCTTAAAAAAGAGGATTTGTTCTCAATTTCTTGTTCGAGCAAAAACCATATTCCACTTAAAGAAAGGAGAAGGGCAGGAAAAATAAAGAGAGGAGGATAGGCTAAAGCGCCTAGAGCTCCTAAAATCAAAGCAATCCCGCGTTGAGGCCAGGGCTTAAGAAAGAGGAGCTGTAAGTCCATGAATCCCTACACGTTTGATGCGTCTTGAATCAGCTTCAATAATTTCAAATTCAACGCCTGATGAATGAGCGATCAATTCGCCCCGTTGGGGGATCCGATCGGTTAAATGGAGAACAAGTCCTCCAATGGTTTCAATATCTTCTTCTTTCTCTTCTTCAGTGAGGAGGGGCCCGATTTTTTCTTCCAGTTCCTCAATATCCATGCGTCCGTCCACAACCACAACTCCGTCCGGTCTGCGGAGAAAATGGGGGGCCATCGACAATTGAGCAACGTCTTGAATATCTCCAACGATTTCTTCAACCAAGTCGCTCATGGTTACAAGTCCATCCACTCCTCCATATTCATCCACGACAAGAGCAATTTTCTCACCCGTTGAGCGCATTTTCAGGAGTAAATCCAGAATACGCATCGAAGGGGAAATAAAATCAATTTTGTAAAGGTGATCCTGAAGTTTAAAATTCTTCTGTGTTGCGTCTAGGAGGTCCCGCAAATGAATGTAGCCCAAAATATCATCAAGTGTTTGGCGATAGACAGGAAGACGCATGAGCTTACTGGATTTAAAGATTTTTTTGACATCTGCTAAGGAGCTATCGTGAGAGATCCCAATAATTTCAGCTCGCGCGATCATCAGATCTTTGGCGGTAAGATCTCGCAAGTTAAGGATGTTTGTGAGCATTTCCCGTTCATCAGGGGCAATGGACGTATCAGCAATTTCCTCTTCTTCAATAAGTTCTTCAAGGGTTTCTCTTAAAGATCCTTCGCCTTCTTTCCTTTTAAGAAGAGAGCGAAAAAAGTTCAGCAGCTCCTTCATTTATCCTCATAAGGGTTGTTAATATGGAGGTCTTTTAGAATACGAATTTCCATGTTTTCCATTTCTTTTGCTTCATTCTCGTGTTCATGATCATACCCTAAAAGATGCAAAAAACCATGTATAATCAAATGAAGGGTATGATCAAGAGGAGAAACCCCATTCTCCTCCGCTTCTCGCGTCACGGTTTCATAAGCAAGAATAATATCCCCGAGTTCGTCTTTTTGTTCAGAAGGGAAGGAAAGCACATTCGTGGGCTTGTCCCTATTGCGAAAAGTTTTGTTAAGATCTTGCACTTCCGTGTCGTCTGCTAAAACCACACTCACTTCCGTTTCAGAAAAATCCCTGTCCAAGATCTCTGCCGTTTTTTCAAGGGCAGAGGATATTTCCTCTCTCAAAGAAGGGACGCGTTTCGTCCAGATCTTGTGATGGAGGATGAAGTTAACGATGGGTTTTTTTGTGCTCATAGGCCCTAACAATTCGTGATACCAAAGGATGGCGGATGACGTCTCGCTCTGTAAAATTAATAAACCCGATTCCTCTAACGCCGACAAGTGTGTTGATTGCATCTTGAAGACCGGAAGGCACGCCTTTGGGTAAGTCTATCTGGCTCAAATCCCCAGTGACGATCATCCGCGAATTACTTCCTAGGCGTGTTAAAAACATTTTCATTTGAACTTCGGTCGTGTTTTGCGCTTCATCTAAAATGATCACCGAATCAGAAAGAGTCCTGCCCCGCATAAAAGCTAAAGGAGCGACTTCTATTTCACCAAGGGCTATTTTTCTTGTCACTTGCTCAAGGGGAAGCATATCGTGGAGAGCATCATAGAGAGGACGTAGGTAAGGGTCAACTTTCTCTCGAATGTCTCCTGGCAAAAAACCGAGGCGTTCGCCTGCTTCGACGGCAGGGCGAGAGAGAATGAGGCGGTCCATCTGGCCTGCCATCATCATTTCAACCCCAAGGGCTACGGCGAGGTAGGTTTTTCCTGTTCCGGCCGGACCTTCTGCAAACACAAGATCGTTTTCTTTGAGTGATTTTATATAGGCTGCTTGTTGCTGAGACCGAGCAGCTATGACGCGGCGCTTTGTCGTTAGAAAAGTTTCTTCATGAGGTTCTTTATCGCTCGCCTGTCGAAGAGCTGTTATCACATCGGTTGTATCAACTTGTTTTCCCTCCTGAAGACGCAGGTAAAGGGAAGCCAACGTGTGCCCAGCAATGCGCGTATTTTCCTCTTCTCCTTGAATGACAACCTGATTTCCTCGGGTTATGATTGTTACAGGGATTTCCTTTTCAAGAAGTTTTAAGTTACTTTCTTGGCTTCCGAAAAGCTCAATCAGAAGCGTATTATCTTCAAATTCTAAGTAGGTTGTTGATTGTTTGTTATTAGATCCCATGGATACTTATTACATTCACTTAAAGTCCTTATTATAAGCATAAATCGTTTTTTTCAAAGGGGGAATCAGCGGTAGAAAAAGAAACTTTAATTAAATTGAGAGAAATCATATGGAATGCTTGCGTTTATTTGAACCGCAAGTTCGTGATCCATGTGTTAAGGAATTGACATTTCTCAAGTCATACTTGTATAAGGAAAGAAAGGTTGTAATTTAATAAATTTTTATATAGTTGATGGAGTGTTCTTTCGTAAATTTAACCGATGCAATAGTTTAAATATAATACCACACCCAAGTGTCTTTGGCTTGTTCAAATCGAACGGCAAAAAATTATATGAACACAAGATTTAGGTAGTTATTTTAGTAAAAGGGTAATAGACATGTTAAAAAGTTTTTTCAAAAAAGTAATTTTAACCTCTGCTTTGATATTTTTTTTGGTATTAGGAAGTACATCATTCATAATAGAAAAAGTATCAGCTGCCACAATTTCTAAAGAGAAGCCATCGCGCAAAACGTCTACGAGAAAAATCGAGCGTAAACCCAAAAAAATATTAAAAACAAGGCGAAAGAGATTAGCAAGAGGAAAGCATCGTCAAGCTTCTTCGAAGCGTCTTCGAAAGCAAAGGCCTTTACGCCAAAAGAGGCGCAATTCCTTGATGCTAAAAACAGTCGCGCGGCGAAACTTTCGTTCGAGTAAAAGAGGTAATGCGCGCCGTGAAGAAGCTCAACGTGCGGGTCAAGAAGCATCAAAGGCACAAGCAGAAGCAGAAGCAGAACGTTTGGCTCGTGAAGCGGTTGCAAGAGAAGAAGAGCGTGTTCGTTTAGAAGAAGCTGAGAGAGTTCGTCGTGAAGATGAAGAGCGTTTAGCTCGTGAAGCGGTTGCAAGAGAAGAAGAGCGTGTTCGTTTAGAAGAAG
>MKUL01000040.1 GCA_001897795.1 Alphaproteobacteria bacterium 41-28 | reverse complement strand
CCATAGGAGGGTGGGTAAAGGTCCGTCATAAGCACTACACCTTTGACATATTTCAGTTTAATTATAGCTATCAACCCCTTATTAAAGTTCCTTATGATTCATGGATCAATGGATGTACAGCTCTGGAGGGAAGAGTTGACCAAGGGCTTTGTTATTACAAGTCAAAAGTTTGTACCCAAGGTCCTCAAACCCGTGTCATCCAGGGAGTTCCCGTAACAAGAGACTGTTGGCAATATACACAAACTTACGGTTGTTCTTATCCTTCAAAGAATGATTGTGGTCCTTTAAGAGCACGAGGATGTGCTCAAATTAACTCAAAATGCAAGCAAAGGGTCGGCAACGCTTGCGTCATTTATACCCAAACCTATGAATGTAAAGACCCTCCCCGAACATCCTATGTGATTAAAGGAGGAAAGACACCTTTTTGCCTAGATGGAAACTGCAGAGATCAAGGGTGGGAAAACAATGATGAAATGATGGCAAGCTTAGCCCAACTCGCACTTCTTAAAGAACTCCAAGGTCAATTTGCAATGGGAGGGCTTTTTAAGGGAGAAGATAACCGCTGCTCAAAACAACCCATAAACTTCAAAAATTGCTGTGGATCAGGCAAAGGGTGGGGAAATGACTTAGGGCTTTCTTCTTGTAGCTCAAAAGAAAAGCTCTTAAGCCAAAGACGCAAAAAGGGCCTTTGCCATTATGTCGGAACTTATTGTTCTAAAAAAGTCTTAGGCCAGTGCATCAAGAAGAAATCCACCTATTGTTGCTGGGGATCAAAACTTCTCAAAGTTTTTCATGAACAAGGACGGCCGCAAATTGGAATGGGCTGGGGCACCCCGAAGCATCCTCTTTGCCGAGGTTTCTCCATTGAAGAAATCCAAAGAATAGACTTTTCCAAGCTAGACCTCAGAGAAGTATTTGAAGACCTCATGAAGAACTTTAATCCTGGCAAATTACAAGGCATAGGCCAAAAAGTTGGCGGACGCCTTGAAACAATCAAAAAAGGCGTTCTTTCTCCGACAGAAAAGCAGCCCCTGCAAAGAAAAGGGGGAGCATGATCTCCAGTGTAGCAGAATGGCAGTGTGACAGAGAACAGAATTGCGGACTTCTGTTGGCAAACATAGGGAAATTCCTTTTCCTCATGGCTCTTTTGAATTTGAGTATAAATCCGGCTTTTCTTAAAGCAGACTCCCAGGCTATGCCTGCATCAAAACCTGTAGCCTCAAAAGACTTTTCATTCTTTGAAAAGAGAGCTGAGGGATGGCATTGGTACGAAAGCAGTGATCAGTATTCAGTGTTCAGTAATCAGAAGAAACCTTCTCAGACGCCAACAGAAGTCATTGAAGGGCAGAGAAAGGAGTTGGAACAAAAGCTTCATGCAGCCATTATTGAGCCTACGCGCGAAAATGTGATTGCATATATACTTGCTCAAAGAGCTTTAATGGACCAAAGTCAGCACTTTTCTGAATCATGGAAGCGCATTGTGATGACAACCCCTTCCTTGGATGAAACTTTAGTGCATCCCGTGGATCAAAATGCCCGCCATGTTTATTACAATGAGCAACACAAAGAGCTGCAAATACGGATTAAGGACTTAGCTCAAGAATACGGACTTTTCTTTTTCTTCAAGAAGAACTGTCCTTACTGTCACGGATTTGCTCCTATTGTGAAACGATTCTCTGAGAAACACGGCTGGTCAGTTCTCGCCATCTCCATGGATGGAGGGTCATTACCTGAATTCCCCCATGCTAAACGAGATAATGGAATCTCCCAACACCTTCAAGTTTCTCATGTCCCTGCTCTTATCGCACTCCACCCTAAGACAGGAAAACTCATTCCTTTGTCCTATGGCATGGTTTCTGAAAGTGAGATTGAAGCACGGGTAGAATTGTTAACACAGCTTTTTCAGGGAGCGAGAAAATGAAAAAAATAATGGTCAGCTTTCTAAGTTTATTTCTCTTAGGTTCTTCAGTTCAAGCGGGTATGCAAGAGAATTTAGAAAAAGCCTTTAAGTCCCTTGGCATGGCTAATAATCTCACTAGAGGGGGAGGCTACGAAGATCAAACGGGCGGGTTTTATACAGGAGGAAGCTTATTTGCTCGCTCTAGAGTCAATGATGCTGAGCTCTTTTCTTTGCAGCTACCCCATTATCGTTCTGGATGTGGAGGCATTGATCTCTTTTTAGGAGGGTTTAGCTTTATTAATGCTCGAGAATTTACCCAACTTCTTCGAAACATAGGTAGCAATGCCAGTGGTTATGCCTTTAACCTCGCCCTTGCAACGGTGACTCCTCAAATCAAAAGTGTTTTAGATGATCTTTCTGCTGCAGTTCGGCAAATGACCAACCAAAGCATTAATTCTTGTGAAGCCGCAGCAACGCTTGTGGGAGGAGCTTGGCCTCAGTCCGATGCAAGTTCTCAGCTTTTATGTCATGCAATGAGTAAAGATTTAGGAGTTGTAAGTGATTGGGCACAAGGTCGTCAAAAGTGCGGAGTGGAAGAAAAAAGAGGAGACATCAATAACCGAAAGAACGAAAAACCTGGATTTAAAGACATCTTAGGCGATGAATTTAATATTGCTTGGAAAGCGATTCAAAAAAATAGCTTTTTAAATCGGGATTCTCAGTTAGCAGAGTTCTTTATGACGGTTTCAGGAACTATTGTTTCTCGGAAGACAAGCGATCGTTTAGAGGTTAAAGTACTCCCCTCTAAAAGCAGTGATCCACAGCTTATTTCTGCGCTCATCCTGGGTAATGTGCCTGTTCAGATTTATAAATGTGAAGATGTTTCAGAAAATAAATGCCTTGCTCCTTCCCTTCAAAATGTCACTCTCTCAAAAGAAAAGGCTCTCTATGCAAAAGTGCATCGCCTTTTGCTCTCTCTTTCTCAAAAAGTAAGGGAAGACAAAGCTCTTACTGAGGAAGAACGCGGATTTGTGAATTCAACAAAACTTCCAGTTTTAAAGATTATGGCAGTGGAAGCGGCCTTTAAGGAAGGAGGAAGTCCTCTCAGCGCTGCTGATTTTAGTGAAGCTATTGCTCACGATATTCTCCTCCATTATCTCGAAGAAGTCATGACCCTTGTATGGGATAGTGTTACCCAGCTGAAGAAAACCCAGATTAATGACCATATGGTGGAAGAATTAAGGGCGGGGATCGCAACATCTCGCAAAATGCTCTTTGCCAAACGCACAGCTCTTTTTGAGCAAATGGCCATTACCCTTGATCTGATTGAACGCACCCAACAAATTGAAGCTAAATTGCAGAACATGTTCATTTCTTCCCAACAGGGAGCGAATCAGTGAGCAGTGAGCAGTGTTCAGTTTTCAGTATTCAGAAAGCAGAAAGGAAAGAAAATGCTTCAAAATCAAAATAAGATAACACAAGTATTTAGATGCTTCAGAAGACTATCTGAACACTGGATACTGAACACTGGGTACTGGTTATGACACATGTCATAACCACCTATGGGGGTGGAGAACTCTTTACTCTGATCTTTAATGGCATAGCAGCTTTGTTTAAAGAAGACCGTACGGGCATGGTAATGTCGTTGATAAGGGTAGGGCTTATGGTGGGATCTGTTTATGTCCTCATTCTCATGCTCTTTCGTCAAAGCCTTATCGAAGGAATGAGATGGTTCTTATGGGTTGTGATTGCGACCAATCTTATCTGTTTGCCAAAAACGACAATCTTTATTCATGATCCTCTCTCTAAAACAAAGAATAAGGTTGATCATGTTCCTTATGCTTTAGGAGCCTTTGCAGGTTTTGTGAGTGAGGTTGGAAGATCTGTGACAGAAAAGATTGAGTCTGTGTTTACCCTTCCTGACTACATGCCTTATCATAAAACAGGGACAGTGTTTGCTTCAGCACTCATGAGTCAAGTGAAGCAGTTTAGAATCGTTGATCCTGTGTTTAAAGGTAACATGGAGCGGTTTGTTAACCAATGTGTCGTTTATGATGCCATGATTGGGCACAAATACACACTTCAAGATTTACAAAATGCCCCTGATATTTGGAAGTTTGTTTCCAGTCAAGCCAGTCCTGTTCTTGGGTTTCTTTACAAGGAGGAAACGAATCCAGGAGCCATTGTCACTTGCAAGACAGGAGCTAAGAAACTCAGTGATTTATGGAATGATGAAATCAAAAAAGCGACAGCACTTTATGGCTCTCGAGTTCAAAACCGCAAATTAACAGAAAAAGCCTTTCTGACAGATCTTATGGGAAGTGCCAAGCTTTTATCTGCGGGACAAGCTATTGCAGAAAATGCCCAAAGTCTCTTACGGCAAGAAATGATGATCAACGCCCTTGAGGAAGCTTCCAACAATAAACTTTCAGAATTAGGTTCTCCTTCAAACTATGCAGCGAGTAAGGCTCTGTTACAGCAAAGATCGGCTTATACCATTGCCGGAGAGATTGCGGCTCGAACCTTACCCCTCTTTAAAAACGTAATTGAAGCCTTATGTTATGCCTTATTTATCTTTGTTGTGGTTTTAGCTCTCTTGCCCAACGGCTCTCGTATTTTAATAACCTATTTTGGTATTCTTGTTTGGACTCAGCTGTGGGCACCCTTATATGCAGTTCTCAATCTTATTATGACACTTTATGGAAGAAACGAATCTCTAGGTCACAGCTTTGACAAAGGGCTGACCCTTTTAAACTCTTCTGCCATTATCAATGCTCATACGGATATGGTAACTCTTGCTGCATGGCTTTCTGTCAGTATTCCCTTTATCTCCTATGGCATTCTTAGACAAGGGGTTGGGGCCTTTGTAGGTCTTGCCCAGCATTTAGGATCAGCCATGCAATCTGCATCCAGTGGAGCTGCAGCAGAAACAGTTTCTGGTAATATGAGTTTAGGCAATATTTCATTAGGAACTCAAGCTTATCAAAACACATCAGCCTTTCAGCACACAACAAGTCCTTCTTACAGTGCTTCACACTTTAAAGGGCTTTCAGCTTCAGGAATTGAAGCAAGCGCTTTTGCAGGTGGAACGCAAGCCCTCACAGATCATGCCATATCCCACTTAGGAGTTCAGATTATGGGGACAGAAAATACCAGTTTTGCTCAACAAGAGAGTTTGAATACGGCAAAAAGTGTTCTTCAATCAAAATCAATTGCGGCAAGTGAGGCAACTGAGGCTTCTCTTCAGCACATGACAAACTTCCTTTCACAAGTTGGAAACACCATAGCTTCAGGAACAGACTTAAGTAAATCGATGAGTGTAAGTGATGCTAGAAGTCTTCAAAACTTCAAGAGCTATGTCCAGGATATTCAGCAAAAAACAGGCAAAACCTATGCCCAATCTGTTGAAACAGCCGTTGCTGCAAAATTAGGGACACCAGAAGTATTTGGGTTTGGATTAAGCGCAAGTGGGAGTTTTTCTAGTCAAGCGACAAATCACGAAGACGTAGCTGCTGCTCAATCGATAGCCGATCAAAAAAATTACGCGGAAAGTCTAGATCGCATCCTATCGGCAGCTCAATCTTACTCAAAGAGCCAAAATGATACAAATCTAAGTGAGTTAGGACAAAGTGCTACAGCAACTCTTAATCATGCCAAAAGCCTTCTTGAGCAAGTATCCGTTGCTAAAAATCAAGTGGATGCTCTCTCAAAGGATTTGTCTTCAAGCCAGAGTCAAACATTAACAATCAATAAAGATCTAACCCAACCTCTTCTCGAATTTATGGCTCATCAGCCAGTAAATTCAGGTCCAAACGGCTCCTCAGGAGGAAAGGTGGGTTATGATGGAGCTCGCCGAATTCTTGAACAGGGAGGACCAGAGCGTGAAGCTTATTTCAATCGGTTTCAAGAAATGCATCCTCAATACAAGATTCAAGGAATCGAGATTCGGGGAATCGAGATTCAGGGAGTCAGTTATGTTCAGAATGAAGTCAATCTCAACCAGACTTACGAAAAAGAGACAGCGAATCTGAAAGGAGGCACAGGCATCACTGGCCAGCATCATCAAAATACCCAAGAAGTTTTGAGTCAAAACCAAAATCTCGATTTAAGTTCCGTTTCTGAATTAAGAAAAGGACAAGCAAAATCATATTCAGCAAATGAACTTTCTTTTCATAAAACTTCAGAAACATCCTCAACTCAAGTTCCCACTCTCGAACACGAAATGACTCATCTTTTGCAGCAGGTTGATAAACATCTTGATCAAAGAAAGAGGGACCTTTCGACGGAAGAAAATCAGCTTCAAAAAGAACGCGATACTCTGGATGAGCAAACCTTGGGGGTAGCTGCGGTCAAGAATTTATTCACAAGTGCTGGAAAAGGTGTGATGAGCGTTGCAGAGGATCTTGGATCTGGTAAATCTATGCCCCAGGATACAACACCTCCAAATTCACCTCTTTTTAAGAAATAGAAATCCAAATGAGAATCACATGAAAAACCTATTTCCATTCATAAGATAAAAATAAATATGAAAATTCTCACTCTTCTTCGCCAATCTATTCCTCTTTTGACCTTTGGGGTTGGGATAATTAGTTGGGTTCTCCTTCCCCATATATTTTTAGCCTTGAGTTTTCAATCCAAAGCTTTATTCACTTTGTTCTTAAGCTTAACAGTTCTGTCTTGCCTCGTCCTACCTTTGAGGTGCCAGTTTATGGAGATTCTTAAAATTGTGGCCTATTGTCTCTTTTTTATGACATTAATTTTAGCTTTAGAACCTTTCTACCTTACGTTTTTAGATGGCAAAGCCATTTATTTAAATTTACGAACGTATTACCCAGCAGACAAAGCCCTCGTAATGGTCTTTTCTTGGGTTCAGAAGCGCATTGTAAATCAGTCTGAACTTTATGGGGTTTGGCTGGTATTTACAGCAATACCTTTTTTGTTTTTGTGTTACTTTTTTCATTTCCTCCTTCTTGTTCCAGCGCGGAGGCTCTTTTTAGACCGCGCATATCGGGTTAAGGAAGGACCTTGGGTGGCAGGGTTTCTAGAAAAAACCAAAGAAAAAGAATTATTAAAGAATGAATCTGGACTCCCCTTAGGCGTTCCTTTCCATGAAAAAGGCACCACAGGAAGGATTATGAGATACCTTCCTAACCCAAGCAGGGGATGGCTTGGAGGTCATCATGTGGTAATCTCAGGCTCCCAAGGAGGAAAAGGAGTCTCCTGTGTCATTCCAGCTCTTCTTGATCATGAGGGTCCAGTTGCTGTTCTCGACATTAAAGGAGAGCTCTTTGCTATGACTCAAAGGACCCGAAAAAGCAAGGGACGAAAGGTTGTAGTTCTCAACCCTTTTAATGTCGTTGATGAAAATAGGTGGTGTTGGAATCCCTTGGATTACATTAGGCCAGAGGAATTCGAAAGAGACTCTCGTATTATCATCGAAGGTCTTCTTGAACCTGAAACACCTTACAACCAACATTTCTACAAAATTGCCGCTGATATCCTGCAAGTGACTCTTGAAGTCATTCAACATACAATGCCAAAGGAAAGATTTAATCTGAATACCCTCTATGACTTTGTGTGTGGCCCAGGGTTTATCAACAGACTCCATGTATGGAAAAAGCATAAGGACTTTCTTGAGGGAAGACCTGCTAAAATGGCTCAAACCATCCTTTCTGCAGGAGAAGAAGAAAGAGGCTCCTTCTTTACGACCATCAAACGCAATCTCTCCTGGATTGGCTATGAAAAAAACAAAGCCTTCTTACAACCACAAAATGACTCACAAACTTTTTCTTTTGATGAGCTTTTAGATAACAAAATTGATCTCTTTTGTGTGATTCCCTTGGATATGATTGAGACCATGTCAGGGTTTTTACGGCTCTTTACTAATATTGTGTTGGGGACAGTCATTCGGCAATCAGGGTACAAAAATCCTGAAGAAAAGATTCTGCTAATGTTAGATGAGTTCCCAAGATTGGGAGCCATGCGCCAGCTCATCAACATTGTGACCGTTGCTGCAGGGGCTGGTATTGAGGCCTTTATGGTGGCCCAAGATAAATCTTCTATTGAGTCCGTCTGGGGAAAAGAAACGGATGTGATCTTCGGTTCCTCTGCAACAGTTCGAATATTCAACTTAGGCAGAACGGATGGATCAACAGCTTCCTGGGTCTCATCTCTTACGGGAGATAAAACCATTGTGACCCGAACCAATGCTGCTCGAGAATATGGGAATTTCCTCAAAGGGGCCGGGTCTGAATCCGTAAGTCAAATGAAAGAAAAACTTCTCACCGCTCCTGAAATTCAGGAACTAGGAGACAAAAAAATGCTCTGTTTTTTAAGAGGCCAAAAACCTCTTTTGCTGGGGCGGATTATTTCTCACAAACATCCCCTCTACAAAGACCGCCTCGATCCTAATCCAACACTTTTGTTGAAATAAAAGCTGGGGAAAGATAATACACTCTATCTTCTCATTTTGTGGCTTCGTTGTGGGTAATAAACTGGAGTCGGACTAATTCTTCAAGTAAGTATGGTCTTCATGAAATAGAGTTTCTCTGTCGAAAAAACAGTTTTTCCAATATTTTATTTTCCAAACTTCATAGCAAAATAGACACCTCAAGTGCA
Source organism: Alphaproteobacteria bacterium 41-28 (assembly GCA_001897795.1). Taxonomy (GTDB): domain Bacteria; phylum Pseudomonadota; class Alphaproteobacteria; order UBA9655; family UBA9655; genus UBA9655. Next base: position 2,328 of record MKUL01000040.1, on the reverse strand, counting down.
AGCCAAAGCTTCCTTAGAAATAATAATATTTTCTTATATTGGAGAATATCTATATGCTTCTTAAAACCCATTCAACAAAAAATTCGCACTAGAAAATGTGCCGGTTTTAGAAGGCAAAAAAGTTAAGATTGGAGATGAACATCGAGTTTAAAGGAATTTTAACCTTAAATTATCTGGTATTTTATTGAATCTTTCTTTTTTACATTTAGTTTTTCGTTCTTTTGGAAAACTCCATTTATAAACAACCTCCTATAAACAACCTTGACAAGGAGCCACTAAAAGTAGAAATTTAATCAAAAATTCTAACTGATTGTGAAAATAGAAACATAAAATATTAGCTTACAAGTAGGGAAGTTTATGAATGGGAAAACAATTTTATTTATAACTTGTACATTTTTAATAGCGCTTGTCATGGAAAATAGCTTATATGCAGGACGTAAGAATAAAGATATAGAAGAATGTAGCATCTCAACTCTTGTGAGAAAATGCTTTGCTTGTTTTACAAGAAAACAAACATTTGATGATGCGGATGAAGAATTTTTACTTGAACAAGATGATTTTTCATTTACCCCTGGGGTCCTTGTAAAGAAGGATCTTAAAAATATACCTATTGAAATACTTTGGGAAATTTGCTACAAGCTCCCTCCGTTGGATGTCATACAATTATCTCGTACTTCTAAAAACCTTAGAATAAAAATAAATGAGGAGTTTTGGAAAAGCTATATAAAGCTTCATGGACAAAAGAGATGGGATAAATTCACTCCGCCTATTAAGGTTGCATACGCTTTTTCACTTTTTGCAGAAAAAAAAATAAAACAAGCTGCAAAATTAGGTCTTCCGGAAGCAATTAAGAGTATAGGGAAAAAGGAGAACGAAAAGGAAGAAAAAAAATGGAGAAGTAGTCCTTATTTATCTGTTAACTATCAAGTCTCCTCTTATGAAAGAAACGGGTATACTAATCCCTTTCATTTAAAAATGAGAGATGGTTTTCATTATTGATCTTCTAGAACCGAATATGATTGCTAAAATGTCTATTATAATATCAAAAAGTCAGAATTTATGAGCGTTGGTAAAGCCTACTGTCCCTACACTTTTCTTAAATTTACAACAGTTCTCTTTATTTCTTTGTTTTTATTATCAAAAAAAGATGCCATCTCAATGATGGAAGACAATATTTATAATGATCCTGGTATTCTCAGAATATATGTTCAACATCCAGTACTTAAAACAATTAGCATTGACTTAAAGGAAGGATTGGAAAACTTTACCCAGCTATCAGCTCATAAACAACAAAAATTTTTAAAAGAGTTTGAGTTAATATAAGACCAGTTAGAAAGGGAATATAAAAATAGGAAGGCAAGTCTTGCTAATGAGCGGCCCCTAGCACCCCAATCCTGCTTACCATAACATCGCTTTTCCTTAAGCGCATAACCATGGGTACGCGGCATGTCCTCAGCAAACCCAGACTCATCAATAGATACAATTGGCCGCCCTTCATCTTGGTAGCGTTGGATTGTTTGGCAAAAAGCAGAGCGTTTTCCTGGATCCGCTTTGGGATGCGTTAGAGTTTTTTTTATAGGTCACTTTTAGCCTTTGCAAAGCATGCCAGATACCACTCTTACTCACATTTAACCTGTGGGCCCGCTCGTATTGGTAAGCATCAGGGTAATCAATAATATCTTGTTGAAGAGCTTCCATATTGATTTTTGTCGTTGGTCTATAGCGAGTATTTTTGGGAGCAATATTTGCAGACCATCTCACCACACTGGCAAGACCGATATCGAATCGTTTGGCAACTTCGGTTAAAGTCAGGTTAGCCTTATCCTTAACAATAAAAACTTTCCGATGAAAATCTAATGAATAGGTCATAGTATCCTCCCTTAAATTTTTAGCACAATATACTTAATTTAAAGGTATCTAGCTATATTTGCTGTATCAAGTATTTTTTGACTTTTGTTAGATAACTTTAATGGAAATAAATCTTGCAATTATTCTTTCCAAAACTGTTCAGCGGCTTTAAGATCTTGGCATTGCAGCCATAAAACGTATTCTCTGTAGTTTCTACATTTGGGAAGATGAACAGGGAATTTGCCTTAATCGAGGTGTCCACTTATCCTTAAGGAAATTGCTTAGCAATAATAGTTTGCTATAATTGCAAGAGGTCCCATTTTAAAATCAGGAAATTTAAATTCTTGATAAAATACCTCATTTTTCTTCAGAAAGTAAAATCTTCTATAATTTGAGAGGTGTTTGCCGTTTCTATAACTAGAGCATTCTTGATTTAAGTGTTTACATATCCAGAGGAAGCAAAATAGTTTTTACACTCCT
>MKUL01000039.1 GCA_001897795.1 Alphaproteobacteria bacterium 41-28 | reverse complement strand
CAATTCTCAGAATTGTCTGCAAGTCTTCGATTTCTTCAGGGGTTAAATCTTGAGGGTTGATTCTTAAAAGCCGCAAATATTTCTGTGAAAGAGTCTCTTGAATGAGAGAATCCTCGAGGATAGGGACTCCCTCTACCAGCTGCAATTTTAACTGAGACCCCTGATCCTCAGGGAGGACAACAAAACTATTTTCGTGTTCTTCAGTAGAGGAAGAAGCTTCAACTTCAACTTCAACTTCAACTTCACCTTCTTCAACAATGACATGAGATTCAGAGGATTGAACTTTTTCCCCGTCACCTTCGGAAGGAGGGAGAGAAATAGGCTCAGGACTTCCTTGAGGAGGAACAGGATCCTCCTCTTTTTCAGGTAAAGGGAGAGGACTAACAGGTGGGGGAGGAGTCTGTATATCTTGCGCCTCAGCGTTATTCTCCTGGGGGTGGGAAGCTCCCTCTTCCCTAACTTCAGGGATGTCAGGCGGATTGTGTGGTTGAGGATGATCTAAAGAAAGACGGCGCCCTGAAAGGGGAGGGTCATGCTCCTCAACTTCTTGCATACAAGAGGCACTGTCGACAAAAAGAATAGAAAAAATAACTAAATAAGAAATAAGTTTCTTGAGCATATATCCTGTTTGAGAATATTTTTAGTCGATCTATTTTTATTGAGCCATTAAAGTACATCGTTTTTCCAATGTCAACTCCCTTTAAACAGGGTGACTTATTCCTCCTTGACCTTTGTGAGGATTTGATTTTTACTTTGTCATAACTTTCGATAGTTTTAGATTAATTAAAAAATAGGGAAAATATGCAGGGGAAAGATAGATTAGCGTTATGTTTTCTTACGAATTTTTTATTAAGATGTTTTCAAAAAGTCCTTATTAGTCTTTTAATCTTTAGTTTTGTTTTTGAGCCCTTCGTTATCTCATCTGCTTGGGCGATGAGAAGATCACCGGCTTCCTTTGATTCTTCTTCCTTTAATGAACCCAAAAACCCAGCACAAAGGCTTTCTCGTTCTGAAACACTCCAGATTAACCCTGCCGATAATGATGAACGCTCTGGTAATCCTTCTCTCCCCCCGTCTCAAGAAAAAGAAAAGGTCAAATGTGATGAAGAACGAGAAACTCTTAAAGGAGATGAAAACCCAGAAAAGGAAAAAGAAAAATCTCCTGTTATTTCAAGAGATTTATTTCATAAAGGTACCCCTCCCCTCCTTCAAAGACGAAACATTGTAGGGCGAAGAAAAGGTTCTTCCGAAGCTGAAAGTGATCAAAGCTTACAACAAAGCCACCTTGTTTTTAAATCTTCTCCTGAAGAAGAAATTCTCTCTCGAACCGAATTGTTAAGAGCCTTAGAGGAAGACCAGGCAGATCTCCATCAAAAAATTAGGGAAGCCACTCAAGATCAGCTCGAGGAGGAAAAAGATCCTTCCTCCCGTGTTGTAATGAACATTGTCGGCCTAGGGGATTTTTCTATTTCCCAAGAAAAGGCCCTTGAGCTCTTAAGCTTAAGTACCTACAAGGATGAGCGCAAAGCCAACGCGAAAGGCAATCATCCTGTGATTCGTGTGGAAGACGTGTATTTTAAGGCTAATCGTGGACTGGGAGGTTCTCTGACTCCAGGGATGGAGCACGCTGTTTATCTCCTTCAACAGCTTCTTGTTGGTCAAGGAATTACACCTTCTGCTTTATTAAGTTTATCTGGCGTTCACCTTTATTCCCAAACCCCCAATATGCCCGTTCATCCTGAGCTTCTTCAGGCCATCAACACACAAAAGCGAGAGGCCTTTTTTGAGAAATACCCTGAGCTTAAACAATACCTGGCCCTTGAGAAGACCCAGCATCTTGTGCAAGCGACTCGAGCCGTAAGCGGCATCAGCTTTGGTGCTTTTGTAGAGCTTGTCAAACAAGGAAAGCGGTCATTTCATGAAATTAATAATCAAAGCCTATGTGCTCAACTTCTTACAAGCTTTGAGGTTAATCCCTATGACACCCATGGAGACAATTTGATGGTCACCCCAGAGGGAGATATTGTAGGGATCGATGATGATATGGCTTTAGCCTATCCTCTTATTCATTACTTTTCTCTTCGTCTGAAATTTTCTGAACATTATGTGGGGGCTAAGAATATTCTCTACTGTGTTCCTGAATTGATGAATCGGCCCATTGACAAAACCATTCGCCGAAGATTTTTAAGGCTGCCGGCTGAAGAAGTCATCCTTACGTGGTTAGGACAAGTTGAAAAGGATAATAAAGAGTATCAAGAACTTCAAGACCAAGGAAGAATTTCACCTGAAACATTTAAGGAGCTAAACTTCCCTGTAAAATTCGCCCCAAAGATGGGAGATTTTCTTTTAGATCGATTAAAGCACATCCAAGCCTATCTCAGAGACTATCCAGATCTTAACTATATCGGCTTACTTTCTCTTCTAGATCCGTTAGTGGGTCTTCATTTTCAAATCTTATGGGATCGTTTTAAAGATCCCTATGAAGTTGCCTTACGCATCTTTCCTGGTAGAGATGAAGTCAGCCTTGAACAAACCTTAAGCATGCGCGCCCATTTAAGAGATGGCCGTCTCGTTTTTAAAGCTTTAAGAGAAGAAAGACTCCCCCGTGAAGCTTATGAAAAAAAGACCCAAACCCCCACCCAAGAAGTCCAATCTCTTCTTCAATCCATTGATTTAAAATCTCATCTTTCTGAAACCCAAGGCCGTATTTTACAATGTGCAGGAGAATACTTCCCTGAAGACCTTTCTCAGCATGTTCACCCCAGTTGGAAAGATCCTCATCTCCTTGAAAGGGTGATAGTAGGAGAACTTGATGAAGACGTGATGGGGACCTTAAGCCTTTTAGGAATTACTTTACCCTCTGAAGAAAGATCTCTCCTCCATGAAACCCTTCTGAAGTCTCATTCTTTAAAGCTTATCCAAGAGATCATTCGTCAAGGAGCAGATGTCAATCAAAGACATGGACAGAGGACTCCTTTAGAGCTAGCTATGGAGCAAAAAAGAAAGGACGCTGTGACCTTCCTCATTAACCGAGGGGCAATAGATGTTCCCTGGCGAACCGCCCTCGCTTATGTCAAAGCCCTACAAGAAGAAGATGCCATCCATAAAGTCGCCTTCCAAACTTTAGAAGACATAAATCCTGAAATCTCTTGGCGCCGTACAGTTGACATTTTACTCCCTACGATAGGGGAAGGAATACCTATTCAAACAGCGACCATGGGAGATCGCATTCTTCCCAAGGAAAACTATGATCAACTCTTTGATAGAAAGGGCGAGATTAAGCGAGTTAATAAAAATGGCAGAAGAAATGTAGGCCGTATAGAGCAAGGAGACTACTGTCTTTATATCAAAGAATACCCTGAGCTTCCTGGAATGGAAGAAGCTGTGGGGCTTTTGATGCGGCGGATTGTAGGGTACGGTGTGCCTTACGGTGGACTTATTCGCATTGGCAATAAGCCTTATTATATTTCCCAAGGAGTCAAAGGGGATACCCTCCAAGAAGTCCTTGAGAAGTATCCTGAGCGTTTGAAACAACTTGATCCCCAAAGACTATCAGAAATGATCATAGGAGCGTCGGAAAACAATCCAGAAGATGGTAATCCCACAAATTACCTCGTCAAAAGACTTCCCAGTGGACTTTATGCGATTGAGTGTGTGGATAATGACCATAGCTATGGAGAAACAGGTGCTCGTGAGAAGCAGGGAATAGCCACTCAAGTCAAATGCATCTTGTTTTGCCTGGATCAGATGGAAGATATAATCCATCCCAAAGCCATCGAGGTCTTTAAGAAATTTGATCCTGCGGAAGTTCTTCAGCGTTGGTTGGTAGAGCTTTCAAGCCTGAACACCTGCTATGGCCGTCTCTTTAAACCTGCTGAAATGAAAACTTTAATGACAAAATTTGGTAGCTTTATAGGGGTTGCCTTTACGCCGAAGATGCTCAGTCGTCTCTATGAAAAGATGATCAGATCACAACGAATTTTCCATAAAATGGGCAAGGATGAATCTTTGACTCATTTCCAGTATCTCAACCAAATGGAGAATCTCCTTTACAGGAAATACAAGCCTGGTTTTGAAACACAATGGGACTTGAGTAAGGGGGCGGCTCCATGGCAGCGATTCTTAAAGATCGATGGACCCTTTTATGGTCGTACCAAAGGAGGGGCCCTTCTCACAACCACAAGCTTAAAGGGGTTTTTAACATCCCTCGATATTCCCATCAAAGAAGAAATTTTAGACGTCATTCGAGTAGGGGGACACATTGGCCCAGATACGGCACTTCTTGAGCTCCAAGAGATGATCCAGCAGATCAGTCAAGAGGCAACTGGCAAAAGCATCGAAACCTTTAAAATACTCAAAACCATTAAACAAAGAGACAAATTTTTAAAGCAGCTTGATTTCAAGACGATGCCTTTAACCGACCAGAAAGCCTGGATTACGGCCTTAAAGTCCTTCGATGATCATCGCACCTTACGCATTCGGAATTCGAGCGTACTTACCCTTAAGGATTTTGGTAAGGGGGGACTTTATCTAGGAAACTTAAGAAAGCTCGATCTTTCAGGTTCTGAGAATCTGGAAGAATCCATATTCCCTCTTCTCACAAAAGAAGCCCAAGGACTAACTCACCTCAATCTCAAGGGACTTAAAAAGGTTGCACGCGTTGAAGGCAAGGCAAAAAAAGAGATTATCTTTCCGAGCTTACAGTGGCTAAGCATCAGCCAATGTTCATTACTTGCTAGCCTTAGAATCAACACTCCTTATCTCACACATTTGAAAGCCAAAGGATGTTTAAAGCTGGTACATTTATCTGTCATAGCACCAGGTTTACAGACCCTGGATATTCGCAAAGTAGCTCTTCTTACAGATGAAGCTCTTGATCAACAAATACCAAACCGGCCACACTTAAAAACTTTAAAATTAAAGGGATGTAATAAAATCTCTCACCACGAGATTCGTCAGGAATTTCCGTTCTGTACTTTGCAGGGGGCATCAGAAAAATTTATAAACGAGGCCCTTTTGCCTCTTTTGCGAGGAGCTTTAGAGGAGCTAGACTTGGAAGAAAAAGATATTAGAGTTGCAGAAGCGCAGGCTCTCGGTAAAGGTTTGGAGCATAATTCTACTCTGACCACGCTAGCTCTAGGTAAAAACAAGATCGGGCATGTGGGTGCACAAGCTCTCAGTAAAAGCTTGGAACACAATTCTACTCTAACATCACTGAATGTGAGGAATAACAGCTTAGGAGATGTAGGTATACAAACTCTCGCCAAGTCTCTGGAACACAATTTTACCCTGAAAAGGGTGGATTTAGGGTATAATCTGTTAAAGTATGTTGGCGCGCAAGCTCTCGGCACAGCTCTGAGGCACAATTCCACACTGACAGAGTTGTGGCTGTCGGAAAACAATATTGGTGATGTGGGTGCGCAAGCTCTTGGTCAGGAGCTGGAGCACAATTCCAACCTGACTAAGCTGCATCTAACTTGGAACCAAATTGGGTATATTGGCGCGCAAGCTCTCGGTAAAGGTTTGGAACATAACTTTGCTTTGAAAGAGTTACAATTGTCGAGAAACAATATTGGAGATAGGGGGGCGCAAGCTCTCGGTAAAGGTTTGGAGCATAATTCTACTCTAACCTGGCTGGATCTAAGTAAAAACAATATCGGAGATACAGGAGTTCATGCTGTTGGCAAAGTTTTGGAGCATAATTCTGCCCTGAAAGAGCTACAACTGTCGAGAAACAATATTGGAGGTAAGGGAGTGCAGGTTCTCGGCAAAGCTCTGGAGTATAATTCCTCCTTGACCAAGTTGTATCTAGGTAAAAACGAGATTGGCGATGAGGGCGCGCAAGCTCTTGGTCAAGCACTGGAGCACAATTCTACTCTGGAAAAGCTGAATCTGGAGTGGAATACTATTGGCGATGAGGGTGCACAAGCTCTCACCGAAGCTCTGGAACACAATTCTACCCTGACAGATTTAGATCTGAATGGCAACAGCATTGGGGTTATAGGTGTACAAGCTCTTGGCCAGGCTCTGGAGCGCAACTCTACTCTGACAGAGCTTAATCTGCAGGGCAATAGCGTTAATGATATAACACAGAATGTGATTAATCAGGCCCTACAACGAAACAAGAAAATTCAGCAAGCACACTCTTCGCCTCGCTCAAATCCACTTCTTAATACGGATGAGATAGAAGCATCCCCACCTCCAAGTCAACCTTCCGTATATCGTCTTCTTTTTGAAGACCAGTCGATTTCCCTCCAAAAAGGCTCACCTCTTCATCAGATTTCTTTTGAGGATTTGATGGGGATGGAACTTGGAACAATTTTAAGTAGGCTCTTTCAACTCCCCAATTTAACGTTCTCTCTCTTTGCCCCCATCTTTCAAGCTGGCTTTATGTCCCAGGACTTGCCTTCCTCTTTACGAGAACACACTCAGGAGCTTGATCAGCTTTGGCAAAAAAGCCAGCTAAATCTAAATACTCTTGCTAATGATCCAGGCAGTCCAGCCTTTCAAATGGCCATCATCACACACCAAGAACTTGAAATGGCTCTGAGTGATTATTCTGAAGATTTTACGGTCCTGAAGGTTTTTATTCCCTGGTATCTCCAGCAATCAGATTGGCTGAAAGGGGAAGTTTTATCATTTTTATCAAAATTAGGTGAAAGGCTAGAGATTCAATTCCAACTCTGGCTAGGCTCAAGCGAAACTCTCACACAAGATGAATCTCTTGGATCGAAAGACCCTGAAAGAGTCATTCATATTTTAAGGGATCAAGACTCTCTATTTCATCTTACTCCGATGCCTCTTCAAGATAAGGAAAAAGACTTTTCTAAAGAACAAGAGCCTGATCGTGATAAAGGCAAAGAAAAGGAAAAGGGTAAAGAGAAAGAAAAAGAAAAAGCAACGGAAACACTTGCTCCTTATGATGACCTTCCTCCCTTAGAAGAAGACTATTTTGAAGACACTACTCCTCCTTCAGAATGGGAAAATTCAGAGAAACAAGAACCCTCAAGTTTAGAGCCTCAAGTTACGAGTTACTATGAGGAAAGGTTAAAAAGCATTCCTCTCCCTCAAGAAGAAGCGTTCAAAGAAGATTTAGAAGAAGAGTTCCTCCTCCGTAATCTTCCTGAGAACGACTATTCCTATATTGGCCTTTCTCTTGACGGTAGTGGAATTCGTGGCAAAATTCCAGTCCTCTTGATGAGCAAACTCGAAGAAGCTTCCAAGAAACGCATCTGTGAGCTTGTGGATTATATTGGCGGAACATTCACTGGCGGAATCTGTGCTTTAGGATGTGTCGCAACAGAAGACCATCATACGCCCTTATGGGAAGTTGATGACTTGGTAAAACTTTTTGATATCCATGGATCGTCCATCTTTCCTAAAACAAGAGGATTTAAAAAGATATATAGTGGAGTTGCTAATCTCTGGAGAGTGCAATACTCCGCACAACCTTTGGAACGTCTTCTAAAACGATATTTTAAAGATCTCACTTTAAGCGATACGTTGATTCCTGCTTTAGCAACAGCGATGAAGATTCCGGAAACTGAAGCCTATACTTTTGAGAGTGAGAAAGCCCAAGCCAATGAACATGATGATTATCTGATGCGGGACGTTGTCATGGCAACCTCAACCGCAAGAAGAGGTTATGCCTTCCAAAACATTGTTGGAGGGCCTGAAAGTACCTTCGTGGATGGGGGGCTATGGATCAATAACCCAACCGAACTTGTGTACAAACGGATTATCAAACTTTATGAACACAGTCCTCAGAAAGCGGACCAAACCAATGTTATGATGATTTCCTTAGGAACTGGCGAGAGCCCCCTTTCAAGTGTACTTTCCAAGAAAGCTGGCCTTTTTCAAGCCACTGTTCCAACTATAGAGACTCTTATGGCATCGGGTAGCCTTGGCGTTCATAACGAAATGAAAGATCTTTTGGGTAATAATTACTGGCGCCTACAGCCTCCTTTAGATTCGGCCATTGACTCCGATTCAAGCCCTGAAGCCTTAGAGGCTTTAGAAGTTGCTGCCCATGCCCTAGATCCCCAAGTCGAAGCCCTTGCACGCAAGCTTACGGAAAATAGGGACCGTAGGCATCCGGGGAGTTTGTAGGGGTGGGTGAGGAGCTTTTTACGTAAAAAATTATCGTCCAACTTTCACAGCGAAAGCTCCCTTTGATTTATTTTTGAAAGGTCTTGGGTAATGTGAGGGGCGCGTTCTTCCTTAGAGAAAGTTTACTACTGACCCAAAGCCAAGGGAACAAGGCCACTCTGCAACAACGGCATTGAAACAGGACATAACTCAGTCATCGTCTTTAACTCTGTCAATGACGTTGCAATGGGATTTGAAGTTGCAAAGAAAGATGGTTTTTTTAACAAAGGCTTTCGGAGAAAATCCCTTTCAATTCCATCTAAACGCCGATAAAAATTCTTCTGGGTATCCTTGGTTATCAGTCTCGGATTTTTTACGATCTCTGCAGCATCGTCACGTAAATCCTCTAAGCTAAAACGATACCATCTATCGGCACTCCGGGTATCAGCTATGGCGACCAGGTGGTCACATCTCTCCTTAAATCTGACTAACTCTTCAATCTGGGGGTTTGTCATGTCAATGGCTTTAGGAGATCCTTGCCACAGAGATTTCAACGTTGCCATCCACTTGGCAGGGGAATACCAGGGAATGTTGTGAGAGCTTATAGCATCGGAGGTGGCGGCAGGAAGGGAATCCCATTCTCTTTGAAAGCCACGAGCTTGCGTTTCTGAGGATGTAGGCTTGGAAATGGGATCTCCCGTACACAGCTGAAGCGCACAAGCGTCTTCAATTTTCTGTTGCGTCAGCGTTTGAAGAACCTGAGCACCTTGAGTCCATTCAACATTAGATATTCCCTCTAAAAGGTTAACCTCAAGCGTTCTTCCTTGTTTGTTACCTGTTTCAGCCAAGCCTGCAAGTTTCTCGAGAAAAGTGGACGCACTATCAGAATCTTTATATCCTATATTGTTATAAGCAAGATTAAGAGAGCGCAATTGAAGCCAGGAATTGAGGGCCTTGGCTAGGGCAAGAGTTGAATTTGGATCTTTTGGAGGAAAAAAAGGATTAGAATAATTATAAAATAAGCCTATTATATTGCCTGATAAATCTAAATGGATAAGGTTTGGTTGCGCCTGCAATCCCTTTATTAATTGAACTCCTCCCTCCCAATGATCTGGTGCATTCAATTTTATATTCGTCCAGGGGTACCAGCAAGAGCTAAAATTTACTGATGTCAAGGAATGAATATTTTCTAAACCCATACCTAAGGAATTAGCTGCTAAGAAGTAATTATTATATGAAAAATCAAGGGCCTGTAGGTTCGGGAGTTGGCCTATGATTTGAGAGAAAGTTTTTAACTCTACTGGAGGAGTAGTACTGAAGGAACTATTTTCCCACAAAATATTTGATATTCTTAAAGATTGAAGGTGGGTAAGGCGTGGTAAATATGTAATTAGAGCTTGTACCCCCCCTATTCTATATGTGCCATTAACATAGTAATCTAACACATTGTTATTCGATAAATCTAACTCCCTTAAATTCGAAAAAAGATCAACAACTTGAGGCATAATAGTTCCCAGAGCTGGGGGATCATTTGGAATAAGTCCTGATAAGTCTAAACGAGTTGTTGTAGAATTAAAGCTTTTTAAATATGTTGATGTAAAGTTAAGATCTTCATCAAGATAAAAGGGAATTTTGGGAAGGTAAGAGGTTGCCTTCCAAAGGCTCACGCGATTCGCAGTTGTAAAATTATTCCCCCCTAGATTAAGACTCTTAAGCTTTCCCAAGGTTGAAAAGGTAGGAGCTAATATTGATCCATGAGTCAGCTGATTATTGGAAAGATCAAGAGATTCAAGATTAGGTATTGTTTGCAGAAAGCTATTTATAATTGTGGAATCATTAAAAGAATTCCAAGAGAGATCAAGGGAAGTTAAATTTTGCTTCCCTTGAAGAGCCCTTAAGAAATCAGACGAGCTGCCAAGCTCGTTATTTACGTAATTTTTTAATCCTCCCGCTTTAAGAGAAGTAAGCCCAGACATCTGCTGAACAGATTGAGCAAGAGCCTTAACTTCAAAAAAAGCTTGGTAGAGCCCGATCGAGTTATCACTAACATCTAAAAAAGCTAAGGAAGGAGGAAGGGAGCTGAGGAGTAAGCTTGCATCCTTTTGACCTATATAATTACTGCTTAGATCTAAAATACGCAGATTCTCCTGGGCGGAGAGCCCATGGGCCAGAGCCACCAGTGCTACATCATTAAGTGTTGTATTCACATTTCCACCAATTCCAGTGCTCCCCAAATAAAGCTCTTTTAAGGTGGGAACTTGTGCTAAAGAATTTCCAAGAGCAATTTGTCCTTCAAGATCCGAAGTAAGGTTAATATCAGCAAGGTCGAGAAGGGTCAAAGAGGGCTTAAGGGAGTGGGCAATCTGCGCTATATTTGTTGTAATCTGATCTACATCGTTAGCATTCACAGCTAACCTTAACTCTTTGAGATGGGAGAGGTTTTGCAGAGCCTGTCCTATGACCCCAATATCATCCGAAGAAAGAAAATTAGATGATAGATTTAAGCTTTGAAGTCCTGTTAATTGCCCTAGCCCTAAGAAAGACTGAGGTGATGAATTGTCACTAACACTAAGAATACGCATACTCGCCCACAGATCAAGATGTATCATTTCTGGAGGTAAGGCAGCAAAAATTCTTTCAACATCTGTGGAATTTGTAATCACATTATAACTCACATTCAAAGACTTTAAAGGAACGTTTGCACGTTTAAATCCTTCCACAATGTCTGCAATAATAGGCCCTTGAATGCCCTTATTGGAAAGGTCTAAATCATAGGGTCCGGGAAAATGATAACGGCCTAAATCACCGACCAGTGTGCTTGCGGGCTGACCCGGAAGAGTGTTAAAAGCTTTGACCTGGGTATCAAAACATTCTTTG
>MKUL01000038.1 GCA_001897795.1 Alphaproteobacteria bacterium 41-28 | reverse complement strand
GCTCACGGCGACGGGTGGCTTCTGCTTCAGCTGCTTCTTGCTCACGGCGACGGGTAGCTTCTGCTTCAGCTGCTTCCTGCTCACGGCGGCGAGCAGCTTCTTCTGCCTGGCGTCGTTGTTCAGCTTCTCTTTTTAGACGAGCAGCTTCTGCCTGGCGTTGTTGCTCAGCTTCTCTTTCAAGACGAGCAGTTTCTTCTGCTTGGCGTTGTTGTTCAGCAGCTTCTCTTTCTAGGCGAGCCGCTTCTGCCTGGCGTTGTTGTTCTGCAGCTTCTTGTTCTTGACGAGCGGCATCTGCTTGGCGCTGAGCTTCAGTCGTTTGTTGCTGTAGACGAATGGCTTCTTGTTGGCTTTTTAACTGAACTTGGCGGCGAGATGTTCTACCTCTTCGTTTTGAAACATGTATTCTTTTTGCTCTGATAGCTTTTCTTGAAGAACGCCTTTTCCTTGATATTCGCGACTTTTTTAAAACGTTTCTTCTGGTTGTTCTTCGAGAAGAAATTCGCGATCTTTTCTTTCTTGGTGTCAGAGTTTTCCTGGAAAGTCTATGTCTTCTGCTTACGCGCGGTTGTTTTTTCTCTGCTCGCTTTGCTTCTGCAGGTGTTCCACCACCAATGAAAATACTCCCGATACTTAGCGAAAATATTAACAAGGGGATTAAAACAATTCTTTTCATAAAATTATTTAACATAACAACTATTACTCATCTATATATGAAACAAAACAAAAAAATTATTTAGGTAACATGTATATAAGAGTTCGTCATGTAATGACAACCCTTATAATAAATTTTTTCCTCTTCCCTGACGGACTAAAGTTCAACTTATGTAAAAGTTAAAAAAGAATTAATTTGAAAGTAGGTGTTACATGAAACAAGCTATGTTATACACAGCAAAAATTTTCCTCTCATTCATGAATTTCTCGTCAAGGAAAATTTTTTTCCAAATGAGTAAATTTTTATCTTTACTTTAAAAAGCTCTTTCAAATCAAAAGATTAATTTTCTCTGCTTAAAAATGCAGCATTTCAACCTAAGTGGAGACGAGGACATCAAAATTTCCTTACAGTCCTATCCTGTCCACAAAGTTATCCACAAGAAGCGTGGATTGTTTAGAAATTCTTGACAGAAAGCGGAATGAGAGGAATTGTAGTCTTATGAGCTCAGATTCATCTTCCCTTGAACGTGGCATCTTAACGATTAAGCAATACGTCCAAACGCTTCCCCTCAGCCCCGGGGTTTATCGCATGATCAACATTAGGGGTGAGGTTCTTTATGTAGGGAAAGCCAAAAACCTTAAGAAGCGCGTTATCAGTTATACTCAGCCGGAACGACTGCCCATTAGGCTGCAGAGGATGGTGGCCGAGACGACGCGGATGGAGTTTGTCACGACCCATACGGAAGTAGAAGCGCTGCTTTTGGAAGTGAATCTCATCAAAAAACTTACGCCTCGCTATAATATCCTGATGAGGGATAGTAAGTCCTTTGCCTATATTCGGATTACGGGAGATCATCCTTATCCCCTTTTGACAAAGCATAGGGGTGCAAGGAACCTACCCGGAGATTACTATGGTCCCTTTGCCTCTGGAGAAGCGGTGAATACAACGCTGACGGCGCTCCATCGTGCTTTTTTGCTTCGGTCTTGTCCAGATCATGTTTTTGCTTCCCGAAAAAGACCCTGTTTGCAATACCAAATCAAGCGGTGTAGCGCACCTTGTGTGAACTATATCTCCTATGAGGATTACCAAAAGCTCGTTCAAGAAACCCGTGATTTCTTAAGCGGTAAAAGTAGTGAAATTCAAAAGAAATTGGCAACGAGTATGGAAAAAGCCAGTGCAGCCCAAGACTATGAAAGAGCGGCCATTTTTAGAGATCGTATTCGAGCCCTGACAGCTGTTCAAGCGCGGCAAATGATTAATACCCGCATTTTAAAAGATGCGGATATATTCGCCATTACAGCCTTAGGAGGAAAAACCTGTGTTCAACTTTTCCTATTTCGCAATGGATCAAATTATGGAGCTTATTCTTCGTTCCCAAGCCATGGGGAAGATATTCCCCCTGAGGAAGTCTTAGAAGCCACCATCGCTCAGTTTTACGAAGATGCGCCGCCCCCTCCTGAAATTCTTATTAATAGGTCCCTTCCAAATGTTCGATTATTAGAGGAAGCTCTTTCTCAAGAAGCGGAAAGACGTGTTCATATCCGCCTTCCTAAATCAGGGGCCAAGGCCGAACTTGTTCGTCATGCTTTTGAAAACGCGAAGGAATCTTTAGAACGTCATCTGGCGGAAAAGGCTTCTCAAGAAGATTTATTACGGAGCTTTATGGAGATGTTTGATCTGCCAACTTTTCCTCACCGTATTGAAGTGTATGATAACAGCCATATTCAGGGTACCCTGGCTGTGGGGGCCATGATTGTCGCAGGACCAGAAGGGTTTCTTAAAAGTGCCTATCGCAAATTTAATATTCGCTCCAAGGAGTTGTCACCAGGAGATGACTATGGAATGCTGCGGGAGGTTCTTACACGAAGGTTTTCCAATGCCCTAGCCCATGATAAGGACGACACGTCTCAATGGCCAGATGTGATCCTTATTGATGGGGGGAAAGGTCAACTCTCTACAGCTGAATCGACTTTTGCCGATTTAGGCATCTCTGATATTCAATTGATCGCCATCGCTAAAGGACCGGACCGGCATGCAGGTCGTGAAACGTTTTATGTGCCCGGGCGAAAACCCTTTCAGCTCCCACCCAATAACAAAGTGTTGTACTATCTTCAACGTTTGCGGGATGAAGCTCACCGTTTTGCCGTGGGCGCTCACAGAAAACGGCGCCTGAAAGCAATCTCACGATCAAAATTGGATGATGTTCCAGGTGTAGGGGCTGCCCGCAAACGTGCTCTCTTGCAACATTTTGGTTCAGCCAAAGCTGTGGAAGGCGCAGGATTAAAAGATCTTGAGATGGTGATCGGGGTGAGTCAAAATTTAGCAAAAAAAATATATGATTATTTTCATGGAAAAGAGTAAGATAGCATTCATCAGTGCTCAGATAAAGGTAAAAACAATAATGGCACATGATTTGAAGACGATGATTTGCTCAACGGAACATATATGATTAATGAAAAACTTATGAACCCAACAACGCTACCCAATCTTTTAACTTTTATGAGGATCGCCCTGATACCAGTTGTGGTGGGATTGTTCTATCTTGATCGTCCTACGAGTAACTGGCTGGCCGCTTTCTTTTTTATTCTCGCATGCATTACGGATTATTTGGATGGATATTTTGCAAGAACCTTAAAACAAACGACAAGATTTGGCATCTTTCTTGATCCAGTAGCTGATAAGCTTCTCGTGGCTGCGATACTTCTCATGCTTGTTGGATTTGGCCGCATTCAAGGTCTCAGCTTGATTCCTGCTGTTATTATTCTTTGTAGAGAAATTCTTGTATCAGGACTACGGGAGTTTTTAGCTGAAGCCCACGTTTCTGTTCCTGTTACCAAACTTGCCAAATGGAAAACAGCCATTCAGATGGCCGCCTTGAGCCTTTTAATTATTGAGCATATTCCTGGGTTCCCCCTACCCATCGATGAGATTGGAATTCTGGGGCTGTGGGTTGCAGCCATTTTGACATTGATTACAGGGTTTGATTACCTCCGGGCAGGATTAAAACACATGGGAGATTAATATTTTTTAATTTCCCTCTGGAAATATTATCAACTCTAAGGTATACACCCCCAGAGAGGGCGATTAGCTCAGCGGGAGAGCGTCTCGTTTACACCGAGAGGGTCGGGGGTTCAAATCCCTCATCGCCCACCAGAAAAATCAAGGGGTTGAGAGAGTTTTAAGAAAGATACATTTTCTCTGGGTATACCCCGGGTATACTTTGGAGCAGGTGAAGAATTTAACGTATAATCTTAAAATTTCCTCGACTGTTCTTATAACCAAGTTGCCTTTTCAGATAATTCCTTTCTAAATGCCCATCATTTTTAAGGTGTCCAATAACAACCTCAATAACTCAGTGGCGCTTTATCTTTTTTGATTTTATTACATTTAAATCCAAGTGAGTTCCTTTGACCATGCCATCTTCGATTGTTTCTAACTTCACATTGTCTTAAGATTATCACTTGTTTTGCCTCTACAAAAGTAGTCCAAGATTGTGTCAGGCGGCTACAGAGTCTTTGCTCATGTCCGGTGTTTAAAAATCTCTGTTTCCTCTGATCTATCTTGGTCCTCTACAGACAGGTTTAATTAGTCGGCCGTTAAGAAGCCAATTTTAAGTTATATGGAAGCAGACTTAAGAGCCGAGGGAAGAAATTTCTTGCCGAAGTGAGAGTTAAAATAAAGACAAAAAGATTCCTAATTCAGCGGAGCAGAAGTCTAAAGTTATGACCAACGCCTGAGAGGATTGCATTAATCTTGTCACCTAACTTTCCCTTAAGATAATTGCGCCCTAAATGGCCATCATTTTTGAGATGTCCAATAAGAGGCTCAATGGCAGACCTTCGCTTCATCTCTTTTTTAATTTGAGGCGCAAGCCGTTTTTGCCCCGCTTTAAACACGTTAAGCTTTAAAGAAGGATCATGTCCTCGGTATCCTTTATCCACATAAATGCGCTTAGGTTTTATGCCCATATCCTCAGCATAGCAATCAATGACCTCTTTCAACGTATGCCCATCATAAGGATTGCCATGCAGAGCTGCAGATTGAAGAACAAAATGCCCCCCTTTGCTTGGATTCACAGTGGAAATCACAGAAACTTTGCACCCAAATTCATAAGGCTTGTGGGGCTTTCCTTTGCTGATGCACTCAACTTCAGGGGCATGCCAGGATAAGAGCTTATTCTTATCTTTGGTTTGTTGGTTATAAATTTGTTTAGCTTTAAGAAAGGCCTCAAGCAATTCTCCATCCATATCAGGAGCTTTTCTTTCTACATCTCGAATCATGCGTCCAAGATAAGTGTGCAGCCTGCGCATGGACTTTTTTGCTCGTTTCATTTGCTTGGCATGACGATAGCGCTGAACCATGATCAAGCTTTCTTTAGCCACGCGCACATAGCTTTGGCGCAAATCAACCCCATGTTCCTTTGCACTGTTTCCCAATCTCTCGATGGCTTTATAATGAAGCTTTGCATCTGTGGGAAAGGTGATGGCTTTTTCTTGGACCGTCGTATCGACCGTAATCTTGGTAAGATCCTGGGGTTTTAAAGCCTTGCCCCTCCTTCCACATTGTTATATAATACTCCTAAGGCATAAAACATTATACCTGACTCATAGCCATCTTCTTTAGCTTGTTCAAAATATCCTATAGCTTTGTGGTAATCCACTGAAACACCATTTCCATACATATAACTAAACCCCAAACTTGCATAGAAAGCAGCACGATCTTTATTGGTCTCTTCTTGGAAATCTTCATTTGCTTTGACAGAGTCCTTGCTTGCCCCTCCTTGGCCTTTACCTCTTTCCCACTTAAAAATTTCCAACGGTTCTATAAGGCCGAACCCATTTAATGTAGTTGTAAGGGGCTGGAGATTATTTAAATACTGTACAGCTTTCGGGTTACTTTTATTCTCATTCGAAGTATCCCCACGAGCAATCTTTAAAAAGAATTCATACAACCCATTCCCGGGCATCTTTTTTGCATAGTAACGTGCCATTTTATAAGCTGCTATTTTATGCCCATCCCTTGCAGCACTTTCCAAATAATTCATGGCTAGGGATTTATCACCCATTTTATCATAGATCTTAAAAAGCTGGTAAGAAGCTTCTCGAATAGCTGGCAATTCACTCTCCAAGAAACTCCATTCTCTATGATTTTTCTCAGATGCTCTTGTGAACCATTTTATAGCTTTGATAAAGTTTTGGATTTCTTCCCCTTCTTTCTTTCCAGATCCCATCCAAACCATAGGCTCATTAATATCTATGTGGCGTAACTTATTAATTGTATCTGCAAGAAACTCTGTTTGATTTTGCTCAGCAAACGTAAGGACTCCTGGCGTTACGACTCTTTGGTCAATATTGATAGCTTGCGTGGATTCTTCCTCGCTCATTTCTGCTAAATCATATAAAGCCCTAGTTTCCAAGCTGTATAGACTATTTTCGGCCTGTGCTGCTAACTTTGTAAACAAGTTAGTGGCCTTGAGTAAATTTCGCTCTATCCCCCATCCGTTTCGATACATATTTCCCAAATGAAACTGAGCACTGCAAATCTCTTGATCTGCTAGAGTTTCTAAACTTGATATAGATTCTTTATGGCCCTGCTTAGCACCTTTAACAAACCACTTAATCGCTTTTTCTGTGTCTTGCGGAACGTATTTATCTTGGCTATATATTCTTCCCAACCGATATTGAACTTCAGAGCTTTTCCGTTCTTCCAAGTAAAATTTTGCCAAGATACTTCCCGCCTCTGAAGCTTTTACATATAATTCTAAAGCTTTATCAAGGTCATCTTGATCATGCTCATACCTTACGGCCAATTCATAAAGAGCGTGCGCATCTCCTCGTTTTTCTGCCTTACGGGCTAGTTTATCAATATTTTGTGGTTTAGAAGCTAAAACATAGTGAGGTTGATCCCACAAATCTGGGCAAGGTCTAAGAGTATCAAAAGCTTCAAGCTTTTGAAAATGGACAACTAAATCTAACCAATTTAAATAAGCTGCTTTCTCGATCCAATTTCTTGTGTCTCTTGTTTTTCCGTTATCTTTTTTGGTTTTTACGCATCTTGCATAAAGAACAGCCAAGTCGAACTGTGCCCGAGCATGTCCTTGTTTTGCAGCTTTTTTATACCATTCTATGGCTTTTTGGTCATCTTTTTCAACTCCGTACCCTTTTTTATGCATTAGCCCCAAGGCATATTGGGCTTCAGCGATCCCTCCCTCAGCGGCTTCAGTAAACCATTCGATTGCTTCTGGTTCATTTTTTTCAAGCACTTCACCTTTTAAGTACATCATACCATATTTATAATATTTCCGACTTTTACCTCTGTAAGCAGAAGGGAAAACCTCACCCTCCTGACTTAATTTTTCTTGATTTTCAATGGTATTGTTTCTTTCTCGTACGACAGTTTTACCCTTTTCTTCTAACCCTGGCATGTTTTGACCATTCCTACTGGCCCAAACCTTCGAAGTAGGTTCAATAACAATAGAGAAGAACAACGCAATGGCTGTTCCGCTCCTAAGGGAATGAATAAACTTCTTCGTAAATGGATTTTCTTTTTCTTCCTTTCTAACGAATTCATACATATACTTCTCCTTTTTAAAGTGGTTGTGTGGGAGAACCTTATCAGGAACAGGGAGGCAAAAATAAGGCTCTCTTGGGTTTATTGTCTAATTTTGGGGAATAATGTTAAGGATGTAAAAATACGCATAATCTTTGAATTGGAGCTGTGTGAAACAAGGAGGATGTAAAACCGAGGTCTTTTCGTTCTATTTTTTATTTATGTAAAACAACCAATCTGAGTAAAAACCCGCACTAACCTACCCAAATAGGGTAGGTTCTTTAAAAAAAAATTCTTCATTAGGTTGTGCAGAGGTGTTGATATTTCGATCGTTTAAAGTTTTGAGAGCAACTAAAATTTTATGAAGGAAACATAACTGCCCCTTTTTCCTCAAGAACTTAAGAATTTTGAAGTTGGGGGTTTTGCAAAACATGATAACTACTATTTTACCTTTTTTAAACTCTCAAAAAGCTTCTCTCTAATTTGGACTTAGAAAAAATTATCTACTCTCATACACATTCTTCCCTTCTTCATCTAAAACACATATACATGTCGCTTTCATTGATACGTCTAATCCTGCATAGGACTTTATTGAATGTCTCCACTTTGTTTTAGCTGGCAAATTTAGAGACTTACGCTCTTTGAGACATTCTCTACTATCTCAGCGCTATTATAGTATGTAGTATGATTTTGATCATATAAAGATCTCCTTTTTTGCTTTTTATTTTATGAATGAAAAATAACTTTCCCAAAATGAAGTGGCCCCAGAATTGTAAAGCATCTGGGGTCATTTCATTTATTAACATTAGTTAAAAGCTAATAGATGGGTTTTTGCTTTCTTTAAAACATGCTTCAGCTTTTATAGGGTTTTTTGATATACCTCCTTCACCATCTCGGTACATTTCCTCTAAGATATTAAGCACCCACCTTGTCTGGTGGCTCCTCAACTCAGCTTTTTGAAAAAGCTCTCTGGCCTTTTATTTATTCAGAAGCCTACCCATCCAAAAAAATAATTGAGCCCTAAATCTACATAGGAAGCAGCATATCCATTATTGTTTCCATTTTGGAAGTAATCTCTTGCCTTAGCAAGGTCTATCTGTGCTCCTCCTTGACCATAATTATATAACCACCCTAGAGCATAAAACATTTCACCCGACTCCCATCCATTTGTTTTGGCTTTTTCAAGATATTTAAGGGCTTTTTTATAATCCTGAGGTACACCGTATCCATAAAAATAATTGAGCCCCAAATCTACATAGGAAGCAAAATATCCACGATTGATTCCTTCTTTGAAGTATTCATTTGCCTTATAATAGCTTTGCTGTGCTCCTCCTTGGCCATAATTATATAACCGCCCTAAAGCATAAAACATTTCACCTGACTTATGGCCTTTTTCCGCAGCTTCTTCAAAAAGTTCCCTGGCTTTACTCAAATCCTTCTCAACACCTTTTCCCTCAAAATAACATAATCCCAGATTTCTAATTGAGGTCGCGTTTCCCTTATTTCTACCTTCTTCAAAATAAGATTTCGCTTGTTGATAATCTTGAGATCTATAATACTTATCTCCTAGGGCATTAAGTATCTTACCATCTTTTTGGCCTCTCTTTTCAGCCTCTTCTAAAAGTTTACGTTCTTTTTGCTTGTCCTCAGCCCAACCTCTTCTACAGTAATAATTAAGTCCTAAGAGCACGGAAGCTCCAGCACGTTTTAAATTCCTTGATTTCTCATAATAGCTGTTAGCCTTATCATAATCTTGTTTAGCTCCTTCTCCTTTGGCATAGATAAGTGCCAAGTGATCAAACATCTGTCTATCTTCATGGCCTCGTGCTTCAGCTACTTCAAAAAACTCTCGCGCTTTTCGCTTGTCCACATCCACACCTCTTCCATAGTAATAAAGGTTTCCTAAGAGCTTAAAAGCTTCAGCATATTGTAAGCCTCTTGCTTCCTGATAATAATATTTTGCTTCAGCAAAATTTTGTTCAATCCCTTCTCCCTTTTCATAGATAAGTCCCATGAGGACAGACATCTGTGCATCTTCATGGCCCCGTACTTTAGCCTCTTCAAAAAGCTCGCGAGCTTTTTTCTTGTCCACAGCCAAACCTCTTCCATAGTAATAATTAAGTCCTAAGAGCATGGAAGCTTCAGCATCTTCTAAATCTCTTGCTTTCTCATAATGGCTGTTTACTTTCTCATAATAGCTGTTTGCTTTCTCATGATACCTGTTAGCTTTGGTGTGATCTCGTTTACCCCCTTCTCCATTGCTATAGATACGTCCCAAGAGAGTAAACATCTCTCCTTCTTCATGGCCTCTAGCTTCAGCTTCTTCAAAAAGCTCGCAAGCTCTTTTCTTATCCACAGCCACACCTCTTCCATAGTAATAAGTAAGTCCTAGGAACCTGGAAGCTTGAGCATGTTGTAAGGCTCTGGCTTTCTCATAATATCTGTTTTCTTTGGCACAATCCTGGTTAACCCCTTCTCCATTGCCATACATGCGTCCCAAGAGAACAAACTTCTCTCCCCAGGGAGCAAGCATCTCTCCCCAGGGAGCAAGCATCTCTCCTTCTTCAGGATATTTATCTTTGGCCCTTTCTAAATGGAAATTAGCCCTTTCTAAAAGATCATCAGCCCTTTCTTCTAAATAATAACGAGCCCAGCGTCTATCTTGATTTACACCATGGCCAAAATAATAATTGATCCCTAAAGCTGCGGAGGAAGCAGCGTTCCCTTCGGCACAACCTCTCTTGAAGTATTTATTTGCCTTATAATAGTTTTGCTGTGCTCCTCCTTCTCCATTGTTGTACAACCACCCTAAAGCATAAAATATTTCACCCGTAGCTTCCAGTGAGCTTGAAGATAGAGCTTTTGGGACATTTTCACCTGACTTATGGCCAAGCTCTTCTGCCTCTAAAAAATACCCAAGGGCTTGTTTCTTATCTTGTTCTACACCGCGGCCATAAAAACAATTGATCCCTAATGCTGCAGAGGAAGCAGCATGTTTTACTTTGATTCCTTTTCGGAAATATTCATTTGCTTTCTTATGGTCCTTCGGTACTTTTTTTGCGCCCTTATTATATATAACTCCTATTTTATAAAACAGCTCACCTGACTCATAATGATTACATTTCTCAGCTTCTAGAAAATAAGTGAGAGCCTCGGCATCGGCCGATCCTCCGTCGTCGCCAGTATTTTTTTTAACTCCTAAAGCATAAAATATTTCACCCGACTTATGGCCAAGTTCTTCCGCCTTTAAAAGAAAACCAAGTTTTTTCGCCTTTAAAAGAAAACCAAGGGCTCTTTTCTTATCTTGTTCTACACCGCGGCCATAAAAACAATTGATTCCTAAAGCTGCATAGGAAGCAGCAGCCTTTTCTTCTTCTACCAACCCTTGCGTGATTAGAGTCTTACTTGCCCAAACCCTCGAAGTAGGTGCAATAACAATAGATAAGCACAATGCAATGGCTGTTCCGCTTCTAAGGGAATGAATAAACTTATTCATAAACAGATTGTCATTTTCTTCTTTCTTAACTAATTCTTGCATATCCTTCCCCTGTTTCAAATTGGTTTAAGTTATTGAGAACCTTATCAGGGGTCCTCTTGTATCTATCTTACTTTATCGTTTTGAGATAAAATTTCTAGGGCGTAAAAAATACGCATAATCTTTAAGTTGGAACCCAAGGAAACAAAAAGAATTTAAAATCAATTGGTTGATGTTCTTTTTTTATTTATGTAAAACAACCTATCTGAGTAAAAACCCGCACAAGCCTATCCAAATAGGGTAAGTTCTTGTGTCCTCCTCGCAAGTGCCCAAATGTCATACACCGTTTACTAGCAGAACAAAAAAATTCCCTACTCTTTAAACAGTAGGGAATTTTTTAAATATTTTCCTTATTAGGATATTGGAACTGGACCTAACTGGGCCTAACCCATTTTATTAATTTGAGCACGATAATTATCAGCTTTTTGAGAGTCCTTAATTCCTCCCGTTCCATTTCGATACATTTCTTCTAGCCTTTCGAACATCCATTTATCCTTTAAACCTTTTGCCTCAGCTTCTTCAAAAAGTTCTCGGGCTTTTTGTTTATTCTCGGCCACCTCACGACCAAACAAATAACTACTTCCTAACGATTTGTAGCAACCACGGTGTCCCGCTCCGATACCATTTAGAAAATAAGCATTTGCCTTAGCGTAATCTACTTGTACTCCTCCCTTACCGTTACAATACAACCAGCCTAACGCGTAGAACATCTCACCCTCCTTATTGCCATTATTCTCAGCCTTGCGAAGATACTCAAGGGCTTTTTCATTATCCTCGGGCATACCGTTGATCCCACGAAAATAATTGAGTCCTAAGAGAGCGGCTTCGTTTGCTACTTTTTTCTTAGCTTCCTCTTCACGACGTTTCTTTTCAGCTAAAGCAAGTTCTGCTAAGCGCTTTTTTTCGGCTTCCTCAACAGCTTTTTTCTTAGCTTCCT
>MKUL01000037.1 GCA_001897795.1 Alphaproteobacteria bacterium 41-28 | reverse complement strand
AACAACCTCTTTGCGAGGAGATAACCATGAAGCAATCTCGTTGAACAAAAAAGAGATTGCTTCGGGCTACTGCCCTCGCATTGACGAATGTGTGATAAACTCTTTCTAAGCCCCAACCCGTCATTGCGAGGCTCTGTGAGAGCCGAAGCAATCTCGTTGGAATAAGGATGAGATTGCTTTGGGCGTTACACGCCCTTGCAATGACGATTTTGGGTTAGGAGGTGTATACTTATAACCGTCATTGCGAGCCCAAAGGGCGAAGCAATTTCTTTCCTGCACAAAAATTGTTTCACGTGAAACAATTTATAAGAGATGGTTTGAAACACGAGATTGCTTCGGCTCTTACAGAGCCTCGCAATGACGATTTTTTTATGAGTTCATTGAGTCAAAGAATTCAGAATTATTTTTTGTATTCCTGAGCTTTTCAAGGAGGAATTCCATCCCATCCGTTGTCCCCATAGGAATAAGGACACGTCTGAGAACCCACATTTTTGAAAGAAGATCTTTGTCGATCAAAAGCTCTTCTTTGCGGGTTCCTGACTTGGTGATATCTATGGCTGGGAAGGTTCGTTTATCAGATAATTTTCGCTCAAGGACGATTTCGGCGTTTCCTGTACCTTTAAATTCTTCAAAGATGACTTCATCCATACGTGATC
The DNA here is from genome assembly GCA_001897795.1 of Alphaproteobacteria bacterium 41-28. Taxonomy (GTDB): domain Bacteria; phylum Pseudomonadota; class Alphaproteobacteria; order UBA9655; family UBA9655; genus UBA9655. The sequence goes on along the minus strand of MKUL01000037.1, from coordinate 305,207 downwards.
CCGTATCCACCAAAGCCGTTGAAATAATGGTCAGAGACCCCCCCTCTTCAATATTTCTCGCCGCTCCAAAAAACCTCTTGGGCCGTTGAAGAGCGTTTGCATCAACCCCTCCCGTTAGAACTTTACCTGATGAGGGAACGACGGTGTTATAGGCCCGTGCAAGACGGGTAATGTTATCTAAAAGGATAACAACATCTTGCTTAAGTTCAACAAGACGTTTCGCTTTTTCAATAACCATTTCAGCTACTTGAACGTGTCGTGAGGCAGGCTCATCAAAGGTCGAGCTAATCACCTCTCCCTTCACAGAACGGGCCATATCCGTAACTTCCTCAGGCCGTTCATCAATGAGGAGAACCATCAGAGTCACTTCGGGATGATTCTTAGCAATGGAATGGGCAATATTTTGCATCATCACCGTTTTACCCGATCGTGGCGGTGCGACAATGAGAGCTCGTTGCCCCTTCCCAATGGGCGTCACAAGGTCAATCACCCGTGGTGTGAGGTCTTTGTAAGTGGGATCATCTAGTTCAAGGTTTAAACGCTCATCTGGATAAAGGGGCGTTAAGTTATCAAAATTCATTCGATGTTTAATGACATCAGGCGCTTGACCATTGATTGTATTCACCTTTAACAGGGCAAAATAGCGTTCTCCATCTTTAGGAGCCCGAATTTCACCTTCAACCGTATCTCCCGTCCTCAATCCAAACTTTCGGACTTGGCTTGGAGAAACATAAATATCATCAGGTCCTGGCAAATAGTTGGCTTCAGGGGAACGTAAGAAGGCAAAGCCATCTTGTAAAATTTCAACAACACCTCCCCCAAATATAGATTCGCCTTTCTCTGCCATCCGTTTAAGAATGGCAAACATCATATCTTGTTTACGGAGGGTGCTGGCGTTTTCAATTTCGACTTCTTCTGCTAAAGCCAGAAGCTCAACAGGCGTTTTTGATTTCAAAGTTTTAAGATTCATCAATTATCACTGGGATTGTAAGTAAGAATAAGGACATTAATGGCAAATATTTTTACAAAGTTCAAGCTCTATTTTAAAAAGGTTTCAAAACAGCTAGGAAAACGATAAAAATAGCGAGCAAAAAAGGGAGCTCGTTGATAAAAAGTAAGGTTTTCCTGGACACAGGAGGGATTTCTCCTTTGGCAAATGTTTTCGCAATCCTTGAAAAATATCCATGCAATCCCGCTAGACAAAGAACAAGCAAGAGTTTCATATGAAACCAGGGTGCAGCCCAGGCATTAGTCGAAAAAGCCAAAAGAATGCCTAAGAAAAAAGTTAAAAGAAGGGAAGGCAGCATGATTATTTTTAAAAGACGGCGCTCCATTCGACAAAATGTTAGATAAGCTTTTGATCCTACGTCAAATTCTAAGTGATAGATGAAAAGCCGCGGCAAGTATAAAAGTCCCGCCATCCAAGCGATGATCGCTAGAAAATGAAGGGATTTGAGGGTTAGATAATAGTCGGATAGCATGTTGAGTCTCCTTTATTTTTCTGGATTGCTTCGTCCCCCGTCTTCACGGGGGTCCTCGCAATGAGGTTGTGGGTATATTCTACTAACCTCAAATCGTCATTGCGAGGGTGATAGCCCGAAGCAATCTACTTTCTTCTATCACAAATTGTTTCACGTGAAACATTCTTAGAATGTTCAATGAGATTGCTTCGGTCTTTCGCCCTCGCAATAACGGTTGGGGATTGAACATTTTCTCACCAGACCCGCAAGTCCCTCTATAAAAGCCGGATGGGTTTGTACGGTTTTAACACGATGATAAGCAGGACACCCCCTCTTCAGAGCAAGATCATGATAGGTCATATCAAGCTCAACAAGAGTTTCTGAGTGTTCGGATACAAATGAGAGAGGAATGACGACAAGGGGGCGCTTTTCTTGGGAAGCTTTCAAAACTTCCTCTGCCAAAGAGGGACGGGTCCACTTTAAAGGACCTACCCGACTTTGATAGCAGATAACGAAATCAAGGGATGAAATGTCAAGCTTTTCAGCAAGTCTTTTCGCCGTTTCTTCCACGTGTCTTTGATAAGGATCCCCCTTTTTAATCACTTTTTCAGGGAGACCATGAGCTGTCATCAAAACCCTTGGCGTTCCCTTCTTTTGAGCTTCTTTATAATGGGGTAATGTCAACTCTTTCATCGCCTCAACAAACCCTTCCTCGCTTGGATAGAAAGGGACAGATCGGGTTGGTATATCCCATCCCATCGTCGCCTTGTGCCAAGCTTTAAAAGAAGATTCTGTTGTTGTGGTGGAATATTGGGGATAAAGGGGGAGAAGGACAATCTCCTCCGGACCATAGGACCTCACCTCCTTAAATGTTTCCTCAGTGAAAGGAGTGGCATGGCGCATGGCTACAAAAACACGAAACCCATCTCCAAGTTCTGCCTCTAAGGCTTGAGCTTGGTCTCTTGTATTTTTTAAAAGGGGTGATCCTCCTCCTAAGAGGGAGTAAATGTGCTGGGCTTCTTTCAACCGTCCCCATGTCACGGCATGGGCTAAAATATACCGAAAAGGATTGGGAAGCGTGATAATGGCCGGATCGGAAAAAAGACTGAAAAGAAAAGGTTTGATTTCCTCCTGGGAGAGTGGGCCTCCCAAGTTGAGGAGAACAACGGCTGTTTTCTTCATTTTAACTCCCTCACCCATTTCACACACGCTTCAATATGAGGAAGGGGGGTTTGAGGCAGGATACCATGGCCCAGATTAAAAATATAAGGTCTTCCTTTCATCTGCCCATGGATCGATTCAATGGTCTTTTTTAAGGGGTTCCCTCCGGATACAAGAAGGAGAGGATCCAAATTTCCTTGAAAAATAAGATCCTTTGGAAGGTTCTCACTGGCCCAGGTGAGGGGCGTGCTCGCATCCAGGCTAAGGGCAGAAACCCCAGATTGAGATCCATAGTCTAAAAGGTGAGACCCAATCCCTTTTGGAAAGCCGATGATGGGGACGTCGGAGATTTTCCGCACCATCGCAACAATTTTTTGAGTGGGTTTGAGAACCCATTTTTGAAAATGGGTTGCGGGGCAATGCCCTGCCCATGTATCAAAAAGCTGTACAGAATGAACCCCCGCCTTCACCTGTTCAATAAGGTGCAAGGAAACTGCTTCGCTGAGGAAATCCAAAAATTTTGAAAAGTTCTCTTCGTCCTGAAAAGCTTGGTGTTTAGCCTTTGCAAAATCCCTGTTTCCCCTGCCTTCCAACATATAAAGAGCAAGCGTCCAAGGCGCTCCCGCAAACCCAATGAGGGCTTTGGAAGGAGAGAGTTTAGATCTTATCAAGGAAATGGCTTCATAAACAGGGGCTAGTTTTTCAAAGAATCCCTCAAAGGAAAGGCTTTTAGGAAAGGTGGAGAGGGAAAGTGGGGACAAAAGAGGTCCTGTACCCTCTTCAAAAGACACCTTTTGGCCAAGGGCATCAGGAATGACCAGGATATCAGAAAATAAAATGGCAGCATCATAGTCAAAACGCTCCAGGGGTTGAAGGGTCACCTGTGCTGCAAGATGGGGTGTATAGCAAAGATCAAAAAAGGTTTTGCATGTTTTTCGTACCTGGCGATACTCGGGTAAATGGCGACCAGCCTGACGCATAAACCAAAGAGGAGGGGGAGAAGACGTCCTTCCTTGAAAAAGTTCTAAAAGTTTGGACATATAACCCTCCGTCATAACATTCTCAGAAGATTCAATGAGATTGCTTCGGGCTTTTGCCCTCGCAACGACGGAGAAAGAGAAGTTCCATTATCTCCCACCTCGTCATTGCGAGGAGTGTAACGACGAAGCAGTCTCTTTCCAATACACAAATTGTTTCACGTGAAACAATTTGTGGGAGATGATTTCTTCTCTGTATTGAATCACGAGATTGCTTCGCCCTTTAGGGCTCGCAATGACGGTTGTTGGTTAGCATGTGTATATAACACGTTCGTCATTGCGAGGAGTGCAACGACGAAGCAATCTCTTTCCAATACACAAATTGTTTTCACGTGAAACGTTCTCAGAAGGTTCAATGAGATTGCTTCGGGCTTTTGCCCTCGCAATGACGATATGGGTTAGCTATGATAAAAGTAAGGAACCACACTCTTCTTTATCTTTACATAATTATAAAAGGGGGTAGTGGTAGTGTATCCTCTGAGTGATGGGGATAAATCCCTATTCCTGGGTTGTCCACAACTTAATTTTTTCCACATATGATTTTTGGCCAAGTTGTGAATTTTGTGGAAAACAAATGAAAAAGGCGTATCCTTAGTCTATGGGATGGGTCTCGGCATGAGGGTATTTTGAAGGATATATGGAAAGAAAGAGAAAAAGGAAAAGTCATCCACACCTCTTGAAAAAAGAAACCACAGGGGGGTTGTTTTGTCGATACCATCGACTTATCCTCATGAGGGGGTTATTTGCGAAGAAGTTCACTTTTTATCCCCATCGTACTCACATCTTATCCCAAAGGGTGGCCTTGTGTGGATTTTAGGACTAACAGGTGCCCTTGGGGCAGGAAAATCAACCCTGGCGAAATATTTAAGACAGGAGGGAGTGCCTGTTCACTGTTCTGATAATGAAATTCATGCTCTTCTTTCATCCGATCCTGATGTGAAAAAGAAAATTAAAACGGTGTGGCCAGAGGTTTTTGTTCGGGGAAAGATAGATAGAAATGAACTCGGAAATCTTGTCTTTTTCTCTTCTTCCCGATTGACTCAACTTGAGAACATCCTCTACCCTAAACTCATGCAACGTCAAAGGCGCTTCCTGACTGAAAATCAGAGACTCAAAGTCCCTCTTGTTGCACTTGATGTTCCATTGCTTTGTGAAGTGGGACTGGATCGCTATTGTCATTACGTTCTTATGGCGGCTGCACCCTTTTTTCTAAGAAAACAAAGGGTCTTAAATCGCAAAGGGATGACCGTGACGAAATTTCAAGCCCTTACCACCCATCAAATGGATGAACAAAAGAGACTGAAACACGCGGATTTTGTCATTCGGACGGGACTGGATAAAGGAAGTATCCTTAAAAAAATTCGAGCGATGCTGCTTGAACTTTCTCAAAAACCTGTTCCAAAATGGCGGGGAAAATGGCCCATACATATCAGAAGGAGAGCTTATGGAACGAGAAATCGTATTAGACACTGAAACGACGGGATTTGAGCCAAGTCAGGGTCATCGCCTTGTTGAAATTGGATGTCTCGAGCTTATCAATCACATTCCGTCGGGCCGCGTCTTCCATACCTATATTAATCCTGAGCGAGAGGTTCCTCAGGACGCTTATGCTGTTCATGGTCTCTCTTACGATTTTTTAAAAAACCACCCCCCGTTTAAGGAAGTGGGATCCCTTTTCCTAGATTTCATTCAAGAGGCTCCTCTTGTGATTCACAACGCAAAATTCGATATGAAATTTATCAATGCCGAATTGAAGGGACACGATTTTCCAGAAGTTCCCTTTACCCGGGCAATAGATACGCTTACGATGGCCCGAAAGAAGTTTCCAGGATCTCCGGCAAGTCTCGACGCCCTCTGTAAACGGTTTGGGGTGGATAATCAGGCACGTGATAAGCATGGTGCCCTGTTGGACGCCGAACTTCTGGCACAAGTTTATTTAGAACTTATCGGAGGAAAACAGCCTAGTTTATCTCTTCATTTTTCACCAAAAACAACAGAATTAGCGAGAGATGAAAAGAAAGAACGAGAAATCCGCCCGCCTCGACCCCATGATCCAACACAAGAAGAAATCATGCAGCATCAAGAACTTATTGCTCGCCTTCATGAACCTCTGTGGAATTCGTAAGAAACTGAGTTTTGGACAAGCTCTTTGTTTTTATGAAAAAACTGGAGTTATCATCTTTGCGAGGAGCTTTTCTCCGAAGCAATCTTTTCTCATTCCAACGAGATTGCTTTGTCCCCCCGTTTTCACGGGGTCCTCGCAATGACGATATTCATTAATTAACTCCTTATAAACTCAGGCTAAGAGAAAGCATTAAGATTTCCTTCCATATATATTTTAATCATTTATTAAATTTTTTAAAATATAATCATTAATTATATCAAAAAATAGAAGGGATATTTAGCTATGACATATCTTAAAGCTAATGAAGACGTTAATTTATTTGTAAAAGATTGGGGTTCGGGTAAAACAGTCGTCTTTATTCATGGATGGCCCCTCAATCACAAGTGTTATGAATATCAATTTACCATGCTCCCCCAATTTGGATTGCGTTGTATTGGTTTAGATCTCCGAGGCTATGGAGATTCTGATAAGCCCTGTGGTGAATATGATTATAATATGTATGCGGATGACCTGCTTATGATTTTACGAAATTTGAATCTTTATGATGTAACTCTTGTTGGTCACTCAATGGGAGGTGCCATCATTCTTCGTTATCTCACTCGTCATGCAAATGAACGGGTTTCTAAAGCTATTTTGGTAGGTGCAGCGGCTCCTTGTTTTACGCAACGGGAGGACTATCCCTATGGTTTTACAAAAGAAACAGTCGATCAATTTCTCGATCTTTGCTATTCGGATAGAGCTCAGCTTCTTAAAAATTTTGGGAAAATTTTCTTTTATACGGAAAAATCTGTCAGTCCAAAATTTGCAGATTGGTTTCAAAATTTGGGAATGGACGCGTCACCTCATACGACAGCAAAGTGCTTAATATCCTTAAGAGATACTGATTTAAGGGAAGATATGGGAAAGGTTAAAATTCCAACTTTTATGATACATGGGATCGAAGATAAAGTCTGTCCTTTTCAATTTGCTGAGGTGCTTCATAAGGGAATCAAAGGATCGACACTTATTCCCTACGAAAAGGCAGGTCATGGACTTTTTTATAATGACTTTAGAAAGTTTAATCAAGACGTCGTAAAGATCGTAAATTTATAAGTCATACTAATTTGCTTTCTTCCAATGAGTGCGTCAGACTTCGGCTCAGATAAAGGAGGAGAAATAATGAAATTTGGACAAACATTCCTCAGTTTATTATTATTACTTTCTCTTTCTAAAAGCATTTTTGCAGAAGAATTTTGTCCCACCCTTGAAGATATTAATTCTGCCATAAGACATCACGAAAAGAGTCTAAGATTCCAGGGTTATGAATTTAATCTTCAACACCTGGGAGAGAATGCACGGGTTATGCTACTTATAGAGGGTAAAAAGGACCAAAGGAAAATCGAGTGTCATTATCGATTCAGAGATAGGGTGGATAACAGACGCATCGTTGATACAGTTATCCTTACGGCACCCTTACCACATTAAACCTCTGCCCAAGTATTACCAACATTTGTCTCAACAACAAGAGGGACTGATAAGGAAACGATTCCTTGCATCGTAGCCACAATAAGAGGTTTTGCCTTTGGAAGGTCACCTTCTGCAATTTCAAAGATCAGCTCATCGTGAACTTGAAGGAGCATGTGGGCATCGAGGTGCTTTTCCTTAAAAAGGCGATCAAGCTTAACCATGGCCTTCTTTATAATGTCAGCATTTCCCCCTTGGAGGGGAGCGTTAATGGCTTGACGTTCCGCAAAGTTCCGACGAGTCGGATCGTTGCTATGGATGTCTTGGATAAAACAATGGCGTCCCAACAAGGTAGTGACATATCCTTTCTCTCGGGCATCTTGTTTCATCCGTTCCACATACGCTTGGATGCCAGGGTAAATTGAAAAGTATGTTTGAATATATTGGGCTGCACTTTCACGGCTAATTCCCAGCTGACGAGCCAGGCCAAAAGGGCTAATGCCATAGATAATACCAAAGTTGATGGCTTTAGCACGGTAGCGAAGCTCGGGCGTGATTTCGGATAAGGGTACTCCAAAAACAAGGGAAGCCGTTTCCGCATGGATATCCTTACCTTCCTTAAACGCTTTTTTCAGTTCCGGCAAATCAGCCATATGGGCTAAAAGACGCAGTTCAATTTGAGAATAATCAACAGATAGTAGCTTCATCCCTGGGCTTGCGAGGAAAGCAGAGCGAATCTTTTTGCCTTCCTCCGATCGAGTCGGAATATTTTGGAGGTTGGGATCAGAGGATGAAAGGCGTCCCGTTGAAGTGCCTGTCATGGCATAAGATGTATGCACCCGTCCGGTTTTAGGATTGATTTGGTTGATGAGGGTTTCCGTATAGGTACTTTTGAGCTTTGCCAACTGGCGCCACTCGAGGAGTTTGTCAGCAATTTTAAACCCTTGTTCTGAAAGACTTTCGAGAACGTCAGCAGCTGTTCCATAGGCTCCCGTTTTTCCTTTTTTACCTCCCGGGAGTTTAAGTTTTTCAAATAGAATTTCTCCCAGTTGCTTGGGTGAAGCCACATTAAAGGGCTGATCGACTTCCTCTTGAATGCTCTTTTCGATGTCTTCAAGGCGCTTTGCAAATTCTCCACTCAGTCTTTTTAAAACGAAGGGGTCTACTTTGATTCCCCGGTATTCCATGTCGACCAGAACAGGAATAAGGGGGCGCTCCAAGGTTTCATAAACCGTGCATTGATGGGCCGTTAGAAGACGCGGTTTCAGGTGAGAATAAAGTTGATAGGTAATATCTGCGTCCTCTGCGGCGTAGGCGAGGGCTTTATCAAGAGGCACCTTATCGAAAGTGACCTGACTACGGCCTGAACCCACAACATCCTGATATTTAATGGTATCATAATCCAGATGAAGTTTGGCCAATTCATCCATCCCATGACCGTGTTGAGTGCCTTCAAGAACGTAAGAGATCACCATGGTGTCATCGACTGGGGCGACATCAATTCCATATTTTTTAAGGACCAGGGCGTCGTATTTCATGTTTTGGGCGATTTTTAAAATCGCCGGATTTTCGAGAAGAGGTTTGAGAAGGGCGAGCGCTTCCTTTAAAGGGATTTGTTTGGGGGTTGTCCCTGGATTTAAGAGATCCCGTGCCTCGCCTTGGTGCCCCACTGGAATATAACAGGCCTGTGAGACGTCTGTCGCCAAGCACACCCCGACGAGCTGAGCTTCCATGGCATCCAGAGAAGTAGTCTCCGTATCGAAGGCCATGAACCCTAACCTATGGATACGATCCGTCCATTTTTTTAAAGCCTCAGTATCCTGGATCAATTCATAGGTTGCCTTTTCTTGTGGGACTGCAGGCCCTTCTTTTTCAAGGCGATGGATAAGAGCGTTGAAACTTTGTTCTTTTAAAAAAGCAAATGCTTTTTCGGGACGAAAGGGCTTTACAGCAAACATTTCAAGAGGTTCTGCACCAGGCACATCATCTTTCAGTTTGACAAGTTCTTTAGAAATCCGAGCATTTTCAGCATGCTCAATAAGGGCTTCACGCCGCTTTGGTTGCTTAATCTCAGAGGCGTGTTCTAAAAGATTTTCTAAGGTACCGTAAGTTTGAATCAACTCAGAAGCGGTTTTGATGCCAATTCCAGGAACACCTGGGACGTTATCTGTTGGGTCGCCTGCAAGAGCTTGAATGTCCGCAACTTTTTCAGGAGGAACGCCAAATTTTTCGATAACTTCTTCAACGCCAATCATGCGATTTTTGATAGGGTCGAGCATCTTTACCGATCCCCCCACCAATTGCATGAGATCCTTGTCGGAAGAAACGATAGTCACATCGCCCGGTTGAGAGTGGGCATACGTTGCAATCAGATCGTCAGCCTCATATCCTTCCTTTTCGATGTGAGGGACATCAAAAGCATCGCAGGCGTCGCGAATTAAAGAAAATTGCGGGATAAGTTCAGGGGGGGTTTCTTGACGATTGGCTTTATAGGCAGGGTAGATTTGATTGCGAAAGTTTTCCCGGGCCGCGTCAAAAATCACGACCAAATAGTCAGGGTTTTTTTCTCTTAAAAGCTTAATCAACATGTTGGTAAAGCCCAGCACAGCCCCGATTTGTGTTCCATCGGGACGTGTAAGGGGAGGAAGTGCGTGAAAAGCTCTGAAGATATACCCTGATCCATCAACAAGATAGATCTGGGGGGGCTTATGGGACATAGGGGATTCCTTTATTTTAGCCAAGGATGATACCAAATGTTGACAGAACCTAATAAGATTCCAAATTACGTTGAGGGAGAATCAGTGATCACAAAATCTGTTTCACCTTTTTTATCCGGCGTCAATTTAACCTTGAAATCTTTACTACCATCTTGGTTATAGAATGTCCATTTTTGCAACTTTACCCCACCGGGCTGGACTTCTAAATTATCTATGTAAATAAGTCTAATTTCTGAAATTGAATTTGCTTTTATAAACCCTATAGCTTTTAACTGTTCCAGCATTAAAGGAAGCATATCAAAAAATAACTGGGTAGAAACCGTGGTATTGCTGACATACATGAGGTTAACATCAACATCTTTTGTTTTAACATTCCTCAAAATTGCAAAAGCACTTTTATATGATTTCTTTCCTTGGACCAAATCACCAATAAGTGTTGATTGGACAAGATCACCGTCTTTGATTCCGAAATTTTCAACACCTAAGGATTGAAATGAAATTTCTCCCGGTTCTAAAATAGGATTTAAAGAATAAGTTTCTAAAAATTTACCTACCTTATCGCTAATGACATTTTGGTTTTCTTGTATCCATTTGTTTTCGGCAACCATATCGGCCGTACTGGCCGAAATACATTTTGGATTTAGGATAGTCGTAAAGGTTGCAATCAAAAGAAAAAAAGAGTGCAACGATTTCAACATTCACCTACTGCCCTTACTATTAAGGCGTTCACGAAGACCTTTACCCGCTTTAAAGAAGGGAACATATTTACCTTCGACTTCGACCTTTTCCCCTGTACGAGGATTTCTCCCAACACGTCTCTCTCGATAACGAATTGAAAAAGCACCAAACCCTCTCAATTCGACGCGAGAGCCTTTTGATAACGCTGTGCTTATTTCTCCAAAAATCACATCAACGGCCTTTTCAACTTGGCTTAAGGACATATCTGGAAATTGTTGGTTTAATTTATGAACTAACTCTGACTTTGTCATGCTGCCCCCATTCTTTCTTGGTTATTCAACAGTATACCTCTTTCAGAGATAGAGAACAAGGGGAACTCCTCTTCTTTCCGTTATTAAAATATTAATAAAATTTGGAGAGAATGATTTTGTCAAATTATTGTATAAAAACAAGTGATGGAGATATAAGTTCATGTCTTTCAAAAGAAAAGACGAGAAACAATCCTTCAAAAAGGATTCTTCTGAAGAAGCTGACCCCGCTTTACTTGCTTCTGAAAACAAGACATTTCCTAATGATACTTCAGTCTTCTCTGATCACCCATTTACAATAGCTTATGATCGAGAGTTCCATGCGAGACTTGGTAAATTCTGTGCCTTGTCCCCTGCTTCGATAGCAGGAGCCTATTTTGATTGGTTTATGCACATTTCTATCTCACCTGGTAAGCAATTTGCACTTATGGAAAGTGCCTGGAGAAAAAGTGGCAGTTTTATAGATTATTCTTTTTGGGCTGCAGGGGGAGTAAAAACAGAGCCCTGCATCAATCCTCCTCCTCAGGACAGAAGATTTGAGAACAAGGATTGGCAAACATGGCCGTATAATATCTATCAACAAGCATTTTTATTAACAGAAGAATGGTGGCAAGAAGCAACGAGTTCCGTCCGGGGGGTTAAGCAACACCATTCAGCCATTCTTCCTTTCCTAACCCGACAATATCATATTTCTCCTTGGAAATCCGTTTACAAAATTCATTTATTTGCAGACACAGAAATAACATTCCTCCTGACAAGTGGGGGGCACAATGCGGGTATTGTGAGCGAGCCTGGACATCCCCATCGAAGTTATCAGATTTCTACACATAAAAGGTCTGATAAACATATTTTCCCTGAGGAGTGGTTTCAGAACACCCCCCACCAAAAAGGGTCATGGTGGCCCGCTTGGGAGAATTGGCTCGTCGGTCATTCAACGGGGCAGGCGATCCCTCCCCCCATGGGTCAACCTGAAAATGGATATCCCATTTTAAGAGATGCACCGGGGATTTATGTTTTGGGGAAGTGAAAATTATGGAAGAATTTATTGAAAACAAACCCTTTAATGAAATCGAAATCGGAGATTCTGCTTCTGTTCAGCATACCCTTACCATGCGGGATATTTTGCTTTTTGCTATCATGTCAGGGGATGTGAACCCTGCCCATCTCGACGATGAGTATGCAAGGAGTGATACATTTCATAAGATTATTGCCCATGGGATGTGGGGAGCGTCCCTTATTTCAACTGTCCTCGGGACCCATCTTCCCGGCCCTGGAACCATCTATCTGAGCCAGTCTTTGAAATTTCTGAAACCAGTTGGGATTGGGGATACCATAACGGCAAGGGTGACGGTCAAAGAAAAAGATCCCATGAACTATCACGTCACTCTTTATGCACAAATCAACAGGAAGAGCCCGTGATTACAGGGACAGCTGAGGTTCTTTCACCGCTGGAAAAAATTCGTCGGAAAAGAGTTAAGATTCCTTCGGTGGAAAACCTTTCGGAAAAGCTTTTTAAAGAGGTGTTAAAAGGCGGGAGAATATGAGTTGATCTTTATATAAACCTGGTTAAAATAAAGTTAGCTTTAAATAGACCAGGTTGGTGCAGTGGATATAGAATTGTTGCAATTGATTCGAAATATTGTCCAAAAATGTTTCACGTGAAACAATTTGTGTGTTGGAAAGAGATTGCTTCGCCCTGTTAGAGGGCTCGCAATGACGGTTGTGGGTGATCGTCATTGCGAGGGCGTTAGCCCGAAGCAATCTCATTCATATTCCAAAGATTGCTTCGTCCCCCCGTTTTCACGAGGGTCCTTGCAATGAGGAGGAGTGCGGACTTCTTAATCAACACCCTTTTACTTGTCTTTCTCTGGCTTTCCTTCGCCTTCGCTGTCACTTTCATTGCCAGGTATTTCATCGGAAGAAGGGTTTTCGAGTGACTCGCAAAACTCAACAACTTCATCAAATACAGTTTTTTCTAAAAGACCTCTTTTGAGGGCTTCGTCAAAAAGCCATTTGTTAACCTTGATTTCCTCAAGAATTTCTTCTCCAAAATCGGGATCTTCTTTTAAGTCTTTTTTTAGCTCCTCGGGAGACCCAAAAAAATCAGGGAATACTTGCTCCCCAACAAATTTTATGAGCTCAGGGGGCAAAGCCGGATTTTTTATCTGCCTTTGAAGCGCACTTAAGACGGCAGACTGCAGCATAAAGAACTCATCCTCGCTAGCAATTGAGGCTCTTAGGCTTTCATATGCCTCCCTAAATTGGTCTCGATAAATATGAAGGGCTGCACTCAATTGCAGAGCAATATTTCGATTGTTCTCATTTCCTGGGCCTCGTCCTAAAGTTTCTGTCTCTTCGGAATTTGCAGATTTATCGACGATAAAGCTTTCCTTAGGATCAGAAGGCAATTCACTTTTGAAGCGATCCATCACCTTCTTGATATATCCTTCAGCTTCTAAAAATCGTTCTTTATCTTGAGTTCCAAGAATACAGCCTGCTATGTTCAATTCGATTCTAAGACGCAGAGGATCGTCCTCAACTAAATCGTCCAATTGTTTGCGCGCTTCCTCTAAAATTAATAGCGGGAGAGCGAAATGACGATCAGATATGAAGCGCTCGACTAGGCATTCACCTCCGTACTCAGGCGGTGTTACGAGTTCCTTTAAATCTGCTTTACTTAATGAAAATAATAACTTACGAAAATCCTCTTCGTTGTCGCTTTCGATGTGTAATCTAAATAAGGTTGGTAGAGCCTTAAACCTGTCAGAGATTTTAGAACCTGCGTTTTCATCAAAACCTTCGGGGTTGTGCTCAATCACTTCTTGAAGATACTTCTCAGCTTCTGAAAATCGATCTTTAACTTTGGCTTCAACGATATTTTGCGCCATAAGTAACCTAATTTTAAGACGAAGGGGATCATCAGCAAATTGTTTGTCAGCTTCCTCTAGAATTAATATCGTAGAAGCAGAATTATAACCATGAATATAACCCTCAACTAAGCTTAGACCTCCGTGCTCAGGCGGTGTTACGAGTTCCCTTAAATCTGCTTCATTCAATGAAGGTAATACTTTACGAATACCTTCTTCGTTATTTGTTCCGATGTAAAATTGAAATAAAGTTCTTAACGCTTTAGACCTCTCCCATTTTGCAGAAGGTGATGTTTCTTCGGAAGCTTCAGGTCTGTACTCAAGAACTTTCTGAAGATAGTCCTCAGCCTCAAGAAATCGTTTTTCGTCTTGGGCAACAAAGTTACACATGGCCCTATAAAACCTAACTCTGGCAAGAAAAGGATCACCCTCAAATCGTTTTTCAGCTTCGTCTAGAATTTGCGTTGCAAGCCAATAGCGACTAAAATTTATATCGCTCTCGACAGAGGCAAAATAAGGGATATTATGGTTATCCGAATTTAGGAGTTCTTTTAAGGTTGATGGACTAAGCGAACGTACGATGTTTATAATATACTCTTTATCTTCACTTCTATCATGACTTTCTAAAAACGTGACATATTCTTTTATAAAACGACTTGAAACTCGAGGATCTACAATAGAAATATATTCCCAAAAGGCTCTTAAATGATTCGGGTCTAATTTAATCCCCGTATGATGAGAACTGTTTATCGAATTCCATTGGGCGGTTAATGAAACGTCGTCTTGCGTATAAGCTCCCAATAAAGGTCGACCCGTAAATTGAAGGTCCTGTTGTCCAAACAGGGCTTTTGAGTCTAAAAATTCTCGCACGGGTTCTGAAAATTCATTGAGCCGATCCTTGGCTTTTGCATCCCCACTAAGAGCTAAAAGCCTTAAAGCTTTGAGGTATTGGTCAAGTTGTGAATAATTTTCGGGATTATTAGCATCCTCTGTAAATTTAGATGGCTCGAAGGGAATGGCTTTTACAATTTTCTGAAAAATATCTTGAAGTCCTGGAACGTGTTTTATGAAATAAGCAGCAAGAGAGGTTGCATGAATATCTAGCACATTAATCGAGTTGAGGAAAAACCTGCTTACAAAAGGGTGAAGAAGAGGTGAATCGTTTAAGACGAAGGCGTGCTTTCGGACGATTCCAGGTATGAAATTTTTGCTACAGACTCCGAATGCGAACTTATCAGCTGAAGTAGTAGGGTTTAAAAGAGGAGATAATTTTGGATCCTGTTGAAATAATTTGAGGAGATCCTCTTCTACATCTCCCACGGTTGGGATGGGAATGTTACCGACAGGATAAGGCTCTGCCATGGTGGGGTAAAGAAGCTTAAGGCGAGCCAGCATATGGTGTGCTGAAATAAGTGTATGGGGGTTGGCAGTAAGGGCGCATGTGAACCTTCCATTATCGCTCATCGGCTGCCATTGTTTTAACAATTCTAGTTGTTGTTCGCCCTCTAGAATGATGAGACTGCGCCATTGTTTGCATACATTTTGAGCATTTAATAGGCCTGAAACATCTACGAAACTTAAAATCATTTGTATAAGTTCAATAGGCAATGCTGAAATAGGTTTGTTCGAATCATAATTTTCTTGTGTAAATGTAAAAATTCTTGGTGACTGGAGATGTCTTTCCTCTAATGGAGTAAGAATGTTAACGATGTCCTTTGGAATTTGAGGGTGGACATGAGGGAGTTTTTCTTCTTCGCCGCCTCCCTCTTCCATTCCCAGCGAAGGCGTAAACGTTGAAAGAGCACTCAGAAGGACAAACGTACTCACCGTTGATTTAAGGAAATTCTTCATCATCATGATCACCATTATGTTTTATTAGAATTAATATATGGTGGAAACATAGATTGTGGAGTTTAATTGTCAATAATAAATAATTTCAAAGGTCGTCATTCTGGGATTTAGTCCCTCTTCCCAAGCCCCTGTAGGGGCGAGGGTCAGAGGGGCTTAATACCCGGAATCTTGGTTTTTCAGGTTCTTTCTTAATCTGCTTACTTTTCTTTCTCTTTTTCAGGTTTTTCGCTTTCGCTGTCACTTTCATTGCCAGATATTTCATCGGAAGAAGGGTTTTCGAGTGACTCGCAAAACTCAACAACTTCATCAAATACAGCTTGTTCTAAAAGACCTCTTTTGATAGCGGCATCAAAAAACCATTTATATTTTTCAGTCTGCGCAAGGATGTCGAACTCGTCGTAGTCCGTATCACCCTCTTCTAATCTCTTTTTCCATTCTGGGTCTGGATTAAAAAACATAGGAAAGCGCTTTTCTCCAAATAATGATATAAAGTCATTTGGTAAATCATGAAGTTTGATTTGTATTGCGCTAAGACTTCTTTGGTGAGACTCTAAAAGCTCTAACTCATCAGTAGTTTCCTCCCAGGATTTTAGATCATCGGCTGCCTCTTGGATCCTGCCCTGGAAGATACGAAGAGCAACTCGAATTTCTAGAGCTTTAGAGCAATCAGAATCAGACCATCCCATTTCTTGAGGGTGACCAAGTGCCTTATTAAGATATTCTTCAGCTTCAGAAAACCGGTTTTCATCATGGGTTGCAAGGATACATTCCGCTAGATTCAATCCTATTTTTTGAAGGATGGTGTCGTTCTCAAATCTTCTTTTAGCCTCCTCAAGCACGGGCATCACGAGAGAATGTTGTTCCCTCGTAATATAGACTTCTACCGGACTTAGAAGTTCTGGAGCAAAATCAGGTGGACTGACGAGCCTTTTCAAGTCCGAAGTATCTAATGATTGTACAAAGCTTGAGATTCTCTCTTTTTTTCCCATTTCGTCGTGTGTATATAATAAATAATAAAGTTGAATAAATAAGTTAAGACTGCAAAAATCTTGTCCTAGTCTTTTTTTAGCTTCCTCCAGAATGGATATTGCAAGGGAATCATGGTCATGAAAATATTTCTCAACAGGACTTGGATAATTGGGATTATTATCAGGTCTGCTGACCAACCATTTTAAATCAGAAATGTTCAAAGATTCTAATTTTCTAAAAATATCATTTTGATTGGTTTTTATTGAATAAATTTTAAATAAAAGTTCGAGAGCTTTCAACCTTTCTGAAGCTTCATAATTTTCTCTTTCTTCAAAATCCACAGGTTTGTGTTCGAATGCTTTCCGAACAAAATTTTCTGCTTCAGCAAAACGTGCTTCATTTTGGCTTGCAAGGATGCACTCTGCGATGTTTAATCCGATTCTAAAATGAAGGGGATCTTCTCTAAGTTGGTTGTGAGCTTCTTCAAGAATGGACATCGCAAGAGGGTAGTCTTCTTCCATAATAAAATTTTCAACTATGCTTGGCATGCCAGGGGAATCGGGACTTAGTAACCTTTTGAAGTCAGCTATATCCATTGAACGTAATGTTTTGGCAATATTTTCTTTTTCGTTACGGTTTGCGTATAATCTAAATAATAAAATATAATAATCACCTCTATAATTATTAGAAACGCTTGGATTTACAATAGAAGTATAATCCATAAATGATCTTAAAAAGTTTGGATTTAAGTCATTTATATCATCAGGCTGCGAAGTATATACATCCCAATACATATTTAACGCCCTGTTAGGTTGAGTATAAGCTCCCCAAAGAGGTTGACCCATAAGATGAGCAACACTCTGCAAGTCATGAAGAGGGGCTGGCCCATAAGGGTTTAAAAATGCCCACATGGGACGTAAGAATCCATGGAGCTTCCTCTTTTCCGCTCTATTCCCAGTGAGGGCTAACAGCCTTAAGCCCATGAGATATTGTTGAAGGTGTAGATGATTGTCTGGATTTTTTGCATCAGCTGCAAAGTTGGAGGGATCGAAGGAAAGGGTTGCTACAATTTTTTGAAAGACAATTGCCATTTCAGGAACTTGGCTAATCACAAAAGCAGCGAGTGTACTTGAAGGCATATCTAAGACATTTATGTTAAGAAATATCCTACTTAGATCTTCTTGAAGAGGTAGGGATAATGCTTTGATAGCAGAGGCATATTCCCATATGATATCTGGAACGGATTCTTTTGCAGTAATGACGGTTTGGATCCCAGTAGACGGATTTGAAGGGTCTTGGGTGGGGTAAAGAAGAGCTTTGGAGCTGAGTACGCTGTGTACCCACAAAAGGGTAGAAGGGTTTGTAATATAAGGGGGATTTGTCATAAAAAATCCTATGAGTTGTTCACTTTCGTCTCCTTCTTTCCACAGTTCCAAGCGCCGTGTGTTTACCTCAAAGCGGTGTTTTATTTCCGATATACTCAAATCTAGCCAAAGGGTGGAGACTTCTCGAGAGCGCAATAGGTCCAGGGTGGGGACGAAACTTAGAATCAAGGCTGTAAGCTCATCAGGGATTGTTGTGAAAGGTTTAGAAGGATCGGTTTCCTCGTGTAATACGTTAAAAGTCCGGAGAGGACGAAGGGTGGGGGGTAGTTTTTCTTTTTCCTCCTCCATTGCTTTCGAAGGTGTAAAGGTTGAAAGAGCACACAGAAGAACAAACGCACTTACGCCTGATTTAAGGAAATTTTTCATCATCATGATCACCATTATTTTTTATTAGAATTAAATATATGATAGAAACATAGTTTGTGGAGTTTAATTGTCAATAATAAATAATTTTTTCCCAGAGGTCGTTAGGTCCGTACATGACGAAATCTCTCTTGTTCCCTCACTGATGCCGAAACCACGTCCTCTGTCTCTTCGCATACTGACGGGTATGAACGAGAATCAACTCCTTGGCTTCATCCAAAGAACACTCCCCGTTTAAATATGACCCAAACTCTCGCAATCCAATTGCTTTCATGGCGGTCACAGAGGGAGACCGTGCCAGAAAGCGTGAGGCTTCCTGGAGTACGCCTCTTTCAAGCATGTTCTCTAGGCGAGCGATGATTCGGAGCTCAAGATCTTCTTTGGAAAGCATGAGAAGAATTTTCTCGAATTCATAAGGTGATGGTGCCGGTTTTTGGGATTGCCAAAAGCTTAAAGGTTTTCCCGTTCCGTGGAAGACTTCGAGTCCCCTCAAGGTTCGCTGCCTATCATGGGGATCAATCCGTGCGGCGAGTTCGGGGTCTATGGTTTGGAGTTCATCGTAAAAAGAGTCTTGAGAACGTGTCTGGGCTTGGAGACTTTTCCGAACATCAGGATCCACGGGAGGAAGGGGGGATATTCCCATCGACAGGGTTTTAAGATATAACCCCGTTCCCCCTACAACGATGGGCGCACGTCCTTCTTTCAAAATCCCTTCAATCTCTGGAAGGACAAGGGAAATCCATTTTCCAGCGGACCACGTCGCTTGAGGATCTAAAAATCCATAGAGACGGTGGGGGACTTCTTTTTGATCTTCAAGAGAGGGCTGGGCGGTGAGAATCTCGAGACCTCGATAAACTTGCAGGCTGTCTCCATTCAGTATGACACCGTTTTTTTCTTGGGCTAATTTTTTTGCGAGAGTTGATTTCCCACTCGCTGTGGGACCTGCAATGATATAAACCTTACCCGCCTCCGCAAAGCTCCCAGCGTAAGCTGGAGGTTTAGAGTGGAGTGGGTATCCGCCGAAGCCTTGGCGAAGGCGGATAATGCTTCGGCGGGTGAAGTCCAACAAACTTCACCCAAAGCTATACAAAATGCCGATGATGGCCCCACTCATACAGCTTGCAATGGTTCCGGCGATCAAGGCCTTAAGACCTAAAGAGATGATCTCTTGCTTGCGCTCAGGCACCATGGTGCCAATGCCCCCAATTTGAATGCCGATACTGCTTAAGTTTGCGAACCCTGCAAGGGCATAGGTCATAATGATACTGCTCTTGACACTCAATAAGCCCTTAGGAAGGGCAGCTAGACCCACAAAGGCAACGATCTCATTCAGAATGGTTTTTTTGCCTAAAAGAGCACCAGCAGGAACAGCTTCATGCCAAGGAATTCCGAGAAACCAAGCCAAGGGGGCTAAAAGATATCCTAAAAGAAGTTGTAAGCTCATGGGCTCTCCCCCAATGTTGGGGAGAAGGGCTAACAGAGTGTTTGCCAAAGCCACAATCGCTAAAAAGACGATCAACATGGCGAGGATGTTAATGTAGAGCCGCATCCCATCCGATGTGCCTTGGGTAACAGCTTCCATAGATCCGGAAAATTGATAGGGAACGACAAGATGCCCAGAGGTGTCTTCTCCAACCTGGGGGATCAGAATACGAGAAATCGTGATTGCTGCGGGTACGCTGATAATAGAAGCGGTCAAGATTTGAGCAATAGGATTAGGAACGGCTCCTTCCAAAATCATCGCATAAACCACCATAATGGAAATGGAGGTCGTTGCCATTCCTGCTGTCATTACCGTAAAAAGCTCACTGCGGGTGAATTTTCCTAAATAAGGCCTTACGAGAAGAGGGGCTTCCGTTTGGCCCAAAAAGATTTTGGCGGCTGCACAAACGCCTAATGCACCCCCAATTCCTAGGGTTTTTTGAAAAGCACCTGAAAAGGCTTTCACAATGATAGGGAGTACCTTCCAATGGAAAAGAAGCATTGCAATGGCACTAATGACGATGACCATGGGTAAAGCTTGAAAGGCAAAGATAAAAGAATTTGCTCCTTCTTTAGCATGGTAGGGGGCATCTCCCCCTCCCAAATATCCGAAGACAAAACTTGTCCCAGCAACGGTCGCATCTTTTAAGGCCATCACCCCATCACCAATCCCTAAAAAGACCGAGCGTACAATGCTAAATTTAGTGACAATAATAGCGAGTGCGATTTGAATTCCCAGGCCCATCAGAGCCGCCTTAAAATTAACTTGCTTTCGATTTTCGCTGAAGAGCCAAGCCAGTGCAAAGAATAAAATCAGACCTGCACAAGCTTGTAGGACGAGAGCCATATTTTCCACGTGATCCTCCGCAAAGTGTGGTCAAAACACAAAAAAGCGTGTATCCATAAAAGGGATAATCACTGTCATAAAACATGTTGGATGAAGATGCCAGAGTTTATTATCATATCAGGTGAACTTTTTTGTATAAGGTTCATAAACTAAAGGCGTGCTCATGATTGAACTTGAGGTGATTTTGGGATTTCTGGGGGGAGGGACTCTTATAGGTCTTTGTGTGTATGTTTACCTCCAAAAGAAAATCTCTCACATCCGCCAAGACGTGGCCCTTTATCAAGAACGCGCAAGGCATCTTGATGAAGTGAGTGCACAGCTTTTGAAGCGAGATGAAGACTTACGACTACAGGGGGAACGGAATGCTGAACTCAGAGTCGCCCTCCAGCGAACGGAAAAGGAAAGCAACGAAAAACTTTCCCTTTTAGAAAACATTCAAAAACAATGGGAAGATAAGTTCAAAGTAATCTCTCAAGATACCCTCGCTTTGACTAATAAATCGTTCTTAGAGCTTGCCAATGCAACCCTTGAAAAGTTCCAAGAGGTCGCCCAAAACGACCTTTCCAATCGACAACAGGCGATCTCAGATCTTGTTAAACCTGTGACCGAATCCCTTCAAACGGTGGATCAGAAAATTATCGAGCTCGAGAAATCACGGATGAGTGCTTACGCCGTTCTCAAACACCAGGTGAGTGAACTTCTTTCAAGCCAAAAGCAGCTCAAAACAGAAACATCAAATCTTGTCAACGCCTTGAAGGCTCCTTCCGTTCGGGGGCGGTGGGGAGAAATGCAGCTTAGGCGTGTTGTGGAAATGGCCGGGATGGTTAATTATTGTGATTTTGAAGAACAGGTTTCCTCATCGGAAAATGAGGGGAGATTGCGGCCCGATCTTATTATTAATCTTCCAGGAGAGAAGAAAATCATTGTCGATGCCAAGGCGCCACTTGCCGCCTACCTTGAAGCCCTGGAAGCAAAAGATGAGGAAACGCGCCAAGAAAAACTCAAAGATCATGCCCGACAAGTGAGGGCGCATATTAAAGCGCTTGCGAAACGATCCTATTATGAACAATTCCAACCCGCTCCTGAATTTGTCGTCTTATTTTTACCAGGAGAAACCTTTTTTAGCGCCGCCTTAGAACAAGATCCAAGCTTGATTGAAGCTGGCGTTGAAGATCGAATCATTTTGGCCACCCCAACAACACTGATTGCTCTTTTGAGGGCCGTTGCCTACGGTTGGCGTCATGAGCATTTGGCTCAAAATGCCAAGGAAATTAGTGAACTTGGGCGTGAGCTTCACAAGCGTCTCTCCGACATGGCGGATCACTTTTCCCGCCTCGGGAAAAATTTAGGGGGCGCTGTGCATTCTTACAATCAAGCTATGGGGAGTTTTGAACATCGAGTTCTTGTCAGTGCTCGGAAATTTAAAGACTTGGGATCAGTGTCCGAAGCATCAGAAATTGTTCTCCTCGACTCCCTTGACCATACCCCCCGCGAACAGCAAGCTCTCAAAATAAAAAAGGTTGGATGATTATGAAAAGTCTTAACTATTCACACGCCCGTGTCATCCTTGGCAAGAAATGCTTTGCTCTTGCTAAGGCAAGAGCATTAGCATTTCTTGGCCGAGGATCTCTTTGGCACCAAGATCCTCGGGTCAAGAAAATCCATTGTTTTTCATACGAAAAACAAGGTTTTTCTAGCCCAAGGATGACACATAGGGGGGGATGGACTCTCCCGGCCTTTCTCATTGCCCTCCTATTTTCTCACCCTTCAATGGCAGTGATTCAGGAGGTTTCTCAATCCTCTCAACTTGCAATAAGCGTAACCCTATACCCTAAGGGGATGGCCCTTATCAAAGAGAAAAGGAAGGTGTTTTTAAAAGAAGGATCCAATAAGCTTTTGATTAAGGATGTTCCATCTTCAATTCTGTTTGATAGTTTTCTTTTCCAAACCGTGCCACCTTCTCCAACGTTGAACGTTTTAGAATATACTTTTCAAGCCCCTGACATTACACGAGAGAAGCTGTTGCAACATTCAATTGGAGAAATGGTGAGTGTTTTGCCTCTTCAATCGTCTCCGACTCCAACGCTTGCTAAACTTCTCGCTATCGATGGAGACAATGTTCTGGTTGAATCCACGGGGACAATTTATGATGTCAAAAAAACGAGAATTGCTTTCCCCCATCTCCCCTACACCCTTGTTTCCGAGCCTATGATAACTCTGAAGCTTATGAACTCAAAAGAAGGAGAGTATCTCTTCGAAATGGGTTACCTGGCAAAAGGCTTTTCATGGGACGCAGGTTATACCATCATCGTTGACGCAGAAGGGGGCCATCTTGATCTCAATAGCTGGATTGATATTCATAACCAAAGTCGAATAGATATTAAAAAAGGGCACTTCCGCGTCGCCGAAAATCAAGAGCTTTTCTATGATATTGAAAGGCCCATCAGCCTTCCAGATAAAGCTGTAAAAAATATTTCTTGGTTTTCTGCTCAAAATTTAACACCGACAACAAACTTTCACATCTACCCCAAAAATAACATTATTTTAGATGAAGAAGGCGTTGTCATGAAGCCAACAGTTGAAACCTGGCTATCTGTACAAAATACGGCCGCTATGGGCCTTGGCGTTCTCCTTCCTCAAGGGATTATTCAGGTTTTCAGACGGAATGTAGATAGCTCCCTTCTTTATATCGGTGAAAATAAAACCTCTCTTATTCCCATCGGGCAATTGTTAAGTTTGCGAGTTGGAAGTACAAAAGAAATTACAGCTGAAATGCGTCAAACTGACTACCGAAAGCTAGGGAGTCAAGTTGTGGAATCGGGATATCGGTTGGATTTAAAAAACACGAGTCCTACTCCAAAGCAAGTCACCGTTTTTCAAAATGTTCCTGGCGAATGGATCATTTTAAGAGAAACCCATCCCCACGAGGAAGATGAACACCGGATTAAATGGACGCTGAATCTTCCTCCTCAGGAAGAAGTGAGTCTGCGGTATCGCGTCCGGATGAATATTCAAGAAGTTGAAAAACAAAAATGATCATCACCCATCTTCTCAGAGCTTTTATGAGTTCCGTCAATGGCGTAAGACTTACCTGGAAATCAGAAATAGCTTTTCGCCTGGAAATTTTGGGGTGCATTCTTATTCTCCCTTTTACATTTTGGATTGAGGCTGCAAAGGGAGATAAGCTATTTGTCGTATTTTCTTTAAGTATCATGCTCATCTCTGAGCTTCTCAACACCGCCATCGAAAAAGCAAATGATGCCCTCAAAAAAACAAATGATTCCCTCATCCAATTTTCAAAGGACGCTGCTTCCGCGGCCGTCTTTGTATCCCTCTGTTTGGTGGGGATTTCCTTGTTGAATTTGGTTTTTATTTAGAAACGTCTATGGTCTTTACACCAATCAAAACCGTAGGCAGGGTGCGGATTTGATGGATGTAATATGCAACCTTGAACAAAATTATCCACTATAAGTTGCACATAATCGTGTTTTCTATGTTTTGTGCAAGTTACAAAGCGCGCAAGCTTTTTGATTGTTTGGATCCTCGGCCAAGAAATGCTAAATATTTTCCTTTGAAAAACAAAGCATTTCTTGCCAAGGATGACACGACGTGTGATTCCTCTCCGGTGTCATCCTTGGCAAGAAAAGGTTCCCCCGCCTATCTTTGAAGGAAAAGTTCTATATAATGACATAAGCGGGGGTTACCTTTTCTTAGCCGAGGATCTAAAGATAGTTTTATCACAACATCTTTTTAAAAAACTTGCAGACTGTGTCTAGTTATAAATGTGTATCCCATCCACTACCCATCTTAGGAACACTCACAAATACTTATAATAAACCATCAAAGCGAGGACTCCATAAAAAACAAACATCTTAAAAATTTTGTGACCTTTAACAGAAATACTTAATATTGTCAGTAAGATAAGGCTGGGATAGGAGACTTCTAAAGCGGGGGCTAAAAATTTTTCGATTCCTCGAAAATCCAAGAGCGAAACCAAGAAGGATGTGGCGACTGTTAAAAACAAAATAAGGGGAAAATACCGATCTTGAGCTTTAAAAAGTGAGCTCACGTATTGAGCGTAAATATTGTTAAGAGCAACAGCTGTCGTTAGACATGAAAAAACAATGATAATCCCAATCAGTAGAGTTGCTTTTTCTCCCATAAGATGGGCGGCAATTGTTGGAAGAATAAGCTCTGGAGATACACCTTCCGTGAAGGGCTGATAATGAGCTCCTAAGAACACGAATCCTAGATAAATGAAGGCGAGGAGGCTGGACCCCACCAAGCTTGGCTTTAAGGCGGCTCTGATCATTTTTCCATGGCTCAAATCTTCTGGCATAGCTGCCTGAATTTGCTTAAAAATAAGGGATGAGAAAAAAAACGCCGCAAACAAATCCATCGTACGGTATCCATGTAAGAACCCATTTGTGAACGCAAAAGGCCCTTTCACCTCACTCAATCCTACATCTGGTACCAATAAAATGCCCATAGAAATGAGGATAAAGAGTGAAATGAGGAGGAGGGGGGTCATCCATTTGCCGAGGATAGAAATCATAAGATGTTCTTTTAATCCGAACAAAAAAGTCGCACTACAAAAGACAAGACTAAAAGCAACAAGGGATATTTGAGGATAGAGATACCCAATCCCGCCATGTGCAACGGTTATACACCGAGGAACCACTCCGAAAGATCCTAGGAGAGATAATGTAAAGAGGGGGAGAACAAGGCGCGCGAGCCCGCCTGCTTCTGCGAAGAAGGCATTGTAACTCCCGCGGTGGAGCTTAATGACGAATAAACCCAGGAAAGGAAGTAGGATCCCTGTCAGTAAAAGGCCCAAAAAGCCTAATAGCCACTGATCCCCCGTATTTCTCCCTATTTCTAGGGGAAACACCAGGTTTCCAGATCCAAAGAACATGGAAAATATGGCAAATCCATAAATGAAAATATGTTTGTATTGGTGCATCATCGTCTCTCTCATATGAAGGTTAAACTAAAGCATGTCGTGTTGGAGAGATGTCTATATGGCCGAGATGGCCACGATGACGTCATTATGAGAAACAATATTTAAGAAAAGAGTTTGATGGAGTGCTATCATAGCTGAAGTATTTCATAACCTAAACTAAATTGCAACACACTTAAACCCCTCACCCGCCGCTTTGCGGCGACCTCTCCCACAAAGGGGAGAGGTGATTGAGTGCTCGCTGCGTTACCTCTCCCCTTTGTGGGAGAGGTCGCCACGAAGTGGCGGGTGAGGGGGACTTCAGATAGACTAACGTTGGTTGGTTATATATGTATAGCACGTCCCTCCACAGCCATCGCTGCCTCTTTTACGGCTTCGTTCAAGGTGGGATGAGCGTGACACGTGCGTGCTATGTCTTCGGAGGATGCTGAGAACTCCATCGCAAGAGCTGCCTCTGCAATCAAGGTTCCTGCTTCTGGCCCAATAATATGAACCCCTAAGACAACATCAGTGAGCGGATCAGCGAGGACTTTCACAAAGCCTTCCGTATCCCCCATGGTTTTGGCTCGGCTATTGGCTAGGAATGGGAATTTTCCCACCTTATAGGCGTGCTCCGCGGCTTTAAGCTCTTCTTCCGTTTTTCCAACGGACGCAACTTCAGGGTGCGTATAAATGACGGCTGGAATAACGTCATAGTTTACATGGCCAGCTTGACCCGCCATACATTCAGCGGCCGCAATTCCTTCTTCCTCAGCCTTATGGGCCAACATTGGCCCTGGGATAACATCTCCAACGGCATAGACACCAGAGATCGATGTTTCATACCTTTCATTGACGGAAATGAAGCCTCTTTCATCGAGGGCCACACCTATTTTTTCAAGTCCAAGGCCTTGGGTGAAGGGTTTGCGCCCTGTGGCCACAAGAACAACGTCAGCTTCGAGGATGTCATCTTCTCCTGACACATCCTCAACTTCTACAACAAGTTTATCCTTCTTCTCCGTAATTTTTCGCACCTTGCAAGACAGCTTAAATTCCAACCCTTGTTTAATGAGAGACTTCTGCAACGCCGTTCCCACTTCATGATCCATCTGAGGAACAACTCGATCCATAAATTCAATAACCGTCACCTTTGACCCCAAACGATTCCAGACGGACCCCATTTCAAGACCAATGTAACCTCCACCCACAACAATCATGTTTTTAGGAACTTTTGTTAGGTTTAGGGCACCTGTTGACGAGACAATTCTTTTCTCATCAATCGTAATGCCTGGAAGGGGAGCGCTTTCTGACCCAGTTGCAATCAAGATGTAGCGTCCTTGCCAGATATCCTCTCCCACGGCTACTTCTTGTCCTGAGAGAAGGCGCGCCTCTCCAACAATCCGCGTAATCTTGTTTTTCTTGAACAAATAGTCAACGCCACCGGTCAGCTGTTCAACGACCTTATTTTTCCGCTCCATCATTTTATCGAGATCAAGGGCGACCTTTCCCACTTTGATACCATGAGCTTCCAAACCATTTTCCGCTTCTGCATATTTTTGTGAGGAATAAAGAAGAGCCTTTGAGGGAATACATCCCACATTTAAACATGTGCCTCCAAGGGTCTTTCGCTTCTCAATGCAAAGAACTGACATGCCTAATTGAGCGGCTCTGATGGCGGCAACATATCCTCCCACACCGGCTCCAATAATAATAAGGTCGACTTTATTTTTTTCCATGGCTATACATCCAATAAAATACGTTCTGGGTCTTCGATGCATTCCTTAATGCGGACAAGGAATGTGACAGCTTCTGTCCCATCTATGATGCGGTGGTCATAAGAGAGAGCCAAATACATCATGGGACGAATTTCGACTTTCCCATTTACTGCAATGGGGCGCTCTTGAATTTTATGCATTCCTAGAATCCCTGATTGAGGGGGATTGAGAATCGGTGTTGACATGAGAGATCCATAAATGCCCCCATTTGAAATCGTAAATGTTCCCCCCTGAAGATCTTCTAAGGAAAGCTTCCCATCGCGAGCCTTCTGACCAAAATTTGCAATATCTTTTTCAATTTGGGCAAAACTCTTTTGATCCGCATCTCTGACAACAGGAACAACAAGACCCTGCGGCGTTCCCACAGCTATACCAATGTCATAATAATTTTTGTAGATAATTTCATCCCCTTCAATTTCTGCGTTCACTGCAGGGAATTCTTTAAGTCCCACAAGGCAAGCTTTCACAAAAAAAGACATAAAGCCAAGCCTGACCCCATGTTTTTTTTCAAAAGATTCCTTAAGATGATTTCTGAGGGCTATGACATTCGTCATATCCACTTCGTTAAAAGTCGTCAGAATTGCTGCTGTATTTTGAGCTTCCTTTAAGCGTTCCGCAATCCGTTGACGCAGCCTGCTCATGCGAACTCTTTCTATTCGGTCCTTTTTATCTTCTGGAGGAGCAGGTCGAGAAGGGGGAGCAGCGGGTTGAGATGCTTCTTCCTCCTTTCCTTTATCTAAAAAGGAGAGCACATCCCCCTTTGTGAGGCGGCCCTCTTTCCCTTGCCCTTGGATGAGACGAGGGTCAATTTTTGCTTCTGCAACATGTTTTCTGACCGCAGGAGAAAGAGGTACCTCTTCGAGAGCTTGAGGAGTAGGTTTTTCTGGAGATTGTTTCACGTGAGAGACTTCTTTTTGAGGAGTACTGGCCTCTTCCACTGTAACTTTCCCAACAATGGCTCCTATTTCAACGGTGTCTCCTTGTTTGACAAGAATGTCTGTGAGGATTCCTGTTGCTGGTGATCCTATTTCTAGGGTTACCTTGTCTGTTTCAACCTCCACGAGAGGTTCATCAATTTTGACAGCTTCTCCTTGCTTTTTAAGCCAACGAGAAATGGTAGCTTCCGTAATGGATTCCCCCATAGGAGGAACCTTAATTTCTTTTTGGGGTTGGGGGGAGGCTTTCTTATTCATTTTTTCCTCACTTCACAAGGTTAAGGGCTTGACTTACAAGAAGATCTTGTTCAAAGAGATGACGACTGAGAAGACCCGTGGCAGGAGACGCGGCTTCTGGTCTCCCCACATAAAGAGGACGCGTGGCTTTGATATTAGCCTCACTCAAAACACTTTCAAGGCGGCGATCTAAAAAGGTCCAGGCTCCCATGTTCATGGGCTCTTCTTGACACCATACTAAATCGGCCTTTTTATAAGGTTTGAGAGCCTTGACCAGCATCTCATGGGGAAAGGGATATAACTGTTCAAGGCGTATAATCGCAATGTCCTTAATTTGCTCTTCCTCCCTTTTTTTCAGCAGGTCATAATAAACTTTTCCTGAACACATGACCACACGTTTAAAGGTTGGGGATGGCTTTAAGGAATCGAGTATGACCTCTTGAAAGTGTGTACCTATTTCAAAGTCAGTAAGGGTAGAGGTAGCAAATTTAGAACGCAGAAAACCTTTTGGTGTCATGGCAATCAAGGGCTTACGATATTTGCGATAAATCTGACGTCTCAAGGCATGAAAAAAATTGGCAGGTGTTGTGCAGTTTATGACCTGCATATTATCTTCTCCACACAATTGAAGATAGCGTTCAAGACGCGCTGAAGAATGCTCAGGGCCTTGTCCCTCATATCCATGGGGGAGTAACATGATAAGGCCCGACATTCTAAGCCACTTCGATTCCCCTGCAGAAATAAATTGGTCAATAATCACTTGAGCGCCATTGGAAAAATCGCCAAATTGAGCTTCCCACATGACAAGAGCCCTGGGTTCTGTAAGGCTATACCCCAGTTCAAATCCGACAACAGAGGCTTCTGCCAAAGGACTATCCCACACTTCAAAATAAGCTTGGGTCGGAGAGAGGTGGTTTAAGGGAATATATCTTTCTTCCGTTTCTTGATCTCTCAACACGGCATGGCGCTGACTAAAAGTCCCTCGACCACTATCTTGTCCACTCAGGCGAACAATATGTCCTTCCATCAAAAGAGTGCCGAAAGCAAGAGCTTCTCCCATAGACCAATCAATGGGGTGGTCTTCCTTAACCATTTGCTCGCGCGTTAAGAGAAAACGTTTAAGTTTGGGATGAAGATGAAAATCTGGGGGGACGTGGCTGAGAGCCATTCCAATGGAAACAAGCTCTTCCTTTTTCACCCCTGTAAAGAAAGGTTTTTCGATGCCCATTTTCGGGGAAAATCCTTCCCATTTTCCCGAAAGCCAATCAGCTTCGGAAGGTTTATAAGTCGTTGATTCTTGGAAATTTTCTTGGAGATCATGCTCAATGGTTCTTTTAATGGCTTCAATTTCATCTTGTTTTAAAGAACCTTCTTGAATCAATTTCTGTGTATAGATCTCACCAATAGTGGGATGTGCTCGAATGGCCTTATACATAAGGGGTTGGGTGAAAGCAGGCTCATCCGCTTCATTATGGCCAAAACGACGATAGCAAACGAGATCGACCAACACATCGCATTTAAAAGTTTGACGGTACTCAGCTGCAAGTTGCATGACCTTAACAACTGCCTCAGGATCATCTCCGTTGACATGAAAGATAGGGGCTTGGACGATCTTAGCCAAATCGGAACAATGGACCGATGAACGAGCATATGCAGGAGCTGTCGTAAAGCCAATTTGGTTGTTAATAATGACGTGGAAGGTCCCCCCTGTTTGATATCCATGAAGCTGGGAGAGCAAGAAAGTTTCTGCCACGATCCCTTGTCCAGCAAAGGCGGCGTCTCCATGAAGCAAAAGCCCCATGATCTTTGATCTTTCCGTATCTTTAAATTGTGTTTGCTTTGCCCGGACTTTGCCGATCACAACAGGATCTACGGCCTCTAGGTGAGAGGGGTTAGCCGTTAGGGAAAGATGCATTTTCCTTCCTTCAAAGACCTTATCCGTTGAGCTACCAAGATGATACTTCACGTCTCCTGATCCTTGTACCTGATCTGGCTGAGGATTTTGGCCTTGAAATTCTGAGAAAATGGCTCGAGAAGGTTTCCCTAAAATATTGACAAGAACATTAAGGCGTCCTCGATGGGCCATCCCCATAACAACTTCTTCTACGCCCAGTTCAGAGGAACGATGAAGCATCTCATCAAGACCTGGAATAAGACTTTCAGCCCCATCAAGACCGAATCTTTTTGCAGCTGGGTATTTCACATGTAAAAATTGTTCAAATATTTCTGCAGACGTCAGTTCCTTTAAAATCCGTTTTTTCCACTTCACATCATGGATAGGTTCGGCAAGACCTAGTTCTCCCTCACCTTCTATTCGCTTTTGAAGCCAGAGTTTTTTCTCAGGATCTTGAATATGGAGAAATTCAACACCTATTGTGCCACAATAGGTTTTGCACAATTTCTCAATAATCTCTCGGAGCGTTGCGTAGGTAAGGCCTAAAACATCATTAATAAAGATGGGCCGATCATAATCTTCTTCTGTAAATCCATAGGTTTTAGGATCAAGTTCGGGGTAGTTTTCATCCCTAGCAAGGTGTAAGGGATCGAGATTCGCATCTTCATGACCACGTGCACGATAAGCTCTGATCAACATAATGGCACGAATTGAATCTAAAATTTGCCTTTTAACATCTTCAGGAGCCATCTCTTCTCTGGAAGGAAGAGGAGAAGGAATCTTTTCTTCAAGAAAGGATTGTTTGGCCCAACTTGGGCCTAGAAAATCTTTTAAAGCCTCAGTTTCTTCCTTTCCCAACGATTTAAAATACGTGCGCCATTCCGGGCTAACAGAACTTGGATTTTCGAGATAAGTTGCATAAACGCGCGCAATATAAAGGGCATTGTCCCCTGTCAAAAAGGATCGACTTTCGTCTGACCATGTTGAGGTTGAAGAGGGTGTTTTGAAAGTCACTCTTGCCTCATCTATTTGACTTCTGGATTACTTCACCCTGCTTTCGTAGGGTTCGCAATGACGGAATGGGAGAGATCGTCATTCCGCGGCTCTGCAAGAGTCGAAGCAATCTAGTGCAGTAACTGTTTAGTTTGGTCCATCTGAAGGCCCCCTCACCCGCCACTCGCTTCGCGCGTGGCGACCTCTCCCACAAGGGGAGAGGTAATGGCAGCCAGCACTTAATCACCTCTCCCCTTGTGGGAGAGGTCGCCGCGAAGCGGCGGGTGAGGGGTTTAAGTGAATATGTATAACTGGAAACTAGACAGAATAATGCAGTCACAGTACTAGAAACTTTTTTCAAATTCAAAATAGTCATAGACTTTTACCTCGACTCTTAAAAATGTCCCCATTTTTCAACACTTCAAAAACTGTTTCTCCAATCTTTGCGGGCGAATCCGCCACCACAACCCCTGCACTTCTCAAAGCTTCTATCTTATCTTGTGCCCCTCCTTGGGATCCTGAAATCACAGCACCGGCATGTCCCATCCTTCGACCAGGGGGCGCTGTCATGCCCGCAATAAAGCTGACCACAGGTTTGGGATTTTTGCAGGATTTTAAAAAGGCGGCGGCTTCTTCCTCAGCCATTCCGCCAATTTCTCCAATCAGAACGATGGCCTCTGTTTGAGGATCCTTGAGGAAAAGTTCGAGACAGTCTACAAAGCTTGTGCCATTAATCGGATCTCCTCCAATACCGATGCAGGTTGATTGACCCAATCCCACGGCCGTGGTTTGTGCAACAGCTTCATAGGTTAAAGTCCCCGAACGGGAAACAACCCCAACTCGACCGGGTTTATGGATATACCCTGGCATAATCCCTATCTTACATTCCCCAGGGGTAATAATGCCCGGACAATTGGGACCAATGAGTCGGGTTGAGGATGAAGAAAGAGCTCGTTTCACCCGCATCATATCGAGAATAGGAATGCCTTCTGTAATACACACGACCAGGGGGACTCTGGCATCAATCGCTTCTAAAATGGCATCCATCGCGAAAGGAGCTGGCACATAGAGGACAGATGCGGTTGCTCCTGTTTGTTGGACTGCATCAAGGACCGTATCAAATACAGGAAGGCCTAAGTGTTGTGTCCCTCCTTTACCCGGTGTCACGCCCCCAACCATCTTTGTACCATAGGCGATGGCTTGTTCGGAATGGAAGGTTCCTTGAGCTCCCGTAAATCCTTGGCAAATAACCTTTGTTGCTGCATTAACGAGAACGGACATTAGGCAGCCTCCTTAACTTCTTCAACGATGCGCTTAGCTGCTTCGGCAAGGTCATCTAACGCAATAATGGGAAGGCCTGATTTGGCAAAGATTTCTTTTCCAAGCTCCACATTCGTTCCTTCAAGGCGCACCACCAAAGGAATATGGAGATGAATTTCTTTCACAGCATCCACTATTCCTTCAGCGATAATATCGCACCGCATAATGCCACCAAAAATATTAACAAGAACACCTTTCACATGGGGATCAGAAAGAATAATTTTGAAGGCTTTCGTAACCCGTTCACGTGGTGCACCGCCCCCCACATCTAAGAAATTAGCAGGGGATCCACCGTAAAGTTTAATAATATCCATCGTAGCCATGGCAAGGCCTGCCCCATTCACCATACACCCAATATTTCCATCAAGCTTTATATAGCTTAGATCATTCATGGCTGCCTCATGCTCCATGGGATCTTCTTCATCGAGATCGCGCAAAGCCTCTATTTTTGGATGGCGGTAAAGAGCGTTATCATCAAAACTCATCTTCGCATCAAGGGCGAGGATCTTTCCCGCAACCGTGAGGACCAAGGGATTAATTTCAATGAGGCTCGCATCGAGTCCAACGAAAGCCTCATAAACCCCTTTCGCAAGCTGAATTAATTCCTTCACTTGATCGCCTTTCAGTCCCAATCCGTAAGCGAGTCTTCGTCCATGGAAAGGTTGAAATCCTGTGGCAGGATCAATGGAAGCCTTTATAATTTTTTCAGGATGGCTGCGTGCGACTTCCTCAATTTCGATGCCTCCTTCTGTTGATGCGAGGAAAGTGAGGCGAGAGGTGGCTCTGTCAATGAGGAGACTTAAATAAAACTCTTGTGCGATATTGCACCCTTCTTCCACATAAACTTTTTTGACAAGTCGTCCTTCTGGCCCAGTTTGAGGAGTGACGAGAGTCATTCCTAAAATCTGCTCAGCAATAGTCTTGACCTCGGTCAGAGACTTCGCAAGCTTCACGCCACCGCCTTTGCCACGCCCTCCAGCATGGATTTGAGCTTTAACGACCCACACAGAGCCATTCAAGGTTTCAGCGACTCCTTTCGCCTCTTGAGGAGTAAATGCGACCCCTCCTTGAGGAACGGAAACCCCATATGACCTTAACAGAGCTTTAGCTTGATATTCATGGATGTTCATTGGGGGAGTTCCTTTCCTTCTCCCCTTTTCGTCATCCCCGCGAAGGCGGGGATCCAGGAGGTGGTTTTACCAGTTTCAACATTTCCCTGAGTCCCCGCCTTCGCGGGGATGACGATGGTGGGGTAAATCATAACTTCCCCGCTCTCTTATCCAGAGCCTCAACTGCACTCACCAATTCACGAACAGCACTCACCGAATGATCAAACAACCCCCTCTCTTCAGGGTTAAGCTGAATTTCCACAATCCTCTCAACCCCTTTGGCCCCGAGAACAACGGGAACACCGACGTAAAGGTCTTTAATGCCATATTCTCCATTAAGCCACGCCGCACAAGGAAAAATGCATTTTTTGTCCTTCAAATAAGATTCGGCCATCGCAATAGCAGAAGAAGCGGGAGCATAAAAGGCAGATCCCGTTTTCAACAGGTTGACGATCTCTCCTCCCCCTTGGCGCGTGCGCTGAACAATTGCTTGAATGCGTTCTTGTGTTGTCCACCCCATCTTAATCAAATCAGGAAGGGGAATCCCTGCCACAGTCGAATATCGAATGAGAGGAACCATGCTGTCCCCATGACCACCGAGAACGGAGGCATACACATCTTCAACGGATACGTTAAATTCCTGCGCTAAGAAATAGCGAAAGCGAGCGCTATCCAAAACCCCTGCCATCCCAACAACCTGCCCGTGGGGTATTCCAGTTGCTTCCCGCATCACCCACACCATCACATCTAAGGGATTGGTAATGACAATGACAAAGGCGTGGGGACAATGGTTGCGAATTCCTTCACCTACTTGACGAATAATTTTGACATTTGTTTCGAGCAAGTCATCCCGACTCATTCCTGGTCTTCGGGGAATTCCTGCCGTTACAATGACCAAATCCGCCCCTTGAAGGTCCTTATAATCATTCGAGCCTTTGAAGATTCCATTAAAGTTTTCAATGGGGGAGGATTCGGCAATATCGAGGGCTTTGCCTTGCGGGATTCCTTCCATAATGTCAAGGAGGACCATATCCCCAAGCTCTTTAAGGCCCACAAGGTAAGCCAGTGTCCCTCCAATGTTCCCCGCTCCTACCAGGGCGATTTTTGGTCGTTTCATGACTTTTCCCTATTTGTTCTTCTGGTTAATTATTACTCTCTTTCGCCTTTTCCCACAAGTCGGAGGGGGCGTTTCTATACAAATGTTCTTTTAAAAAAGCTCCCCCCATTCCAAGACCTCGTCCATCTATTCCATGCTCGAGCCCGGGTAAAAGGGAAAGACTTACGGGAACAGACAGGACTTTTAAACGTTCCTCTGCCATTTGGGAAAAGGAAGACGGTAGCACTTGATCTTCCGTTCCATGAACGAGAAGAATCGGAGGACGGGCAATCTTCAATTCTAAAGGGTCATCTAAGAAAGCACCAGAATAGGCCACAACCCCTGCACAGCGAGGGCGGTGAAGGGCCACATGAAGGGCTAACATGGCTCCCTGGGAAAAGCCAACAAGAGCCAGTTTTTCAGGGGGTAAACCATGGGTTCTTAAAAGGTCATCTAAGTAGCGATTAAAGGAAGGTGTTAATGCCTGAACTTCTTTCAGAATACGAGGTGGATTCCAGTCTTTTAAGCCGAACCATTGGTATCCAGAAGGGTTCATTTCCCCTGCGACAGGCCCATCTGGAGCCACAAAAAGCGTGTTGGGGAGAAGATGCGCCCACGATTTTCCGAGAGAGATCAAATCTTCACCATCAGATCCATAGCCGTGGATGAGAACAACAAGGGAATCTGGCTTACTTCCTGAGGCCGGTGGTAAACTGGGTCCTGAATAGGTTGTCGTCATTTTATTTTCTCCTTCTGAAAATCCATCACCTCCAACAATACAAATTCCAAGGGCAAGTGCAAGAGCGGGCCCTAAGGGAAATCGGAGGCCTTTTTTTGTCACGCGCCACAAAAACGCAATTCCAATACCCGTCCCCCCACTCAGGATCAGAAACAAGGGGATTTGAGACGGTGCAATCCAAAAACCCACAACGGCCAACATCTTCACATCCCCCAGCCCTAGTCCTTCTTTTCCTCTGAGAAGAGGATAAATTTTATAAAGACCATAGGCCAGTATTCCCAATATCAGCACACTCATAAGATGGGTGCTTCCAAACTGAAGACATCCAAGGATGGCCAGTCCTCCCAGCAAAATATCGGGAATAATCCCGTCCTTAAAATCCTTTAAACTAATGCCTATTAAAATGAGAAATAGTAAAGAATTTGATAAGAAGAGGAAGAAGGACATAGATTTTGTGTTTCCTTGGTATTGGGTGACGAACCCGCGCATGGGCCTTGTAACTTATACTAGCAATTGTTTCACGTGAAACAATTTTTGTATTGGCAAGAGATTGCTTCGGTTCCGATGGAACCTCGCAACGGCGGTTGAGGGGACGACGGAACTTGCCGTTCTCCGTCATTGCGAGGGCGTTAGCCCGAAGCAATCTCATTTTTGTTTCAACGAGATTGCTTCGTCCCCCGTTTTCACGGGGGTCCTCGCAATGACGGGTGTGGGGTAGGTATGACGTTTTTCCCCGCCATCGTCATTGCGAGGGTACAAAGTACCCGAAGCAATCTCATTCTTATTCAAAAAGATTGCTTCGGCTCTTACAAAGCCTCGCAATGACGAGGAATGGTTACACAAAATTGTTTCACGTGAAACAATTTTTGTATTGCACCATTAGCTACTTTTTAACTTCCTTAGGCTACACTCGAAACGAATTCGGAGAGAGGAAGTGTTTGATGAAAATCTTCGTCGCCATCAAGCGAGTTGTGGACTATAGCGTTAAGGTGCGCGTAAAGACCGATGGGACAGGCATTGATCTTATGGGTGTCAAAATGTCTCTTAATCCCTTTGACGAAATTGCCATTGAAGAGGCGGTACGCCTTAAAGAAAAAGGGATCGCTTCCGAAATTGTTGTCGTGACGATCGGCGATAAAGCATGCCAAGAATCTTTAAGAACAGGACTGGCCTTAGGGGCGGACAGGGCCATTCATGTAGAAACATCCCTTGAAACCCAGCCTTTGGGTGTTGCCAAAACCTTAAAAATTCTCATTGAACGAGAGTCCCCTCGGCTTGTGATTTTGGGAAAACAAGCGATTGATGATGATTTTAATCAAACGGGGCAAATGCTTGCTGCCCTTCTCGAGTGGCCGCAAGGAACCTTCATTTCTCGTCTTGAAGTGAAAGGACAAGAGATTGAGGTTGTTCGTGAAGTAGATGGCGGACTTGAGACCCTCAAAATGCCCTTGCCGGCTGTTGTAACGACTGACTTACGCCTGAATGAACCAAGGTATGCAACTTTGCCCAATATTATGAAAGCAAAGCAAAAACCCCTCGAGGTGTTAACGGCAGAAGAGTTGGGGATTGATCTAACGCCCCATCTTAAAACCCTTCGTGTTGACACGCCTTCTCCACGGAAATCGGGTATTAAAGTCAAAGATGTCGATGAGCTATTGGATAAACTTACCCATGAAGCAAAGGTGATCTAATGCCCCTTCTTCTCATCGCTGAACACGATCAAAAGACGTTGACGCAAGCGACTCTTGCGACACTTACAGCTGCCAAGGCTTTCTCAACTCCCATTCATATTGTGGTCATGGGAAGTGCATGTCAAAAGGTTGCAGAGGAGGCATCGCGCTATGAAGCCGTTGAAAAAGTGTGGATCGTTGAGAATCCTTTATTGAAACACATTGTGGCTGATAACGTGACAAAGACACTTTTAGAGCTCGCCAAAGGGTGTGGCTATATCCTTGCACCCTCAACAACTTTTGGGAAAAATCTTCTTCCCCGAATTGCTGCTTTATTAGATGTGGCTCAAATTTCCGATGTCATCTCAATCCTTGACGAAAAAACGTTTGTACGTCCCATTTATGCAGGGAATGCCTTGGCAACTGTTGCTTCAGAAGATACGATAAAGGTCATGACCATTCGCCCTACGGTTTTTGAAAAAGCCCCAGTTGGTACCGCCACCGCGCCTATTGAAGCTTATCCTTTCAAAGCCCCATCTGTTCCTCAACCTACCTTTATTAAAATGGAGGCAAGCGTATCGGAACGACCGGAATTAACAGCCGCTTCCATTGTTGTATCGGGGGGACGGGGTTTACAAAATAAGGAAAATTTTTCTCTTCTAGAAACGCTCGCCGATAAATTGGGGGCGGCCATTGGGGCTTCTCGAGCGGCCGTTGATGCGGGATTTGTTCCCAATGATTATCAAGTGGGTCAAACAGGAAAAGTGGTTGCGCCTGACCTTTATATCGCTGTTGGAATTTCAGGGGCCATCCAGCACCTTGCGGGGATGAAAGACAGCAAAGTTATTGTGGCAATCAATAAGGATCCTGATGCTCCCATTTTCCAAGTAGCCGACTATGGTCTTGTGGGAGATCTTTTTACAATTTTGCCTGAACTGATCGCAAAAATCAAAAATACCTGAGAAATTTACCATCTGACATCTTTCCCCAAATCGTCTCCCGGGTCATCCAGGTCCCCGATTTAATCGGGGAGATCGGGGACCGGGGCTAAAGATTGCGAGGAGTGTAACGACGAAGCAATCTAATGGAAATCCTTATCTCTAGATTGCTTCGGGTGTTTAACACCCTCGCAATGACGAACAAGGGCATATACAATGCTAATCCCCACTCGTCATTGCGACCCCCGTGAAAACGGGGGGAAGTAATCTAGACTTTTTTGAGAGGGTTGGATAAATTGAACTTTTTTAGTATATTGTTTCCATTAATTTACTGTTTTCAAATGGTTTACTAGATTCCCGCTTTTGCGGGAATGACAGTAGGGAAGAGGGAGTCAGATGATTGAAAACATTGGCGTCATTGGTGCAGGTCAGATGGGGAGTGGCATTGCCCATGTGTGTGTATTGGCAGGGTATGAAGTCTTTTTAAGCGATGTTTCGAAAGAAGCTCTTGAGAAAGGTGTGGCTGCTATTGATCATAATATGGAACGGCAAGTGGCTCGCAATAAGCTTTCTGTTCAAGAAAAGGAAGAGGCTTTAAAACGGCTTCACACATTCACAGGGCTCGAAGGTTTTAAAAAATGTGATTTGGTGATTGAAGCTGTTACGGAAAATGAAGAGATTAAGAAAACGACTTTTAAGAAATTGTCACCTTTTCTTTCTTCTCAATGTATTCTCGCCACAAACACCTCATCGATTCCCATTACAGTTCTTGGAGAGGCAACGGATCGACCGGATAAATTTATGGGCATGCACTTTATGAACCCAGTGCCCATCATGCAGCTTGTTGAGCTGATCCGCGGGATGGAAACATCGAATACAACCTTTAATTCTGTTCAAGAGGTTGTCAAACGGATTGGCAAACAATTCACCGTCTCTGAAGATTATCCCGGGTTTATTGTGAATCGTATTTTGATGCCCATGATTAATGAAGCTGTTTATGCTCTTTTTGAAGGGGTTGGATCCGTTGAAGCCATTGACAAGGGAATGCGTTTAGGCACAAATCAACCTATGGGTCCGTTGGAGCTCGCAGACTTTATCGGTCTTGATACGTGTGCGTTTATTATGAACGTGCTTTATGAAGGCCGTGGGGAAAGTAAGTATAAGCCTTGTCCGCTTCTGATAAAGTATGTTGAAGCGGGCTGGCTTGGACGCAAAACAGATCGCGGGTTTTATGATTATAAAGGGGAACACCCCGTTCCCACACGTTAGGAGACTGTATGAACCCTCTTGAGACCATGAGCTTTGAAGACGCCTTAAGAGAGCTTGAAACGATTGTACGCCGCCTCGAGGAAGGAAAAACGAGCCTCGAAGAAGCAATGACTGCCTATGAAAGAGGAGCGGCTTTAAGGGCACACTGTGAAAAAAAGCTTAAGGACGCCCGTCTTCGCGTTGAGCATATCGTTGTAGGAACGGATGGCACGATTACAACAAAGCCTGCTGACCTTGAAGACTGATTCGTTTGGGGAGCGCCTTCGCGCGGTGGCTCAAGGCGTTGAAGATGGACTCGATAAAATCCTTCCTCCTCCTACAACGCGTCTTCATGA
Source organism: Alphaproteobacteria bacterium 41-28 (assembly GCA_001897795.1). Classification (GTDB taxonomy): domain Bacteria; phylum Pseudomonadota; class Alphaproteobacteria; order UBA9655; family UBA9655; genus UBA9655. Next base: position 265,265 of record MKUL01000037.1, on the reverse strand, counting down.
GGCTATGCGGTATAGTGTTTTCGGCGGTGGAAAGCGCCTCAGGTCTTATTTCACATGCGAGTCTTCTCGCCTTTTTAATGTGCCTCTCCAAAATGCCTTACAAACAGCTGCGGTCATTGAACTGATTCATGCCTATTCTTTGGTTCATGATGACCTCCCTTGCATGGATAATGCTGACATGCGGAGAGGGAAGCCCAGCTGTCATAAGGCTTTTGGCGAAGCGACGGCAACTCTCGTCGGCGATGCCCTTATCCCTCTCGCTTTTCAAACTCTCGCTTCTTTAGAAATTTCTCCTGAAGTACGCCTTGAACTGATAGAAGAGCTGGGGCGGGTGATAGGTTCCCAAGGACTTGTCGCTGGCCAAATGATGGATTTGGGCCAAGAGGGCCCGCGCTCAACCCTCGAAGATCTTTTGGAACAACAGCATCTTAAAACCGGCGTTCTGTTTGGTTTTGCTGCTGAAGCGGGTGGTATTTTAGGGAAAGCTTCCCCTGACGAAAGGCAAGCCTTGCGATCGTATGGTCTTCTTTTCGGTAAAGCCTTTCAAATGATGGATGATTGGTTAGATGGCTGTGGAGATGAAGAGGCTATTGGCAAGCCCTGCGGGCAGGATATTGAAAAATTTACATTCTTAAATCTATTGGATCCAGATTCCCTGCGTAAAAAGACAGAAGAGACGCTTCAAAAAGCTTTAAACGCTCTTTCTCCTTTCGAAGGAAGAGCTTATCTTTTGGAAGAAGCCTTAGTCCATGCTCTTCCTCGGATATCCTAAAAGTTACATGTACCTTCAATGAGTCCACCTCTCGCTTAATCTTTCCGCTTATGTTAGATTGTTAAAGAAAAAAAATAAAACCCTTGAAAGAACAAATATGAAATATAGTTTTTTCCTGTTTTGGGTGGAAGTTCTTTTTGTAAGCTATTCGTTGCTCGTGCTTCTTCGCGTTATCTATTTATTTTTTGAGGCTTTAAATTTAGTAAATGCAACCAGAAACCCTTTGCAATCTGCTGAGTGGGTTTTCAGATGGTCGGTTGATCCTGCCATCAATCTTTTAAATTTTATAGGTATACCGTATTTTCTCTCACTTTTTGTGATTATTCTTGTTATTCTTATCCTATATCATTTTATTTATTGGAGTTTATTTGAATAGAGAAGAAGGTTAACAGCTCAATCGCCTTTCTCTTAGATAAATCTGATGACCGTGACATTTACTTAATTTATGAAAAATGATAGGATGCGCTTCTTTATTAGGTAAAACTTAGGCCATGGTCCCAATTCATTCTCGTCTCCTTGTCCCCATATTATGTTTATTGGCAGCGTTGGGGATTTTTTCAACCTCTCTTTATTTGCCCTCCATGCCGGCTATTGGGAAAGCGCTCAATGCTTCCATGAGTTCCGTCCAACTTACATTGGCCGTTTTCTTCTTGGGATCTTCTTTGGGGAACTTGTTTTTAGGTCCCCTTGCGGACCGTATAGGTCGCCTTTTGGTTGCAAAATGGGGGCTTACCCTCTTTATTGTTACAAGTTTCTGGTGTGCAGAGTCTGAGAGCATCTTAAGCCTTCAGATAGCACGTTTTATCCAAGGGATGGCTGCAAGCACTGGTCCTTTAATTGCAAGAGCTGTTGGCCGTGATCTTTATGAGGGCCATCGCCTGACTCAATATACGGCTACCATCATGATGGTCATTTCCGTCTCTCCTGCCATTGCTCCGACAATAGGAGGATTTATCGTTTCTCATCTTGGATGGGAAATGAACTTTTATTTTTTAATGCTCTTTGGCTTTTTCACAACTCTTATGGTCTGGATATGGCTTCCTGAAACCAATAATTATCGAAAAGAATCTACTCAGACTTTTTCAATTTTTAAAAATTACATTCTTTTATTTAAGGATCCTTCTTTTGGATTGCTATGCTTTGTGCTGAGTGTCCAATTTGCAAGTCTCTTTTGCTATATTACCCTTTCTCCCTATCTTTTTATGTCTTTTTTTGGGTGGTCTGCCCTGGAGTTTGGATACATGGGGATTATCGGTGCTTTGGGGAACATGGCTGGATTTGCTTTCGCTCGCCGTCTGGCTCATCGGATCCATTTTCGCCAAGGTATATTAATGGGTAGCCTAATATGCTTTTTGCTCAGCTTGGTTTTTGTAGGGGCCTGTCTTTTCATCCCCATAAAGGCGTATTTACTCGTTCTCTACATCGTCTGTTTTTTTTGTATCTCATCACTGGCTGTCGTCAATGCAACAGCTGCAGCTATGAATCTTTATCCCACAATGGCAGGAGCGGCATCTGCCATGGTAGGCGCCCTGCAAATAGGGGCAGGGGCTGTTGGAAGCGGCCTTGCAAGCTTATTGCCCGTCTCCCCCAGTGCTGTAGGTTTGACCCTGGGAATTTTAAGTTTTTTAAGTTTTACGGCTGGGATTTTTATCAAAAGATAAAGATGGCTGGGGCGGCAGGATTCGAACCTGCGGATGGCGGTACCAAAAACCGCTGCCTTACCACTTGGCTACGCCCCAAAGGAATCGCCTGTACCATAAAAATAATTGGTGAGAATTGCAACTGTTTGTTCAGATCCCCCAGAATGCTCCTAAGCTCTTCGTTTTTGGAAGAGAACAGCAAGTCATAGCTAGTAGTCAAATTTCAAACGAGGCCTAGCTTTTTTAATTTCAGCATAGGTGGTTTCTTCAGAAATTTGCTCTATTCCAGACTCATATCTTGCGTCTACAGAATCACATGACGTTAAAATCAAACGTCTTAATTTCGGGAGAGGAGTTATAACCGTATAGGAGGTTGTCGCAAATTCAAGAGCCCCCTTATTCGAAAAAAACTCGTTATTTACATCCAAATAGGTAAGTTCCGGAAAATTTGGACTTAAAGCGAGAGCGCGAATTCCTATATCTGTAATTGACTGGGTGTGGATACTGAAACGTTTCAACTTTTGAAAATGGGGATGCTGGGCAAGAATTTCCGCAGTCTTATCAGTAAGAGGCATATAATCCTTTCCTCCGCTTATATTCAAATCGATCAGACCTTGAAGAGAATCAGCTTGAAGAAGGACCACAACACCATCGTGATCTAAAATGTTATCCTCCAGATTTAAATGGGTTATATGTCTCAAGCTCGGGCACCAAGTCATGGCTAAGAGCCCCATATTTGAAATCCTGTTGCCACTTAAATCTACACCCCTTAGGTTCTGGAGGATCGGGCTTTGAAGAAGATAAAAGAGATCCTGATCGTAAAGTTTAAGTGCTTGCTCATGTGCATAGGTATTGCTTAAGGATAAATGAGTCAGGGCAGGAAAAGGGCGTTTTTTTGGGTCACGATCGTCCGTTATAAAAAGATCTTTTATAGTTTTAGTTGACTCCTTGATACGACTAATGGTGAGTTTTTTAATGATTGGAGAGTAAATTAAAGCTTGGAATTGAGTTTGATCAAGCCTTGACAGAACACGAGAACTAAGCTCTAGATTCGAGAAAGGACCTTGAAGCGCCTCTTGAAAAGAGTCCATGATGATTGCATCATCTTGCAACATGAAGCTTTTTCGAGAGCAATAAAACTGCCATTGATCAGCTCCTTGAGAACTAGGCATAAGCTTGCTGGTAAAATTTTCAGAAATTATTCGAAGAGAGTCGATTAATTCTAACTCCGTTGCACAAGATGTTTTTGCCTTTGTTTTCCTTTCCATTTCTTTGTTGGCTTTATGGTATAAACCGATCAAAATTTTTTTGAAAGGCAAGCTCTTTAAGAGAAGGAGCTGAAGAGTTTGGGGAAGCTGCACAGTCATGCAGCTATAAATTTGCTCGAGTTCTTTTTCAGGTTCGCTTGGTTTTAACAAATTGTGTGCGACGACTTTACTGGTGATATCCACAAGACTTTCAGGCTCGTGTTTCCCTGCCCAAGAGGGAAAGTTAACACAACTTACAATTCCACAGAATAACACTAATTTTAAAAAAAATATTTTCATACAATTACCACATTTTAAAGATGTTTGAATATTTATAGAGCATAGTGAGAAAAAAACAAGAAAAAATCGGTTAGATGTCAAAAGACCAATTTTTAAAATTTGACTTCTTTTTGAGACCACTTAAAATGGTAAATATAAGTTGTATGATCTCATATTTTTTGTTTTTTCAAAAAAATCTCAGGTAAGCTCTTTACTTAAAAGGAAAAATATTCTCTTTTAAGAGGTAGCTTTACTGAGAAGGAGTTTAAAGTGGTGTTGAGGGCTTTTTGTGAGTGCTTTAGCCTTATTGCCCTTGGGGGATGTGCACATATGTGGGAGAAGGAGTACATTGACGAAATGAACTATCCTGAAATAAGGCAGCCTTGGCACCACGTAAGGATTAAAGATTCAGCTCAGGGAGCACTCAGAAGAAAAGTTTTTAACGAAAAGGTTGAGACATGTCAGTAAGACTATTTTGCATAGGCTTGTGCCTTATCACACTTGTGGGATGTGGCGAGAAAAAGGATACAGAGGCCCAGAAGCCTATCATTGTTATTACCTCTCCTGACAATCCTCCTTTTGAGTTTAAAGATACAGCAACGGGCGGAGACAAAGTGATTGGGTTTGATATGGACGTAATACAAAAACTTAGTGAGCGGCTCGGTCGCCCTATCAAGGTTGTAGAAGCCGACTTTTCTGCTCTTATTCCTTCCCTTCAATCGGGTCGGGCTGATATGGCTATTGCAGAGTTTTCCCCAACGGATGAGAGGCGTAAAAGTGTTGATTTCTCAGATTCCTACTTTAGAAATAAGCCTGCACTTCTTGTGCTCGAGAATTCTACTTTGACGTCAGAAAAAGAATTGAGCGACAAAAAGTTGGGGGTTCAACTAGGAAGTTCTCATGAAGCTTTAGCCCATAAATGGGTAAAAACGATACCAGGACTTTCTGTTATCTCTTTAAATAAAGTGGGTGACCTTGTTCAAGAACTGAAAAGTGGGCGTATTCAAGCTATTCTGATGGGTGATTCAATTGTTCATAAAGTTGCTGCCTCAACTCCAGGAGTTAAGGTAATCATATTGGACACCCCGGGAGAAGAAAAAGCGATTGCCTTTCCTAAAGGCTCGCCCTTAGTTGCTCCTACCAATGAGGCCCTTAAAAAGATGAAGAGTGACCTTGAGAAAATCGCGGAAAAGTGGATTACGCAGTGATACTCTTAGATTTCGAACGCATTTGGCCGTCTGTTCCTTATATCCTTGAGGGTGTCCAAGTTACACTTGCTTATACAGCCGTTTCTTTGTGTTTGGGATTTGTGTGGGGGATGCTCTTGGCTCTTTGTAAGGTAAGCTCAGTCAACTTTCTCAAGTGGTGTGCAGGCTTTTATACGTCTGTATTCAGGGGAACCCCTTTGCTTTTGCAGTTGACGCTCATTTATTACGCAACGCCTCAGCTGACCGGATACACGATTTCAATTTGGGAAGCAGGTATTTTAACGTTTACGCTTAATTCAGGAGCTTACGTTTCAGAACATATCCGTGCGGGAATTAATGCCGTTGATAAAGGGCAAATGGAAGCGGCTCTTTCTTTGGGGATTTCCTATTCTTTGATCATGAAAGACATTATTTTACCTCAGGCGATTCGTAATAGTTTGCCGTCTCTTGTTAATGAAGCAATAGATTTGATAAAGGAATCAACCCTTATCTCGGTTATCGGCGGTGCTGATATTTTGCGCCGTGCCAATATTGTAGCCAGTGAAAAATATCTTTATTTTGAGCCCCTCATCGTTGCAGGCGCTTTGTATTATGTTCTTATTATGATTCTGACTTTTGCGGCGCAACTTCTTGAAAAGAAATTGAAAACAACATGATTCGTCTTGAAAAGATTCATAAGTTCTTTGGTGACCATGAGGTCCTGAAAGGCATTTCAGGACATGTCGCTCAAGGGGAAGTTTTGGCCATTATTGGACCCTCAGGATCTGGGAAATCAACACTTCTGCGGGCAATCAACCTCTTAGAGGTTCCGACAAGTGGCAAGGTTTGTATCGATGGCGTGTGTATTACTGAAGGCCGCGTTGATATTGGAAAAATTCGCTCAAAAGTGGGGATGGTTTTTCAGCAGTTTAATCTTTTCCCCCATATGACAACCCTTGAAAATATCATTTATGCTCCTATCAAAGTGAAAAAACTTCCTCGTAAGAAAGCAGTCGCTCTAGGGAAAAGTCTTTTAGCAAAGGTAGGTCTTAAGAATAAAGCAAATACCTACCCCCCTCATTTATCGGGAGGACAGAAGCAACGCGCGGCCATTGCTCGCGCTCTTGCCATGGAACCAGAGGCCATTCTTTTTGATGAACCCACTTCTGCCTTAGACCCTGAAGTGGTCAAAGAAGTGTTAAATGTTATGAAGGAGCTTGCTCACACGGGAATAACGATGGTGATTGTGACTCATGAGATGGGGTTTGCGCGCGAGGTAGCTGACAGGGTTTGGTTTTTAGATGAGGGTCACCTTGTTGAGGATTCCGCCAGTCAGACTTTCTTTAAATCTCCTCAAACAAAACGGGCCCGGGAGTTTTTGGAGAAGGTGTTGTGAGGTTACCTCTCACCCGCCGCTACGCGGCGACCTCTCCCACAAGGGGGAGAGGTGATTCTTCGTATACGTTCAATGCTGTGACCGTGGCTTCTCTCAAAGGGGAGAGGTGATTTAAGTGGTGGTTGCGTTACCTCTCCCCTTGTGGGAGAGGTCGTCACGCGCAAAGCGCGTGACGGGTGAGGGGTTTTTGAATCTTACAAAATATATTGGGGATCGAAATTAATAACAGTTGTTTTCCAACCATTCCTGCCCTCGTAACGATCATGGGGTAGTTTTAGGGGGCTGGCTTTCCAGACGGCCCTAATAGCACTATCGACAAAAGACTTCATATAAGGATCACTCATGGGTTTGCTTGGATTTTCAGCAACGACTGATCGAACCGTGGCATCGGGGTTTAGTTCTACTCTTATATCTACACTAAGGTCCTTAGCATCTTTAGCCCCTGCAGGCGGAACCCAGTGTTCTTTCATTTGCTGTCTAAGAAGATCCATCTCCGTCACTGAAAGATTCCCAACATACCGTGCCGCATGATCGGCCGTTGAGCTTTCATCTTGCTCCTTTTGGGTGGGCCCATCGGATGAGGATTCTCTTTTTTCAACGTCATTCAAAAGCTTCATAAAGTCCTTCTTCGACTTTTTCTTTTTTTTCTTCTTTTCCTTTGGTTTTTCCTTGGGCTTTTCTTTGGGTTTCTCTTCCTTAGGCTTTGTTTCCACGATGGGGGCCAAAAGATCATCCATGGTAAGTTCAGGCTCAGGCGCAACGTCAGGCTCTGGGTCTGGTTTTTCTTCAGGTTCCGGGTCAGGTGTTTTTTCAGCGACAGGGGTTGGTTTTGGAGGCTCAGGCTTTTCCTCGGTCTCTTTCTTAGGGCTGTCGTCTTTGGGTTTGACTTTAAGGTCAGGCGCTTGGGTTAAATCTGAAATATTAAGAATTTCAATGGGAATGATGGGAGGGGGCTCTAACTCACGACGCAAAAAATTAGGTATCCCGATGAGCAGAAGGAGAATAACAACACCGTGGAGAAGACCTGAAAGGAGTGCGCCATCACGCATGCATTTACTTTCGTGACTCATCCGGAGGGGTTTGCGAAGGCCCGCCCGAAGGATCAGTGATGAGAGCTACTTTTGTGAAGCCTGCCGCGTTAATGGCTCCCATGACTTCCATCACACGTCCATAAGAAATTCCTTTATCTCCTCTGACATGAATACGGACTTCAGGGTTCGATCCCGTAATCGCAATGAGTTGTGGAACAAGTGAAGAAAGCTCAAGAGGTGTTTCTTGAAGGAGAATGTTTCCCTTAGCATCGACCACAACGTTCAGGGGCTTATCTTTTTCGTTCATGGCGGACGCTTTCGTCTTCGGCAGATCCACAGGAACACCTACTGTGAGTAATGGAGCTGTAATCATAAAAACCACAAGAAGGACCAACATCACATCCACCATGGGAGTGACATTGATCTCAGAAACAAGGCGAGTACTCCGCCGTCGTCCTTTTGTCCTTGATGTTGTGTCGACGGAAAAGGCCATTTTTAATTTCCTTCTTCCAATTGGCGGGAAATGATGGCTCCAAATTCATTAGCGAAAGAATCCAAACGATTGGCGTACCGATTGAGTTCAAGGGAAAATTTGTTATAAGCCATCATGGCAGGAATAGCGGCCACAAGGCCAATGGCTGTCGCAAAAAGGGCTTCCGCGATACCAGGAGCTACGACGGCAAGACTTGTATTGTTGGACGCTGCAATGGCCTGGAAGCTGTTCATAATTCCCCAAACAGTTCCAAAAAGACCAATAAAGGTTGCGGTGGATCCAAGGGTGGCTAAAAAGCCCATATGACGTTCAAGCCTATCCATCTCTCGGCTTAAGGTAACATGCATCGCTCGTTCAATGCGTTCGGGGAGAGTTACGGATGAACGTCCGCTCTCACTCGTCCTCTTCCATTCCCGCATGGCTGCAGCAAAAACAGCACTCATGGGGTCGCGTGGACGATTGCCAATGCGCTCAAAGAGAAGCTCTAAGGAACCGCCGGACCAAAAAGAATCTTCAAATTGATTGGCCAATGTAAAAAGGTTTCTAATGCGAAGACCTTTATTAAAAATAATGGTCCATGACCAGAAAGAGGCTGTAAGTAAACCAACCATAATCAGCTGGACAACGAGGTCGGCTGACGTAAAAAGACCCCAAAGGGAAAGATCATGAGCCATGACTTCAGCAGTTGCGACAACGCCATTTAAGTCAGGTAAAGGTGTAGATGTAGTCGGCATTCTTAACTCTCCAAATTGGATTCATAGGTTTCAAGCAAATGACGGAAACGATCATCCATCTTTATGGGCTTACCTAACGCATTGATGCAAGCCAAAACAACTTCCAGCGTTGCAATAAGTTGATCCTCACGAACAATAGTTTGGCTTACTTCAAGTTTGGCATAGCTCAGCTTTTTAAAGTAAGTTCTTACTTCTAATACATCATCTAGGCGGGCGGGTGCAAGGCAGTTTAACAAACAGGACCGTACGACAAACATAACGCCTTGTTTTTTTATCATTTCTGCATGACTTATACCCAAATAACGTAACAGTTCTGTGCGTCCGCGTTCAGCAAATTTTAAGTAATTCGCATAATAAACAAGTCCACCTGTATCAGTATCTTCAAAATAAACACGGAGGGGGAGCGTATGAAATTTATTCATCGTGACACCTCGCGCCTCCCCTAAGTGTCATCCTTGGGCCAGAAAAGACTTGTTTTTCGTATGAAAAACAATGGCTTTTCTTGACCCGAGGATCCTGTTGCCGAAGAGATCCTCGGCCAAATGTTAAGGCCCTCGCTTTCGCAAGGGCAAAGCATTTCTTGCCAAGGATGACACAAGTGTTTGATGGGTTATTATTCATCAAAATTCTCAAGGGGAGATGCCACTGCATGGGTTGGAGCCTTAACCCCCAAGGCCTCATAGGCACGTTGAGTCAGCATGCGTCCTCTGGGAGTTCGTTGAATGTATCCTTGTTGAAGGAGATAGGGCTCAATCACATCTTCAAGTGTATCCTTTTGTTCAGCTAAGGCTGCAGCTAAAGTTTCAATACCAACAGGGCCTCCCTCAAAGTGCTCAATAATGTGCGTGAGATAGCGATGATCCATCGCATCAAGACCTTGAGAATCAACTTCTAAATGGGCTAAGGCGCGATCTGCCCCCCTCGCCGTGATTTCCGTTTCTCCTTCGACAATCACAAAATCGCGGATTCGCCTTAAAAGTCTAAGGGCAATCCTTGGAGTTCCTCGCGATCGCCTTGCAATTTCAATGGCGCCCTCTTGCGTAAGCGGTGTTTGAAGGGCACGAGCACCCCTAAGAAGAACATCCTGTAATTCCTCAGGGGTGTAGAAAATAAGACGCACGGGAATGCCGAATCGATCCCGCAAGGGTGAGGAAATGAGTCCTGATCGAGTTGTGGCGCCGATGAGGGTGAAAGGGGGAAGGTCAATTTGAACAGATCGTGCTGCTGGCCCCTCGCCGATCATAAGATCCAATTTATAGTCCTCCATAGCTGGGTAGAGGATCTCCTCAACGGCTGGGTTGAGACGGTGAATTTCATCAATAAAAAGAACGTCATAGGGTTGAAGATTGGTCAAAAGAGCCGCTAAATCACCCGCGCGCGCAATGACAGGACCAGAGGTGGACCTGAAGCCAACACCCAATTCCCGCGCCATGATTTGCGAAAGGGTGGTTTTGCCAAGTCCGGGGGGTCCATAAAAGAGGACATGATCCATGGCTTCACGCCGTGTTTTGGCGGCTTCAATAAAAACTTTGAGATTCATTCGCGCTTGGGCTTGCCCAACAAATTCTTCAAGGCGTTGGGGGCGCAGAGTGATTTCGGCAATTTCGGGATTTTCTTCCGAAGCGAGAAGGCGCGGGGACGCTGTCATGTGCCACTCCGCGCGAGTTGATTAAGCCCTTGGCGAATAAGATCATTGAGTGAAGCGTCTTCTCCCAAATGTTGCTGGGCTTTGCTCACAACCGTCACAGCCTCTAAACGTCGATAACCTAAGTTTACAAGAGCAGAGACGGCCTCCTGCACATTTGGGGAAAGGGCGGAGGGGAGTGAGGTAACATTAGAGGAAAAGCTGATGTTACCTGGGATTTTGTCCTTCAGTTCCGTAAGGATTCGGCTGGCAAGCTTAGGTCCTACACCATCTGCACGGGTTAAGGTGGTTTTATCTTGGGCAGCGATGGCTTGGTAAATGTCCGATGGCGCAAGGGCAGAAAGCAGGGCAAGGCCCATGCGCATCCCCACACCCTGGACAGTGATGAGAAGGCGAAAACAATCTTGCTCTTCGTTCGAGCCAAATCCGTAAAGGTGGAGGCTTTCTGCACGCATCACCGTTTCGATCAAGAGCATCGCTCTTTCTCCTTTGGCCCCAATGGTGCTTAAGGTTCGACTCGAGCATGAAACAAAATAACCGACGCCGTTCACATCCAAAATAAGGAAGGTATCTCCAATGGTATCAACGATACCTGTGAGTTTTGCAATCATATGGTAGCTCTTATTTTTTGTTGAAAGGTGCGGTGATGGGCATGGCAAATGGCGACAGCAAGGGCGTCCGCGGCATCCTTCGTCACACCTCCACTTTTAGGGAGAAGGCGCCCCACCATCATAGCCACTTGAGATTTATCCGCATGTCCGACTCCTACAACGCTTTTTTTGACTTTGTTTGCAGAATATTCACCCACAACGAGGCCCGCATAAGCCGGGGCGAGGAGAATAACCCCTCGGGCCGCACCCAGTTTTAAAGCAGATAGTGGATTTTTGTTCACAAAGGTCTCCTCAACAGCGGCCTCATCAGGGGCATAACGATGGATAATATCGGTGAGCTGAGTGTACAAGCTTAAGAGACGGGAGGAAAGGTCCTCTTCATCTTGGGAGGTTACGGTTCCATGATCCACATGAGAAAGGTTTGATCCTGATACATCGATAATGCCCCATCCCGTAATCCGCAGGCCAGGATCAAGACCCAAAATACGTGTATTCATATGTCTCCATGTTTTTAATAGATTCGCTCTTCCCCTTCTTGTCATGTATGGACCTAAAAAATAATGCAAGACAATTTTTTAATACAAATCTTTATTGATCCGTCATTGCGAGGCCACAGGGTGGCCGAAGCAATCTCTTTCCTCACAGAAATTGTTTCACGTGAAACATTCTCAAAAGATTCAATGAGATTGCTTCGGGCTTTCGCCCTCGCAATGACAATTTTAGGAAATATGTAAGGGGTTAAGTTTTGACTCACAGGCATATGAATAATTTCGGAATTCGATTCCAATTTTGTACAAGTGATGAATCCTCACCCCAGGGCGACCTCATGAAAGTTTGTGTGGAGATCAAAGCTCTTTTACCTCTCCCCTTGTGAGGAGAGAGGTCGCTGCGAAGCAGCGGGTGAGGGGGATCTCCCCTCATCATTCCAAGCGGTTCATCAAATGGTAAAAGACCTTAAAATTTAATAATGATAACGACATTGATGAATGACAAGCCTGTCTTCCAAAATTTTGTAAACAAGTCGATGTTCATCATCAATACGCCTTGACCAAAAACTTGCCATGTCAAATTTTAAGGGTTCCGGCTTTCCTATTCCACTGAAAGGAGTACATAATATATCTTTAATTAAAGAATTAACTCGCTTCACCATTTTCATGTCTGTAGACTGCCAATAGACATAATCTTCCCAAGCTTTCTTTGTAAAAACAACTTCCATCTAATCTTCTGATAAGTCCATCTTAACAAACTCATTTCTTTCAGCTTCTTGTATAGATTCAAGCAGCCTCTGAGCATTCCGAGGGCTCCGGAAAAGATATAAAGTTTCTTCAATAGCATTATAGTCTTCAAGAGAAAGCATCACAACAGGCTCTTGTGCCTGCCTTGTAATAATAAGAGGAACATGATCTTCACACACACGATTCATAACTAGCGTGAAATTCTTACGCGCTTGTGTATACGTAATTGCATCCATAACCTAACTCCATACTTTCTATCTTCTGAGTGTACCATATAAGTACTTATTCAGTCAATTTAATCCCTCCCAGCTCCAGCTCCTTCTCTTCCAATCTTTTTAGCTCATCTCTCAACCGTGCCGCTTCTTCAAATTCCAAATTCCCTGCAGCTGCAAACATTTTCTTTTCAAGGCTCTCAAGATAGGCCTTTCGCTTTTTGGGATTCATTTCCAAATAAGGATCTTCTTTCAGGGAAATTGTCGTATGGTCTTTTTCATACACACTTTCTAAAATCCGATGAATCGATCGCTTGATGGTTTCAGGCGTAATCCCACGGGCTGCGTTATAGGCCTGCTGCCTTTCCCGCCGACGATTGGTTTCCTCAAGGGCTGCCTTCATGGATTGGGTGATGTGATCCGCATATAAAATGGCCCTCCCCTCCACATTCCGAGCGGCTCTCCCCATTGTTTGAATGAGGGAGGTTTTAGATCGTAAAAACCCCTCCTTGTCCGCATCCAATATGGCAACAAGTCCGCATTCAGGGATATCGAGTCCTTCCCGTAAGAGGTTGATCCCAATGAGTACATCAAACACGCCAAGCCTCAGATCTCGAATAATTTCAATGCGCTCCAACGTTTCCACATCAGAGTGCACATATCGAACTTTAAGACCTGCCTCCATAAGATATTCTGTTAAAGCTTCCGCCATTCGTTTAGTCAAGGTCGTCACCAAAACGCGATGGCCTTTTCTGGCCATCTCCTGGCATTCCTGAATTAGATCTTCCACTTGGTTTTCAACGGGTCTTACAATCGTCACAGGATCCATCAATCCTGTTGGACGAATGACTTGCTCCACAAATACGCCTTGGGTTTGTTCCATTTCCCAAGGACCAGGTGTTGCTGAAACAAAAACCGTTGCAGGTCGCATGGCCTCCCATTCTTCAAATTTTAAAGGCCGATTGTCTCGACATGAAGGCAAACGAAATCCATATTCGGAAAGGGTCCCCTTCCGGGATGCGTCCCCCTTATACATCCCCCCCAATTGGGGGACGGTTACATGGCTTTCATCAACAAATAAAAGTGCATCCTTAGGCAAATATTCAAAAAGCGTGGGAGGGGGCTCTCCAGGAGCGCGCCCCGTCAGAAAGCGTGAGTAGTTTTCAATGCCTGCGCACATTCCTGTCGCAGCAAGCATCTCGAGATCAAATTTCGTCCGCTGCTCTAGGCGTTGAGCTTCCAAGAGTTTACCTTCCTGGCGCAGCTCTTCCAGTCGTTCTATAAGCTCGACCTTAATCCCTTGTATCGCTTGCTGCATCGTAGGACCGGGCGTGACATAGTGGGAGTTCGCATAAACTTTAATCGATTCTAAAGCTGATGTTTTTTCTCCCGTCAAAGGATCGACCTCAACAATCGTTTCCACCTCATCACCGAAGAGAGAAATTTTCCAAGCTCGATCTTCGTAATGGGAGGGAAAGATTTCGATAATATCCCCTTTCGCCCGAAAAGTTCCCCGATGAAAATCAATGTCATTGCGTTTGTATTGAAGGCTTACCAACTGTCGTAATAGATCACCTCGATCAATGCGATCTCCGACTTTCAGTGAGATCACCATTTGGCTATAAGTCTCAACGGATCCGATACCATAAATACACGACACACTTGCTACGATGATCACATCCCGCCGCTCAAGGAGTGACCGCGTCGCCGAATGGCGCATCCGATCGATTTGCTCATTAATGGTAGCTTCTTTTTCGATGTAGGTATCCGTCCGCGGCACATAGGCTTCGGGCTGGTAATAGTCATAGTAGGACACAAAATATTCAACCGCATTATGGGGAAAAAAGGATTTCATCTCGCCATAGAGCTGGGCCGCCAACGTCTTATTGGGAGCCATAATCAAGGCGGGCCTCCCTTGTTGAGCAATGATTTGAGCCATGGTGAAGGTTTTTCCTGAACCCGTGACCCCGAGAAGGACTTGATCTCGGTCCGCAGCCGAAAGCCCTTCCTCAAGCACTTGAATGGCCTTGGGCTGATCTCCGGCAGGTTCGAAGTCAGAAACGAGTGTGAAGGGTGAAGATGTCATAATGTATGATTCACTTTTTTGGTCTTTAGGTCAATGCGTACAGAGTGGATTTCAAATTTCCTGGATTGCTTCGCTCCGCTCGCAAAGACGGATGGGAATTAGGAAAGTATGTGCCATCAGTTCGTCTTTGCGAGGAGCTTTGCTCCGAAGCAATCCAGTCTGCTTCACCTCCCTCCCCTTTGATGGAGGTTGATAACCACGATCACCTTTCGAGGGGAACTCAGATATATTTTTCCAAACCTGGCTGTTAGCGGCCCTTATGGCGTTTCGAGAGTTGATCATACTGTCGTTGATTTTCTGAAGCTGAGCTTATGTTAACTAGAAAAAACCTTTCCCACAAGGATAAGCGGGGGCAAGGATGACGGTGAGTAATTACAAATTTTCTAAGGATAAAAAATGAACATAATTAATTTCTAATTTACTTATTTATCATACCATAACAAACATGTTACAAAGAATCTTACATCGAATAAATCTGAAGGCCCTTAGATTGCTTCGGCTCCTTTGGAGCCTCTTTATGAATTTAAGCAAGAAAGACTGGATTGCTGCGGAGCAAAGCTCCTCGCAAAGCATGTCCCCGCGAATGCAGGGAACGAGTGAGTATGCTTCCCCGGACCGTCTTCGCGAGCCCACAAAGTGGGCGTGGCGATCCAGAAACATAGTGCATCTAAGTAAGATGTGTATAATATCTTTTTCTATTCTCTTATATGCTCTCCTATTTGTGACGCAAAGCCCTGGAGCGCTCGCCAGCGAAACCGTCGTTCTTCTTGAGGTTGATGGATCGATTGGCCCTGCAACCCATGATTACATTCACACAGGAATTGAGCATGCCGCTGCCAAACACGCAGAATGTGTAATTTTAAAACTTAACACCCCAGGTGGCTTTGATAGAGCGATGCGTGACATTATCAAAGATATTTTCGCCTCACCCCTTCCTTTTGTGACATATGTCGCCCCAGAAGGATCGCGGGCGGCGAGCGCAGGAACCTATATCCTTTATGCAAGCCATATTGCTGCCATGGCTCCTGCAACCAATGTGGGTGCGGCGACCCCTGTCAACTTGGATGTCCTTGGCTCTGAAATATCTAAAGAAAGCAAACAGCGGGAGCAATCAACGGAACAAAAAAAGGTTTTGAGCGATTCCATTGCTTACCTGAAAGGGCTCGCTCACCTCCGCCACCGAAATGCTGAATGGGCTGAAAAAGCCGTCAAAGAGGCAGCCAGTCTTCAATCCGATGAAGCCCTTAAGCTGAGCGTTATTGATATTGTGGCACAAAATATCCCCGATCTTTTAAAACAACTGAATGGACGATCGGTTGCAGTTCAAAACCAAGTCAAAGTTCTCCATACGGAAAACGTTAAAGTTGAAGTCTGGGAGCCAGATTGGCGCACCCGATTTTTACAAGTGATTACAGATCCTAGCATCGCATATGTTTTGTTAATCATTGGGATCTGGGGACTCTTTTTTGAATTCTTAAACCCAGGCTATGTCCTCCCCGGCGTTGCAGGAACCATATCTCTTTTGATTGCTCTTTACGCTTTCCAGCTTCTTCCGATCCATTACAGCGGCCTTGCTTTAATTGTTGCGGGAATTCTTTTTATTGCCTCTGAGCTTTATATCCCCAGTTATGGAGTCCTCGGAGGAGGTGGCCTCATTGCCTTCATTATTGGCTCCATTCTTTTATTTGATTTAAAAGGGTATGCAACGCCGTGGGGACTCATCATCGGCATGAGCGTGGCAACTCTAAGCTTCCTCTTACTCGTTCTAGGATTGGCTTTAAAAGCAAGGAGAAGGAAGCTTGTCAGTGGTTATGAAGCTTTGAGCGGAAGAATGGCTATTGTACAACAAGATTTCAAAGGGTTAGGATGGGTCAAAGTGGATGGAGAGCTTTGGAAAGCACAATCTCCTCTTCCCTTAAAGAAAGGGCAAGTTGTGGAAATCATAAAATGTGAAGGACTCGAACTCATTGTAAGGCCATAGAGCCAGAAAGGAGCTAAATATGCATGAAGTTTCATCGGGGGATTTTTCAAATACTTTTGTCTTTTTCAGCGTTATTGGGGTCATCGTCCTCCTCATTATCTTTAGAAGTTTCCGTATTCTCTGGGAATTTGAAAGAGGAGTCATCTTCACCCTTGGAAGATTTTGGAAAGTAAAAGGTCCGGGACTCATCCTTGTTTTTCCCATCGTTCAAAAAATGATTCGTGTGGATTTACGAGTCGTCGTCCTCAATGTCCCGACCCAAGAAGTCATCTCACGAGATAACGTCTCCCTTCAAGTCAATGCGGTTTTATATTTTCGTGTCATCGATCCACAAAGAGCTATTATTAATGTCGAGGATTTCTTTGAGGCCACCAGCCAATTGGCGCAGACCACTTTAAGGTCCGTTCTTGGTCAACATGAGCTTGACTCTATTCTTGCCGAGCGGGAAAAGCTCAATGCGTCGTTGCAGAACATTTTGGATGAGCAAACAAAAGCTTGGGGGATCAAGGTTACAAACGTTGAAATTAAACAGGTGGACCTTGATGAAAGCATGATTCGCGCGATCGCCAAGCAAGCGGAAGCCGAACGAGATCGCCGTGCAAAAGTCATTCATGCGGAAGGTGAATATCAGGCCTCAGAAAAACTTCTCAAGGCCGCACAAGTGCTCGCCAAACAACCCCAAACGATGGTGTTGCGCTATCTCCAGACCTTAGGATCGATTGCAGAAGAAAATAACTCTACCATTGTTTTTCCTCTACCCATTGAGCTCTTGCCCATGATTGAGAGTTTTGCGAAGAAGGGTAAGAATGAGTAAAAATAATTTTCTTTGACAGGGTATTAAAGTTATTTTACTCTATTTTATCGGACAATTAAAAATGAGGTGTTATATGTCTAAAATACTTATGATTTTCGCAGCTTTTACCGGATTAATCCTCTCTGAACTTCCAACCCAAGCACGATCTATAGATCTGATGAAGGAAGAATCAACAGAAGGTAGGTTGCGACCTTGGGTCTCCCATAAGCTCTCTAAAGAACAACTTAGAAACATCGTGCAAGCTGCGAAGTTTTCAAGAATTTACTATAAAAACGCTTCAGCTAATGCAGAGGAGACACCCCTAAGATTCGATGTCCCATCAAAAAAGCGATCCAATAAGCCAGCCTTAAGAGACACCTTTAAACAAGAACAACCCGTACTAGGGTCAGCAAAAGATGCTGCACCACACTTAACTTATGATGAGTTGATGGATCACCTCTTGCGCACATGGGGAAGTCAACTTAACTAAGTTACCGTCATTGCGAGGGCGATCGCCCGAAGCAATCTCATTGAACCTTCGAAGAATGTTTCACGTGAAACAATTTTTGTGTATTGGCAAGAGATTGCTTCGCCCTTTTAGAGGGCTCGCAATGACGGTTGTGGGTGATCGTCATTGCGAGGGCGTTAGCCCGAAGCAATCTTTCTTATTCTCCCATCAGGGCTGTTATGGGCACCGCTACCATATCAGTACCGAAAGCGAGTACAGTTTTACCGGTGTATAATACAATTCCATGCTTAAAATCATCACCAGCTGCTTCTTTAAGTGATTTTAGGCCAGCAAAATCATCGGCCGTTACCGAGGAGCGCGCTTTAACTTCAAAACCAACAAGTTTACCCATCGGTCCTTCGAGGACAAAATCCACCTCTCGTCCATCTTTCGTACGGTAGTGATAGAGGGTTAACTTTGAGAGAAGGGTCATTTGCTTCATCAGCTCTGTTGCGACGAAATTTTCAACCAGATGCCCATAAAGGGGTGATTGAGATTCCTTAAGCTTCTGAGGCGCAATATCAAGCAAATGGGAAAGAAGTCCCGTATCATAAAAGAACAGTTTTGGTGATTTAAGTAACGTTTTGCCGATATTGCGAAACCACGGAGGTAGTGTTGTTACTAAAAAAACCCCCTGAAGAAGCGTTCGATAACGCCGGTAGGTCATTGCGTTAAGCCCAACGTCACGAGCTGTCGACGAATCATTAATCAGACTCGCCATCCGCAAGGCAAGCACTTTTAAAAGATGGGGGAGTGCTGAGATCTTATCAATTTCGGCGAGCTGGCGCACGTCTCGCTGAAGGATTGTTGTGATATAATATTGATACCATCCTTCACGCTCTTTGGTGGGCATAAGGGCAACTTCTGGAAAGGTGGCTTTATAGATCCAATTTTCAAGAAGAAATTCTTCATAGATTTGATTTGAGGATAAGCTTAGACCATTTTCAAAGAGACGCTCAATAACAGGCTGCCGATTAACGTATTCACCCATACCTAAAGGCAAGAGAGTCAAAATCCGAGCTCGTCCCACTAAGGCATCAGACAACTCAGGGAGTGCCATAATATTGGCCGAGCCCGTCAGAATGAACCGCCCATTCGCTGCTTTCCGACTTTCCTGGCGCATTTCGTCAATCAGCAACTTAATCGATCGGAATAAACTTGGCACCAATTGCACCTCATCAACGATGACTGGACCATCAAATTGCCTAAGAAAAGCCAAAGGATCATTCTCAGCTGCAGCACGAGCGTTAAGGTCATCCAAACTAATATAGCTAGCGTTGATGAGTTGTGTCGCAAGTTGTTTGACCAAAGTACTTTTACCCGCTTGGCGGGGTCCATTAACGAACACAGCTGGAGCTGCTTTCAAGCAATCATAAAGGATGGGGGTTAACCATCGCTTAAAGGATTTATCACTCATGTTAGGAAATCTAACATCAACTGTTAGAAAAGTCAACATCAACTGTTAGAAAATCCAACAATGCCTTGAATAGGGGCGTGAAAGAAATTTCATACTTCATGAATTGCCCATTAACACCTTCTTCAAGATTGAGTATATATGAAATGGTACTTAAAAATAGGACGCGATGCTCGAGGCACTTTCTATCAACAACATTGTTCTCATCGATGATCTTCACATCGATTTTGAGAAAGGGCTTTGTGTCTTAACAGGAGAGACAGGGGCAGGGAAATCCATTCTTTTGGATGCTTTAGGTCTTGCCCTCGGAGAGCGGGCAGAAGCGCGGCTTTTGCGACCAGGTGCGGCCAGAGCCCAAGTTACTGCGACTTTTTCTCTTCCGCTCACTCATTCCCTCTGGCGAGAGCTTGATGATCAGGGGATTGCACATGAGGGAGGAGAAGTTATCTTTCGCCGTTTACTAGAAGCGGATGGAAGGAGCAAATGTTTTCTCAATGACCAAGTGGTCAGCCAAGCTTTGATGCGACGCTTGGGGCAGGATCTTGTGGAAATTCATGGTCAATTTGATCAGCTCCTTGATGCGAAGTCTCATTTGGCAGCTCTTGATGCCTATGGAAAAATTGAGAAAGGCTTTATACAGGAAGCCTTTCTTGGGTATCAAGACGCAAAAATGGCCCTCAAAACATTTCAAGAAAACCTATCCAAATCTTTCGAACGCCAGAGCTTTTTGCGCTTTGCGATTGATGAAATCGAAAAAGTTGCCCCTCAAGTGGGAGAAGAAGCGGCCCTTGAAGCTGATCGTGGCCTGATCGCCCATCGCGCCAAAATAGCTGAGGCCCTGTTGGTGGTGGATCAAAATATCTCCACGGCACTCACAGGATTGTTTCAATCCCATAAGGCATTGAGCCGAATTCATGACTTATTGCCTGAGAAAATTAATCCCCTTGTCGAATCCTGTGATCAGGCAATTGTTGAAGGACAAGAAGTCCTTGAAGGAATGAAAATTCTTAAAGGTGAGGTTGACGGAACGCCCCATGATCTTGAAACCATTGAAAATCGTCTTCATGGCTTAAGGTCTTTATCCCGGAAATATCAAACGGAAGATCTTGTTGCTTGCCTTGCTTCGTTCAAAGAAGAGATGGTGGCTCTAGAACAGGGAGAGGATCATCTTGAATCTCTTGAAAAGGCTGTTACAGCAGCTCAAAAGGTTTATCTTGAAAGAGCACACCTTCTTTCTGAAGAGCGGAAAAAAACGGCCATACGTCTTCAAGCGGCGATCGCAGCCGAGCTTCCCCCTTTAAAATTGGACCAAGCCATCTTTCGGGTGAATTTTGGTGAACTTCGCGAGGAAGCCTGGGGACCATTCGGAATTGATCAGATTGAATTTTATATCCAAACCAACCCGGGTATGCCAGAAGGACCCCTCTCAGCCATTGCCTCTGGGGGCGAGCTTTCTCGCCTGATGCTCGCCCTTAAGGTTGTTCTGACTCAATCCGGTGCCATACCAACCCTTATCTTTGATGAAATTGAAAGGGGAACGGGAGGTGCTGTTGCCTCTGCCATGGGAGAGCGACTTAAAGCTCTTTCCCAACATATTCAAATTTTGACGATTTCCCACTCTCCTCAAATCGTTTCACGTGGAACATTGCATCTTGTTGTTTTTAAAATAATAAAGGAGGAAGGAACAACAACCCACGTTAAAGCCTTAACCCCTGAGGAACGGCAAGAGGAAGTAGCGCGGATGCTTGCTGGGGAAGAAATCACGGAAGAGGCAAGGGCAGCGGCCAAACGTTTAATGGGAGCAGCATAATGGACACAGGCCAAATTCCCATAGAAAAGCTATCGGAAGAAGATGCGAAAGGAGAACTAAATCGCCTTGCGACCCTTATTACCCATCATGATCATCTCTACTATCTTGAGGATCAACCAGAGGTGAGTGATGCTGAATATGATGAGCTCCGCCTCCGCAATGATGCTATTGAAAAACGGTTTCCCCATCTGATTCGAGAAGATAGCCCAAGCTTAAGGGTAGGTGCTCCCCTCGTAGGGCCTTTTAAAAAAGTACGGCACCGCAGACCAGTTCTTTCCCTCGATAATGGTTTTGAGGATCAAGACGTCCTTGACTTTTTCGATCGTATACGACGGTTCTTAAATGTTTCACGTGAAACAATCATTGAAATTGTTGCCGAGCCAAAAATTGATGGGCTTTCAGCAACGCTGGAATACTCAAAAGGACGGTTTGTTCTTGGAGCAACACGGGGCGATGGAACGGAAGGGGAAGATATTACAGCCAACCTTAAGACGATTAAAGACATTCCCGAATTTATTGACGCTCCCGATTTTCCCTCTGTCACTGAAATTCGGGGAGAAGTCTATATGCGCCATGAAGATTTCATGGCCATGAATAAGGAGAGGGAAGCCCAACATCTTCCCCTTTTTATCAATCCCCGTAATACGGCAGCTGGATCGGTGCGGCAGTTGGATCCTCAGGTTACGGCGAGTCGACCTCTCAAATTTTTTACCTATGCTTGCGATGATTATGCTCCTTTTCATGTCACGACCCATTGGGAGTTTCTCGAAAAATTAAAGAAATGGGGATTTGTGGTGAATCCTTTAGCTCGACTTTGTGAAAATGCGGAAGATGTTTTAGCCTATTATCATGAACTTGAGTCTCAAAGAGCGAGTCTTCCTTATGACATCGATGGAATCGTCTATAAAGTGAATCGCCTTGATTGGCAAAGTCGGATGGGGTATTCAACACGCGCCCCGCGGTGGGCCCTTGCCCATAAGTTTCCTGCCCAACAAGCGCAGACACACCTCAATGATATTTTAATTCAAGTCGGACGTACGGGGACGCTGACCCCTGTTGCACTCCTCGATCCTATCACAGTCGGAGGCGTGGTTGTTGCAAGAGCAAGCCTTCATAACGAGGATGAAATCGCCCGAAAGGATATCCGCATAGGAGATACGGTCGTCATTCAACGAGCAGGAGATGTGATTCCTCAAGTTGTGAGTGTCGTATTGGACAAACGACCTGCGGATTCCAAGCCTTTTGACTTTCCACACATCTGCCCCGTTTGTGGATCCCACGCCATTCGCCTTCCCGGAGAAGTTGCCAGAAAGTGCATTGGCGGACTCATCTGCAGTGCGCAAGCAGCGCTGCGCCTGCGCCATTTTGTCTCACGAGATGCTTTTGATATTGAGGGCTTTGGATCCAAACATGTGGAAGCTTTTTATAAAGAAGGGCTTATCCAATCGCCGGCAGATATCTTTACCTTAGAGAGTCGAGACCGGCAAAGCCTAACACCTTTGCGAAACCGAGAAGGGTGGGGAAATCTTTCTGCTCAGAACCTATTTAAGGCTATTGAGGCTCGGCGAAAAATTCCTCTCCATCGTTTTATCTATGCCCTGGGCATTCCCCAAGTCGGACAAGCCACCGCCAAACTTCTTGCGCGTCATTATCTCTCGTATAAAGCTTGGAGTGAGGCCATGATGGCAGCAAAAAATGCGGAGAGTGAGGCTTATGCAGACCTTCTATCCATCGATGGGATTGGACCGAGTGTTTCTGTCGATTTGATTGCTTTTTTCGATGAACCTCATAACCATACGGTTCTCGGTGATCTCTTAAAGGAGGTAACGGTTTTAGATGAAAAGCCTCTTGAGGTAGGATCAAGCCCCCTTGCAAATAAAACGATCGTTTTTACCGGGACGCTTGAGCATATGACGCGACCGGAGGCAAAGGTACGGGCGGAATCTTTAGGGGCAAAGGTGGCAAGTTCTGTATCGTCTAAAACGGATTACGTTGTGGTAGGGGCGGATGCGGGCTCAAAGGCTAAGGCTGCCAAGGAGTTGGGGGTAACTATTCTTAGTGAGGAGGAGTGGTTGGAGCTGTTGGGGTGAGAAATGGTGACTCTTTCTTGAGCAGTTGTATGACTTGACATATTTGTATTACATGTGTTATATTTATTATAGTACGGGAAAAGAAGGAGATGAACGATGTTATCTGTGAGACTCTCTGAAAGTGTGGAACGTAGGCTTTCTGAGCTTTCTCAAAAGACTAAACGTACCAAAAGTTATTACGTTGAGTGTGCTCTTGAGAGATTTTTAGATGAACGAGAAGATTATTTATTGGCTCTTTCACGTCTTGAAGAAAAGGGGCCCCATCTTTCCTTAAAAGAAGCAAAGAAGCACCTTGGCTTCCCGGATGAATGAAAAATGGATTGCTTCACCCTGCTTTCGCAGGGTTCGCAAGGACGGGGAACGGTTAGACAAATTGTTTCACGCGAAACATTTTGTATTTTAAA
The DNA here is from genome assembly GCA_001897795.1 of Alphaproteobacteria bacterium 41-28. Classification (GTDB taxonomy): domain Bacteria; phylum Pseudomonadota; class Alphaproteobacteria; order UBA9655; family UBA9655; genus UBA9655. The sequence goes on along the minus strand of MKUL01000037.1, from coordinate 241,697 downwards.
ATAAAGAGATTGCTTCGGTTCCTACGGAACCTTGCAATGACGATCTCTCCCACTCGTCTTGGGGATTGGACATCGAAAGGACGTCTATGAGAAGCATTAACCGTTATGATTTTCTTTGAGGAAGCGTGGCTGAAGCTGCTTTTGTGAGTGAGAATGATGCACAAGAGGATCTGAATAAAAATAGTCCCTCTTCCAATCAATTATAAGGTCACTACTTTTTTTGAGCGATCAGATATGCGGCACTTCTTCCCAAACAACCTGTGGGCAGATTCTTCTTCTTTAGTTCTGCTAACTCACGGTTCTCTTCCTGACTTATGCCACAATAACCTAAAGCCTCAATCATGAAACCAGAATTAAAGGCTTCTCTCATAAGTGTCTCCTGAAATTGGGGATGCATGTAATTGGGAAGTCCTGTTTCAGGGAGATTTTCTTTAGGTTGTCCAGTGACTTCTGTCCATACTTGTGCCCAGTCCGCTATCTCTCCAGGCCATTCATGGCCTTTTTTTTGATTTAGTAATGCGCGATTGGTATACCATCCGAAGGTTCTGGAAAAAGGTGATAAAGTCATTATATAAACTTTGCCATTTGGTTTTAAAATTTCATGGAACTTCTTGAAAGACGCTTTAATTTCCTTAGGTTTCATATAGTGTATGACATAATACATCGTAACGGCGTCAAAGTGGTTAGGAGGAAAGCTTGTTTCTTCTGGAAATTTACCATAGCTAATATGTACTTTCTTATGATCTTCAGGCTTAAGACAGTCAGCAAAATTCGTGAGTGAGTAGGCATCACTATCGTTTGCGACGGCGTGTGCCCCCTTATGCAAAAGGGGGAAGATCTGGATGCCATAAGAACATCCTATATCGAGGACTTTAAATCCAGGTTCAATCTCCTTCAAAAGTCTTACACTGCAAGGGTTTGAATCACTAATTGTGTTGCCAACTGCTGCAGATGCATAGGATTCATCCTCCCTAAAGTCAGCACCCAAAAAGCATCCCAATCTATAACCAGCTCCAGTTTTCGGGGCTAAGTCTTTAGCAGGAATTAATCCATAAGGATATCTTGACTTGAGCCGTTCGAGTTTCCGCTTTGATTCTACCTTGTCCCTCTCTTCCACCGACCAAGCGTTTTCTGAGTCAGATTCGTCTTCTTCTAATTCCGAGTCAGATTCTTCTTTTTCAGAAGCGGTAGTTAGGTTATTCAGGCTTGATAATATTTGTTCGTATTCTTCACCGCTTAAAGTGTGAAAAGTAGAAGGATGAGAAGGTGTCTCGTCCTGATCTTCCATAGCAAGAAGTACAGAAGTTGACCCTAGCAAGCAAACCGAAGCGAGTATGGAATAATAGAATTTACGATAATGCATGATACAACTTTTCAAATAATTATTTAAATAACATATCTTACATATAATTCAAAAATTAATATAGTCAAGCGTTTTGTATATTAAAAAAGGAACCTTTACCCAAAACCAAACCGTCACAGAGTTTGGCCTCTTTTATAAAAAGCCCCTGTAAAGAAGATCCAGATTTGGTAAACTAGATAATAGACGAGATGGACAATATAAAGATGCAAAATTGTATTGATTTTTTCGAAGCAAAAACACAATTTGGAGAGCTTATCGAGCGTGCCATGCATGGGGAAGATATTTTTATTACGCGCCATGGTAAGACTGTTGCTAAGATTGTTCCCGCAGGTACAACACCCAATTCAGAATCTGTAAAAGCAGCTGGCTTGCGCCTTCGCAATCTTGCTAAAGAGATGAAGCTTGGTCCATTTGTTTGGGATGAATGGAACAGTTATCGAGATATAGGAAGGTGTTAGTTTGGGCTGCTTTTGTTCGTGATTGTTCTGCTGCTATCTCCTGGCTTATGCCAGATGAATCTTTTGGAGCTCGTGTTCTTGACCGAGTTGTTGAAATGGGAGCGATTGTCCCTTCATTGTGGTCATTAGAAGTTGGTAATGTTCTGCTTATTGCCGAACGCAATAAGCGTATCTCATCAGAACAACGTCATAAAGCACTTTATACTCTTACAGAGCTTCCTATTATTGTTGATACGCTGACAACTCAAAACGCTTGGTTAGAAACAATGGACTTAGCAGAACGCTATGGCTTAACATTATATGATGCAACTTACTTAGAGTTGTCTCTTCGTCGTTCTTTACCGCTCGCAACTTTTGACAAATATCTTAAACGCGCTACCGAGATGGCTGGTGGCACGATCTGGCATTGAGCTAATCGTATTATTAGAAAAATCTGGCCTTACAATCCTTAGCGAGGAGGAGCTATGCGTTTCCACGTCGACCATTTTTGAATTTCCCCCGCTTTCCGCTGACAAATGAAATTATAAAAAGCTGTGATGAAGGCTGCTCGATCCAGAAGCTGCTCTTTTGTATAGCTTCCTTTTCTCCAGACAACCGTATTCAATAAATCTTCTGACCCTAAGAGATGCTGACGTTTAACAATGTCATTCAAGGACACATGGGGTGCGTTTTTGAATATGTCATACATGATGAGCATGATCGAGGTTCTCCCTTTGCCATAATGACAATGAAAATGGACCCATGCGTCTTTTGGAAGGGAATCGAAGAAATTTACAACAGCATCAATCGTTTCATCTGAAGATATAAATTTACTTCCCACTTTGAGATGGGCATATAAAAAGCCATTCTTCTTTGCTTCTTCTGACTCAGGAATGACAAGATCTGACCGCACGGCCGTGGTTCCTGTAAAAACCCATCGCCTAATATGGTATTTCCAGTGAGGGTGTGGATTTGGATAAGCAAAAAAAGTTGAGGGAATACCCTTCACATAACCGTGAAATTCATTGATGCCATCAACAATGAGGATATTCTCTTTGACGTGGCTTAGTTTTCTTTTGAGATCAGGAAAACGTACGGACGTCCCTCCAGAAGCCCTCATTTCTCTTAATCCTGTCAAATTAACCTGTTGGGTTGACCAGATTTTATCTTGGGTGGTACGGAAATTTCCGCTGAAATACGCTTCAAAGAATAAGAAGAGCATGAAGCCGATAAAAGAGCTGAGACCTACAAAGACGAGGAGGTTCCTTGGTCTTAAGAATTTCTTCATCATATCTCTTTTTGCTGTGCCCGATTCCATTCAGACCAACGTTGAATGCCACCTGCTTTTCGCTGACAAACGAATTCATAAAACTGTTCAATAAATTGTTTCCGATCTTTAAGCTCTTCCGCCGTATAAGTGCCATTCGCCCAGACCTTTACATTAAATAGATCTTCTGCACCCAAAAGAATATGACGTTTCACAATATTATCTAAAGTGACTTGGGGTGCATTTTTCATGATATCCAGCATCACAAGCAACATGGATGTTCGACCTCGACCATTTCGACAGTGGAAATGAAGCCATACATTGGGAGGGACGGACTCAAAAAAAGCGACAACATCATCAATGTATTCATACGTGTTTTTGATCTTGCTCCCGACATTAACGGCTCTATAGTCAAAGCCATATTTTTTGGCTTCATCGCTTTCGTGGGTGATAAAATCTAAGCGTTTTCCAAGGGTTCCCGTCAAAACAAGCCTGCGAAGAAAGTGCTTTAGAAAAGGGACGTCTTGGTGATAAGCAAGTGACGTCGTTGGCATTCCTAAGATATAGCCATGATAATCATACATGGCATCTACGATAATCTTTTTTAGTTTAACATGGCTGAGTTTTTTTTGAAGATCGGGAAAGCCCGGCAAGCTCCCTCCTGAAGCTTGAATGTCTTTCAAACCCCTTAAATCTATATTCTCCGTTGATTTTATTTCATCTTGAGTTGTCCGAAAACGTTTCACTTTCGGGAAAGCATCATAAAATAAAATAAATAAAAAAATAACAAGACCCCCAAAAGTTAAGAGGGAGATATTTCTTAGATTGAGAAACTTTCTCATGATATGTTTCCTTTACGAGATAAACGGTGCCAATCAGACCAACGTTGGATCCCCCCTGCTTTTCGCTGACAAACGAATTCATAAAACTGTTCCATAAATTGTTTGCGACGATTAAGTGTCCTCGAATTATATCTTCCTTTTTTCTTCGTTTTCCAAACAACCGTATCGAACAAATCTACTGAACCCAACAGATGTTGGCGTTTAATGATGTCTGAGAGAGCAACTTTGGGAGCATTTTTCATAATATCATACATCACCAGCATCATGGATGTCCGCCCCTTGCCGTGGCGGCAATGAAAATGAAACCAGACATTTTCGGGTATTTTGTCGAAGTAGGAAACAAATTCATCAACAGAGGCATCAGGTGTCTTGATCTTACTATCAATTTTAATATTCTTGTAGCCAAATCCATATTTTTGAGCCAGTTCAATTTCGGTAAGAGTTCGTTGAGGGAGAATTCGAGTTGTACCTGTGAAAAGAATCCGGCGAATATAATAGCGTAGACCCGGTTTCTTCCGGTGATAGCCAAAAAAAGTAGTGGCCATATCGTTGATATAACCATGGTTTTCTCTCATCCCATCAATGATAATGATCGTTTTATTAAGCTGCTCAAGCCTTTTTTTAAGATCTGGAAAGTCAACAATGGGTCCACCTGAGGCCTGCAGCTCACGCAGACCTGTCAAATCTAACTTTTCGACCGAAGTGAATTCATCTTTCATGGTGCGAAATTTAGCGTCTGTGTAATCATCAGTGAAAAGCAAGTAAGAAATTATAACTAAAACAGTAAAAATGAAAACTCCACCACCCATAAGAAGAGATTTCTTATTCAAGTATTTTGTCATCTTCTTTCTCCAAGGGAGCCTATCATCACCACTTTTTAAAAATCCTATGTTTATTTTTGCAGCCGATGCCAATCCGACCAACGTTGAATTCCCCTAGCTTTCCGTTGACAGACAAAAGCATAGAATTCCTCAACAAATTTCTTACGAGCTTTGAGCTTTTTATTGTCATAAGTACCGTTTTTCCAAACTTCTGTGTTAAACAAATCTTCCGACCCCAGAAGATATTGGCGCTGAACAATATCCTTTAAGGCAACTTTAGGCGCATTTTTAAGTGTATCTAACATCACTAATAAAATAGATGTTCTCCCCTTTCCGTGGGCGCAATGGAAATGAAGCCATGCCCCGGGTGGCAGATGATCGAAAAAGTCTAAGATCTGATCAATATTCTCATCCGTTTCAATAAATTTGCTTCCAATATTAACTTTTTCATATTCAAACCCATATTTTTTAGCTTCCTCTGCTTCTGGGGTTACGAGCTCAGGGAGTACCTTTGTTGTTCCCGTAATAATCCATCGTCGAATAAGATGCTTTAATTCAGGAGATCTTGCACGTTGATAACCAAAAAAAGTTGTAGGAAGGCCGTAGATATAGCCATGAAATTCGGCCATGCCATCGACGATAATCTTTGGCCCCTTAACATGTGGAAGCCTCCTCTGCAGGTCTGTAAAACGAACAGATGTTCCCCCTGAAGCTTGAAGGTCTCGCAGCCCGGTTAAATCGACTGAATGAGTTGTTAATATCGTGTCTTGCATTGCGCGAAAGTTACTTCCGTAAAAAGCATCTAAGAAAAGGTAGAGAAGGAAGATGACAATGAGGATCGAGCCCCCTCCAATAAGGGACCTTTTTAGAGTAAAGAGGTTTTTCATTCCGTTTCTCCAACTTTCAAAGGACTGCGCTGCCACTCAGACCAACGTTGAATTCCTCCAGCTTTTCGTTGACAAATAAAATTATAAAAATCCTCAACAAATTTTTTGCGATTTTGAAGCATTTCTAAACTATAGCTACCTCCATCCCAGACGGATACATCAAATAAATTTTCTGACCCGAGAAGATGTTGACGGGTTATGATATCCCCTAATGTAATTTTAGGAGCATTTTTCATAATATCAAACATAACGAGTGCCACAGAGGTTCGTCCTTTTCCTCGATCACAATGGAAATGAAGCCAGGTATGGTCAGGGAGAGAATCAATAAAGTTAACGAAAGCATCTACATTTTCATCAGGTGTGATGTATCTGCTTCCCAGGCTAATCTTTACATAATCGAAGCCGTATTTTTTAGCTTCTTCTGCTTCAGTGAAAAAAAACTCCGGACGGTTTTCAATTGTGCCTGTATAAATGAGGCGTCTGGGGAGATGTCTCAAGTCAGGGGAACGATGATAACAAAAAAATTTTGAGGGAATACCTTTTACATATCCATGAGTCTGATTCCTCGTATCAAAGACGATTACTCTTTGTTTTATAAAAGCGAGCTGGTTTTTAAGATCTGTGAAAATAGGGGCGCTCCCTCCTGAAGCTTGAAGTTCACGTAACCCGGCTAAGTTAATCCGTTCAGGGGTTGATATCTCGTCCTGCATCGTGCGGAAATTCTGCGACCCATAGGCTGTGTAGTTATCAATGAAAATATAGGAGGCAAGACCAATAAAAAGAGCTATGCCCCCACAGAGAAGGATATTTTTTACGGTGAAGAATTTTTTCATCAGGCATTCCCACCATTCATATGCTGGCGATGCCAATCAGACCATCGCTGAATACCTCCCGTTTTCCGTTGAACAACAAAAACATAAAATTGTTCAATAAATTTTTTTCGATTTTCTAACTTTTCTTTTGTATAAGTGCCGTACTTCCACTTTTCTGTATTAAACAAATCCGTCGACCCGAGGAGGTGTTGACGCTTAACAATATCCTCTAGAGCAACTTTAGGAGCATTCTTCATTATATCGAGCATGACGAGCATAATAGATGTTCTTCCTGTTCCATGATGACAATGAAAATGAAGCCATGCATCTTTCGTTAAACTATCAAAAAGGGCCACGATATCGTCAACATTCTCATCCGTAAGAACGGATTTACTCACAATTTTAATATTTTTATAGTCAAAACCAAACTTCTTCGCTTCTTCACCGGCACTGGTCACGAGATCTAGACGTTTTTCGAATGAACCCGTAACGATGAATCGTCTCAGAAGATGCCTTAATCCGGAATCAGAAACATGGTAGCCAAGGAGGGTTGTAGGAACACCATCTATATATCCATGGAATTCATTGATCCCATCAACAATGATCTTATCCCCTTTAATATGGCGGAGTCTTTTTTGAATGTCTGCATAACTTACAGAAAATCCACCTGAAGCTCTCAAGTCCTGTAAGCCCGTCAAATCAACACCATCTGCGCTTGCGATTTTATCCTGCATCGTTCGGAAATTTGGATCATAAAAAGCATCCAGGAAGAGATAGAGTAGGCAGCCAATGATAAAGACAAAACCACTTCCAATGAAGAAAAATTTTTTCATTAATGACTTTTTAATCATGTTTCTCCAATTAACAACATAACGCAGTAAGCAAGTTTTTTTGATTGTTTAGATCCTCGGCCAAATATTAAGGCCCTCGCCTTCGCAAGGGCAAAGCATTTCTTGGCTGAGGATCTAAAGATAGCTCTTCTATAACGACCTCTTTTTAAAATAACTTGCACACTACGTTACATAAGTAAAATTATCTAGGTCATAATTACTAGAATAGAAGACTTGTAAAAGACTTCTTCAAGATAGACAAGACACAAATTCTCTTACTCTTTGTGAAAAATCGTTTTCTCTTTAGTTTTTTTATCTTGAGAACGTCGACTTGAGGAAGGCTTTGTAGAAGTTTGTTTAGAACTTACCTGAGGTTTTATCTTTGTTGCTTTTCCTGCTGGAGAAGTTTTTTCACCTTTTGTTCCTTTTTGAACAACTACTTTTTTTTAAATATTGGACAAATAAAAAGTCAATCTTTTTTATTTAAGAAGCTTTCCATCGTCACATACAATTTTTCTTGGGGAGCAGGGCCATATTTCTTTACCAAGATCTCAAAAGAAGGCCGAAAGTGAACAAAAGCCATATGGTAAGCTCGAGCTGAGCCAACGGCAATTCCCTTTTGTATCGTTTGAAAAATTTTACGAGTAATATCCTTTTTCTTTTGCTTGGTAAGTGATCTCTCTCCATAAAGATCCACATAGAGCATTATAAGATAATCCCATCCCTTAGGATTGCCTTTTTCTCCTGCAAGAGTAAAATAGTGAACTGCTTGATCAATATCTTTTTGGGACAGTGTCTTAAGATCTTTCCTGAACTCCTTAGAGTTCATCATGACATCCCCTACAAAGCTCTGTCCCATATCAATATAAGCTTGAGAGACTTCTTTTTCACCAGCTTTAAGGTAATATTTACGAGCTTTTTCAACCTCTTTTTCTTCTTCGTAAAGATAAGCTATTTCAAGTAAAGCAGGAGCATAACCCTGCCGAGAAGTTTCCTTTAAAATTTTAAGCTTGCCTTTAAAATCCTGGGCTAATCTAGCTGCTTGAATAGACGCAGGACCATAGCCTTGATTACCTAAAGCACAGTAGTCCTTCATTGAAGGCGGAGTCAAATTTGATTGGTAATGTCGAGTCGTTTCCAACATTTGAAACTTATTGCGTAAGCTGTCCCCTTTTTTGAATAATTCGTAGGCTTTTTCAGGCTCAAATTCTTCTCCTCTATAAGGATAAGTTTGATAAGCTCTTCCGAGGATATAGCAAGCATCCGCATTATCTTGACACTTCTCTAAGTCAGCAAAAGCATCCGCATACGATCTTGTAAAAAATTCAGGTTTATCTGCATCACTGTAACTGAAGCGAATCTCATCTATCTCTTTTGCTAAGTAGTATAAGCTAACGGGATGCTTAAATTTTGCCCCAATGGCAAATGCCCATAGAGCAACTTTTAGCTTGAGTAAGTATTGGTAACAAGGAGATTCTTCACATTCTATAGCAGAAGATGGATGAAACAAATGGGCTCCTATAATTTCTTTCCAATCCTTTTGAGAAGGCCATTGATAAGGCTTAAGCATGTTTCCTACAGATTGCCAATGCTCTGGCTCATAATCAAGTTTCATAAAACGCTTATAAGCTTTGTAAATTTTTCCTGCATCCGCTTTTCTATGAGCCTTTTGTATTTGTCGAGAAATGGAAAGAATTTCATTAGCGAGAGATTCTTCCTCATTCAGCCGTGCTTTTTTTAGACTTTTTGAGTCTTTTTTAATTTCGACTGGTTTTTTAATTTTGACGGGTCTTTTTCTCTTTTTTGTAGTCGCTTGACAAGTCTTAGACGTTGGTTCTTGAAGATTTTCATCTTGATCCGGGAAAGCAAACAAATCCCCTCGAAAAAGGAGTAGTAAATTGACCATGAGGTAAAAACCTAAAAATTTCATATTCGTCTCCTAACAAACTATCTAAAATTTATCATATATTTTATTTAATTTTTGTCAAGGAATGCCTAAGACCTCGCCGATCAAGGGAAACAAATATAAACACAACTTTAATAAAATTATGCCAGAGTTTATGGGTTAGAGATAGATTTCTATTGACCCACAGATCAACTCTCGGCAAAGTGCAGGAAATCTAAATGAATTTATTAAACAATGCTTCGTTCTTTTACTTGGATATGTACACTCCTTTTCATTCTTGCGCTCACGGGCGGCATGGGGACGCTTGCTGTTCTCTATTATTTTGGGCGCGGTCTTCCGGATTATGCCCAACTCGCAAAATATGAGCCAGCTGTTGTTAGCCGTCTTTATGCGAGTGATGGACGCCTTTTTGCCGAATATGCAACGCAAAAGCGCGTGTTCGTTCCCATCGAAGCCATTCCACGCCGGCTGATACAAACCTTTTTAGCCGCGGAAGATAAAAATTTTTATGAGCATTCGGGTCTTGATTTCTTTGGAATCATTCGAGCTGCGGTTGTTAATTTTAGTCAACGGGGTACAAATAAACGTCCTATGGGGGCTTCTACCATTACCCAACAGGTCGCGAAAAACCTTCTTCTTTCTAGTATTGCGAATCAAGCTTCTTATGAGCGAAAGATTAAGGAAGCCATTCTGGCCTTCCGCATTGAAAATGTCCTGAGTAAGGATCGAATTTTAGAAATTTATATCAATGAAATTTATTTAGGGTCTGGTTCTTATGGTGTTGGGGCTGCTGCCCTTAATTACTTTAATAAATCCTTAGACGAACTTACAATTGCAGAAGCTGCATTTTTAGCAGGACTCCCCAAGGCCCCGAGCAAATATAACCCTAAGCAAAATTATGCAGCCGCTAAGGCTCGACGTGATTGGGTTATTACCCGCATGTATGAGGAAAGAGTTATCACTCGTAAGGAAGCTTTGGCAGCTAAGGCAGAACCCATTGAACTAAAGCGACCGCATGCAACTCATGTAGTGAAAGCTGATTATTTTGCGGAAGAAGTGCGTCGCAGACTCATTTCAAAACATGGGGAGCCTTCTCTTTATCAAGGAGGACTTACCGTTCGGACGACACTTGATCCACATCTTCAAAAAATAGCAGATTGGGCCTTGCGTAAAGGACTCATCGATTATGATCGACTTCATGGATGGCGCGGAGCCCTTCAACATGTGGAATTAAAGGACACAAACATAGACTCATGGAAGTCACAACTCACAGAAATAATACAGCCTCCTGGTGTTGAGCCATGGAAATTAGCGATTGTGTTAAAACTTAGCGATAAGGAGGCTAAGATAGGCCTTAAGTCTGGAGAGGAAGGAACGATTCCCCTCTCAGAACTGACTTGGGCACGACAACATCAGACGCCCGTTAAGCCTAAGTCGGAAGGAATAATCCTTCCTCAATTATATTTAGGACCCGTTGTTAACCATCCGAAAGACGTTCTAAATGTTGGAGATGTGATTCTGGTGAATGCCATCCAAGGGAAAGAAAAAACTTACAGTCTTGAACAAATTCCTGCTGTGAGTGGTGCCCTGGTCGCCATGGATCCCCAGACAGGCCGCGTTCTGGCCATGACTGGTGGCTTTAGCTTTGAGGCAAGCCAATTTAATAGAGCGACACAAGCCCTCCGCCAGCCGGGCTCATCCATCAAACCTTTTGTTTATTTAGCAGCGATGGAGCGTGGATTTTCACCCGGAACCATTGTATCAGACGCACCCATTTCCATTGCGTTGGGGCGAGGACTCGGAATTTATTCACCTAAAAACGTGACGACCAATCATTATGGACGTGTCCCTTTGCGGGTTGCTCTTCAAAAGTCTCTTAATAGGACGACAATTCGCTTGGTGCACGAATATGTGGGGATGAAGCCCGTTGCTAAAATGATCGAGAAATTTGGCATTATGGATCGTGTTCCCATGCAAATTGCCATGGCTATTGGAGCCGGAGAGACCACCCTTTTACGTATGGCTGCAGCTTATGCACAATTGGCTAATGGAGGGAGAAAATTAGAGGCGACACTTATTGACCGCATCCAAGATCGTCATGGAAAAACTATTTTTACCGCAGACACGCGCCAATGTTTGAACTGCAAATCTCAATTATGGTCAAACCAAAATCCTCCTATTATTGAGGATCATCGAGAGCAGTTAGCAGATCCTCGCAGTATTTATCAAATTACCTCCATGCTTGAAGGCGCCGTGCGGGCAGGGTCTGCTCGAAAAGCAAAAGTTTTGAATAGAATTTTGGCTGCAAAAACAGGAACAACAAATGACGAGAAGGAGGCTTGGACAGCTGCTTATACAAAGCGCCTGGTTGTAGTGACCTATGTGGGATTTGATCTTCCCCAAACTTTAGGACATATGGAAGGCGGGGCTCGCACGGCCCTTCCTATCATTGTTGATTTTCTTGGAAAAGCACTCGAAGGAGTTCCTAATGAACCCTTTAAAATCCCTCCTGGCATGAAGCTTGTAAGAATGACAGAACCTCACAGCGGTGACGTTATTTATGAAGCTCTGAAGACGAATCAGACACTCCCAAATCGTCTTTTAGCACCTTCCTATGGGGGTTATTCAGGATCTCAGAAGCCTTATACAGGATCTTCTTATAGTTCCCCTTATCGGTCATATGGTTCTCAGCCTTCATATGACCCAGGATCTCAATATGGTTCTCAGCCTTTATATGATTCTGAATCTTCTTATGATTCTCCATCATCTTATGATACTGAATCATCTTATGGTCCCGAACCCTCTTATGGACCTGAACCCTCTTATGGACCTGAACCCTCTTATGGCCCTGAACCATCCCATGGTCCCGAGCCATCCTATGCCCATGAACCATCTCATGATCCCGAGCCAGCTTATAGTCCCGAGCCTTCATATGAGCCTCCCTCCCATGATCCTCAACCCTCCTATGATCCTGAGTGGTCTTCTGGGTCAGGTACAGGAGGTTTATACTAGTTTTGGGTGGAGAGAGAAGCAAGTGTACACAAAGATAACTCACCACATTAGCGTTACGGTTGAAGCAATTTTCCTAGAGGATCAATCCCTCTCTGAAGATAATCATTACGTATGGGCTTATCAGATATGGATTGAAAACCAAGGATCAGAAAGTGTGCAACTTTTGTCACGCACCTGGCGAATTACAGATGCGAATGGCATCCTCCATGAAGTCAAAGGGGAAGGTGTGGTGGGAGAAAAACCTTGGATTACACCTGGAACAATCTATCATTATACCAGTGGCACACCCCTTTCGACCCCTTCAGGTTTGATGGAAGGGGTTTATCATATGAAAACAAAAGCCGGGGAAGATTTCGATGTCGAGATTCCTGCTTTTTCTCTTGATAGTCCTTATGAAACGGTTGTGGTGCATTAGGGAAGAGTGTGCTTACAAGAAAGAAATTTTTCTTGATAGATGAAAACCCATCAATAATTTTTATAAAACTGTAAGATGAAAGGAAAATACAAATTGTCATGAAATGACTGAGATGGGTTCATGAAAGGTGAGAATTTCCTTTTTTTCAAGAAGTTTATGTCCTTCAAAAACAGTAAGAATCTCAATTCTTTCCTTATGTATCCGATACACAATTCTATAATTTCCTTCAATAAGCTCACGGATGTTCTGGGAATTGATTTCAGGTACGACTCTACCCATCTCAGGGAATTTGGTAAGCACTTCCCCTTTTTCTATTAATTTGTTTATGAAATTTCTTGCAACTGGTTCTGAAGATTTATCCTCAATATAAAATTTAATCGCCTTTAAACTTGAAAGGGCTTGCTCCGTCCAGAGAAGTTTCATCTAACTAACTCAATTCAAAAAATTTCTTAAGTTCTTCTGTGCTATATGTGTTGCCTGATTCGACGTCTGCAAGACCAGTGGCTATTGAGGTAAAAAATCTTTCCTTCTCAAGGACTCGATCGTAATCTTCCGGGGAAATCATTACGACGGCGGGCTTACCATTTTGTGTTATAATGAGAGGCTGCCCTGTTGCTTTCATTCGTTTAACCCACTGCGCAGCATGAGCTTTGAATTCTCCAATGGGGACAATATCCTCAGATATGATAACATCTTTCACTTTTAATCTCCTTTTAAATGAGCTTAGACTAAAAACGAGTCAGAATAAAGACTAAAATCAGGCTGTTGGTTATTCGCTTCATTTTCTGGCATAATAAGACCAGGGAGGAAGAGAAGTGGACAAGCAACACGTTTTTCAAGAGCTGGGGATGACCCCACAAGACTCTGGGGAACTTTGCGTATGTTCCTCGATCGATGGGCTTGAATTGGGACGGTTGAAAACACACTCGATCCAAGACGTCGAAAAGATGATCTCCGTGGCTGTGCAGAGTTTCAAAACTTGGCGCCTTGTTCCTCCTCCCAAACGGGGGGAATTGATCCGTCTCTATGGTGAGGAGCTGCGTGCCCATAAGGAAGCCCTTGGAACGCTTGTCACTCTTGAAAGCGGCAAGATTCTGGAAGAAGGACGGGGCGAAGTCCAAGAAATGATTGATATCTGTGACTTTGCTGTGGGTCTCTCCCGCCAGCTCTATGGGCTTACCATTGCGTCAGAACGCCCAGGGCATAGGATGATGGAAACCTGGCATCCCTTGGGTCCGATTGGTGTTATAACGCCCTTCAATTTCCCCCTCGCAATTTGGTGTTGGAACTTTGCGCTTGCCATCGTTTGTGGAGATTCAGTCATCTGGAAACCATCTGAAAAGACCCCCCTCACAGCCCTCGCTGCAGCTAAGTTATTTGAAAGAGCGGTTGAGCGGTTTGCAAAGGCACCAGAGCATCTTTTACAAGTCATTATCGGAGGAAGTGAACTTGGAAAAGTGCTCACAGAAAGTTCTGATCTTCCCCTTATTTCCGCAACGGGAAGCACGCGCATGGGCAAGGCTGTGGGAACCAGTGTCGCTGCACGATTGGGGCGGTCTATCCTAGAACTCAGTGGTAATAATGGGATGATTTTAACGCCTTCTGCAGACCTCGAGCTTGCGAGTCGGGCCATTGTCTTTGCCGCTTTAGGAACAGCAGGACAACGGTGTACAAGCTTGAGACGCCTCATTATTCATGAGTCCTTTTACGATAAGATGATAAAACGTCTTCAAACCATTTATACTCATGTGAAGGTTGGAAACCCTCTAGACCCTAAAACAGTGGTTGGTCCTCTCATTGATCAGCAAAGTTTTGAGACCATGCAACAGGCTCTTGAAAAAGCACGCTCCCAGGGCGGGACTATTTTTGGAGGAGAGCGTGTGCTTCAGAATATTTATCCAAAGGCCTATTATGTTCGTCCGGCCTTGGTTCAAATCCCAACCCAAACAGAAATCGTTGGCCAAGAAACTTTTGCGCCGATCTTATATGTCCTGCCCTATCGTGATTTTGAGGAAGCTTTGAAAATGCATAATGATGTTACCCAAGGGCTTGCCTCATGTATCTTCACGAACGATGTTCGTGAGGCTGAAATTTTTCTTTCACCTAAGGGAAGTGATTGTGGAATTGCTAATGTGAATATTGGCCCGAGTGGCGCTGAAATCGGTGGCGCTTTTGGAGGAGAAAAAGAAACAGGTGGTGGGCGTGAGTCAGGGAGTGATGCTTGGAAGAATTACATGAGACGAGCGACAAACACCATTAATTATTCCTCAGAGCTGCCATTGGCTCAAGGCATTCATTTTGATGAGGTGCCCTCATGAACTCCTTTCAATGGGATGACCCTTTTCTCTTCGAAGACCAGCTGAGCGCTGAAGAAAAGTTGATTCGAGATACGGCCCGACGATATGCCCAGGAAAAGCTCATGCCTCGTATTCTGGAAGCCAACCGCCACGAAACCTATGACTTAAATGTATTTAAAGAACTTGGCGAACTTGGGTTTTTAGGGATGACGATTAAAGGCTATGGGTGTGCAGGGAGTTCCTATCTAGCCTATGGCCTTGTGGCAAGAGAGTTGGAAAGAGTGGATTCAAGCTATCGCTCACTCCTGAGTGTACAATCTTCCCTCGTGATGAATGCCATTTATCTCTTTGGAGATGAGGAGCAAAAGCATACATATCTGCCCGCTCTTCGAAAAGGACTCCGTGTGGGGTGTTTTGGTTTGACCGAACCCAATCATGGATCCGATCCTGGGGCGATGGAAACCCATGCCAAACCCCATAAAGACGGATGGATTCTGAACGGCTCCAAAACGTGGATTACCCATAGCCCTATTGCGGACATCTTCATTGTGTGGGCGAAGGACGAGGGTGAGATTAAGGGATTCATCCTGGAAAAGGGAATGGAAGGACTTGTCGCTCCTAAAATTGAAGGAAAATTTAGTCTCAGAGCCTCCCCCACAGGTGAGATTGTTTTAAGTGACGTTTTTGTGCCACGTAAGAATCTCTTGCCAAAGGCAATTGGGTTGAAGGCGGTTATGGGATGTCTTAATAATGCCCGCTATAGCATTGCTTGGGGTGCCTTAGGGGCTGCCGAATTTTGTTGGCATAAGGCCCGCTCCTATACCTTGGAGAGATCCCAGTTTGGACGACCCCTCGCCGCTAATCAATTGATTCAAGCCAAGCTTGTCCAAATGCAAACCGATATTACGCTAGGGCTACAAGGGGTGCTGCGGGCAGCGCGACTCAAGGATGAGGAACGATGTCCGTCAGAGCTTATCTCTCTCTTAAAGCGGAACAATGCGGGCAAAGCCCTTAAAATTGCACGCATCGCTCGGGATATGCTGGGTGCCAATGGCGTATCGGATGAGTATCATGTCATTCGGCACGTGATGAACCTTGAATCCGTTAATACCTACGAAGGAACCTTTGATATCCATACGTTGATATTAGGTCGCGCTCAAACGGGCCTTTCTGCCTTTGGGGGGTAAATTTTTTAAATTTTGAATGATATTAAATATCTAAACACCTGACGTTTTTATATCTCTCGTTTTCACCCCACACGCGTCATTCCCGCGAAAGCGGAAACCCAGTTAAAATAACGCATTCCGAAGGAATGCAGCCCAATTTTTAATCGATTGACTAAAAACATAAAAATATATTAATAACCGTTTTGTTTCAATAGCTTTCCTGGGTTCCCGTGTTCCCCGCCTTCGCGGGAATGACGAGCGGGGGAGACGTGGTATGATGCTTAGAAAAACGTCCTTTAGTAAGATTAAATATAATTTTAATTGTAATGAGAAACGCTTCATGATAAATTTTAATCCATAAAAAGGGAGAACTTCATGAAATCAAAAATTACTCTAGCAACTTTATGTACAGTTTTTTTAAGTAGTGATTCTCTTTATGGATACAATTGCCCATCCATTCCAAAAGATTGGGATGGAAAAACATTGGAAGCCTCAGGCCCGATAACGTGGTCGGTTGGAAAAATAACGAAAGATTTAAATTTAGCTAAAGTAACTTGGCAAGCTCATCAGGCTTGGATTCTCACAAAAAATAAGAAGAAACATGACAAATATGGCTATTTTCAATGTGTTTATAAAGCAATAGATAATAAGACAAAAAAAACCGTTGGAAAATTGACGATAGCCTCACCCAAAACCCCTGAATTGGAAAAATTAGCGGCTGGATCTGAATTTAAGGGAGAGAAAATTGATGCTGTTGGGAAAGGTGCTGACGAAAAAGCTTCCATTGCTGACAATCAGTATTCTAATAAAGACAAAACGGTCGAAGGATCAAAATGTACCCCTACTAAAGGCAGTCCTGAATCCCTTAATAAGTTTCCTGCAGCTTGCGAGATCGTTGAAAGACCGAAGAAAGAATAAAATCCGTGTTTTAGAACAAACTACAGGCCCTCAACGGAGGGCTTGTGCTTTTATCTTCTAGATCTTTCATAAATAAAAATTTGTATTTCTGGATTGCGAACCCTGCGAAGCAGGGTGAAGCAATCTAGAGACCCCTATTCCCTCTAGATTGCTTCGTCCCTAACTGAGGCTCGCAATGACGATAATGGGACTATGTCCGGGTGGTACAATGGCCAATTTGGAAATTTGCATTCCTTTAAAAAACATATTATCATTAAATATAGAATGGGTAACTTATATACAGATCTTTCCTTCCCCAACATATCAGTCTTAAGCAGAAACAGTAACTTTCTGGTCATACAATGGATTATAAATTAACACCTTCTTTCGGCAGGCGTAAGGCCCGCAAGTTAAGAGATCAATCTCAAAGGGCTTACACAGACCTTCTCCCCCTTGTAAAAATTGATCACCCGAAAAAGCCTTTCGAAACTGATTTTCCTGAAGTCTGGCTTGAAATTGGATTTGGAGGAGGGGAGCATATGCTTACGCAGCTGGCTCAAAACCATTCTATCGCTATGATCGGATGTGAGCCCTTTATGAATGGGGTCGCTAAATTTTTGACCCATCTTTCACCTGAAGATTATCATCGCGTCAAAATTTGGCACGAAGATGTACGGTATTTGTTGGATGAAATTCCTTCTCCCTATTTCCAACGCGCCTTTATTTTGTTTCCCGATCCCTGGCCCAAACAACGTCATCACCGTCGCCGACTGATTACAAAGGAATTTATGGAAAAATTGTGGCCAACTCTCAGCGAAGGTGCACTTTTGCATATTGCTAGCGATGATGCTTCTTATGTGGAGCACATTCAAGACGTGCTTTATAGTTACCCCAACCTCATCCTTTGTGAAGGGCCACCCTCTGCCGATCCTCTGACGTGGAGTCCCCATCCAAAAGGATGGCCTGAGACTCGCTATGAACAAAAAGCCCTCGCAAGTGGGAAAAAGTGTGCTTATATGATCTTTCAAAAGAAGGAGAATTTGTCATGAAGTTTCCTATGTTACGTGCGCTTATGGTCGGCAACGTCCTTGAGGTTTATGATTTTTTGCTTTACAGCCTTTTTGTATCCATACTTTCCCCCCTCTTCTTCCCTTCTTCTGATCCTTTAACAGCACTGATGACCGGCTTCAGTGTTTTTGCTGTGGGATATGCAGCACGACCCATCGGGGCCATTGTCTTTGGCCATTGGGGAGATAAGTATGGCCGTAAAAAAACCCTTATGGGAACTCTAATATTGATGGCTGTTTCTACCATTGGAATTGGGCTTCTTCCCACTTATGAGGTGATTGGGGTCTTTGCACCCCTATTACTCGTTTCTTTCCGTTTCCTTCAAGGCTTTTCTAATGGAGGAGAAACGGCTGGTGCGGCCATACTCGGCCTTGAACAAACGGATAAAACAAGACAAGGATTTATAGGCGGCTTAATCAGGTTTTCTACGAGCATTGGGACGGTTTTGGCAACACTCATGGGTCTCCTTTTCATCAATGATTTCATGCCAGAATGGGCCTGGCGCATTCCCTTTTTCTTAGGAGGGCTCGTTGGTTTTTCAGGAATTTATTTGCGACGCATTTTGAAGGACACGATCATTCAGAAACCTGTCAAAATGCCTCTTCTCGATGTGATTCAAAACTATCCTCTTTCCTTTTTGAAAACAATAGGCGTAGGCGGCTTTTCCCATGTCGCGTTTTACGTCCTCGCTGGTTATATGAACCCAACCTTGCATACAAAGGGACTTATAAGCAGTTTTGACCTCATGATGATGAATATGACGATTACATTGGTTTATGCATTTCTTCTTCCCCTTTCGGGCTATTATTCAGATAAAATTGGCCTACGCCGACTCATGATATGGGGCGCACTCGGGCAGATGGTTCTTGCCCTGCCGATGTTAATGGTCTATGCGGAGGGAAGCTTTTGGAGTCTTCTTTTTGCACAAATGGTTTTTTTAATGCTGAGTTCCGCTTTTATCGCTCCCTCAAGTGCTTACCTAAACACCCTTTTCCCTGTTGAATGCCGCTATTCAGGGGTTGCTTTAGGAGCTTGCCTGGGAACAGCCCTTTTTGGGGGAACAACCCCTTTGATCTGCAGTAAGCTTGCAGCTCTCCTTGGTCCTTTGTCACCTGCCTTTTATGTGATGGCAATGGCTCTCATAGGTCTGATAGCCCTTGGGCAATTTTCTGGAAAGAAAAACGTTCTCGCTCCTACATAAGGATAAATTACCCCGCAAGTCGCGGCGATTCTCCCAGACTACCAATTGTTTTGGCGATAATCCGCATCTCGTCCCGCAACCTTTTTGAAAACTCTTCCCGATCTTCCTTTTGATGGTGAAGAAAATGGGTAAGGACGCGCTCAATATTTTGAAGATACTTGAGGCTTTCCTCATCGGAGCCTGAGGAAAGGGTTGACAGTTTTTTCTGTAACTCGATTTGACCTTCTGCAAGTTTAATCATCAGATTCTGATGGGTTTTGTTTTGCTCGACCATCAATGCCAAAGAGTTGAGGAGTTTATCCAATAAAATGACCGTTTTCTGGTCATTCTTTTCTGTTTTTTCTATGACTTGACTCAACTGTTCAACGGTTTCCACGTTCTGTGTGAGGAGGGCTTGAAGGAAGCCCAGGGGGGCCGAAGAAGCAGATACCTTTTTATCATGACTATGGGAGCAAGTCGTCAAGTAAAGATCGGCTTCATTTAAAAATCGTCCATAGGCATGCCCGACTTGGAGCTCTAAGAAGCCAACCAAAAGAGACCCTCCGAGCCCAAAGAGGGAAGAGCTGAAGGCTGTCCCCATTCCCGCTAAAGGACTGTGAAGACTTTCTTTTAAAAGACTAAAAAAGTTGGCAGAACTCGAAGCTTCTGAAGGCATATTTTGAATGAGATGGGCAATAGATGTAATGGTCTGAGAAAGGCCCCAAAACGTTCCCAAAAGACCTAAAAACACGAGAAGGCCAATTAAATAGCGAGGGAATACCCGCTCATTATCCAAGCGATCTGCAAGAGAATCAGCAAGTCCCCTGCCTAGAGAGGGATCTAAAGGGGATGGCTTCTTCGAGACATAGGAAACAATAGGCTCTAAAAAGAAAGCTTTTGGCGTGGATGAAAAGCTCCATTGGCCTTGCTTTAAATCCTCGAGGACTTCACAGTCCTTTCTCAAACGGAAAAGCTGATAAAAGGCGTAAAGCATGCCTGCCAAGGTTAAAGCGATAATAAGTGCATTGAGCCGAGGATTACTTAGAAAAATGGACCATAAGGATGTGCCAAAGAAACCAGCCACACCTACCATGATCAGTAGACTGAGGCTCATACGCAGAAAATAGGGTTGAAATTTCATCCAGTGTTCCTTTCCGAGCGTTGTAGCAACCATTCACCATTATCCCCAGACGTGTCACATTCTACCCCTTATATTTAAAAGCGCAAGGGGCGAGGGTCTTCTGTATACGTATTATAAATTCGCTCATCCGCTTCAACAATATAAGAATCTTCGGCGATATGGGCAGTGAGAAAAATGACAAGCTCTGTTGTCTTTCTGTCATCATCTTTTCCTTTCGCAAACTCTCCAAAAAGGGGAATACTATCGGCAACAGGAACGGATGCGCTTGTATAACTTGATCGGTCCTCCATGAGCCCTCCCATCACTAAAACTTGCCCCGACTTGATTTTCAAAACCGAGTCCAGCTCCCGCACTTGGACAACAGGGATTGTGGACTTCACCTTTTGTTGGGATTTGATAGCAACGGCCGGATCTTCCACTTCCTTTTGAACACGAGAAATGGTCGGGCGCAATGTCATTGTAATCTCCCCCGTTTGAAGATTCACGGAAGGCTGAACGACCATGACAAGGCCAATGGGAACGGTCATGGCATCGCTCGATATATTTTCCACATCGGGTTTTCCTTCGGCTTGGAAATAACGTTCAAACTCAAGGTGGAAAAAGACCTCATTCGTCGCAACCTTCAACATAGCAGGTTGATTGTTCATAACCGTCAAACGAGGATTAGAAAGGGTTCGAACGGTTCCAAATTTTTTCACCAAATTTAAAACGGACGAAAATTTTTCATGATCAACAGAAAAGCTAAAGACATCCCGGGAAGTGAACCCGTGGACGGGATGAGGGGTGACTTGTGTCCCTAAGGAAGCTGTAACGTGGATATCCCCTCCTAATTGGCTCCAATTAATTCCACTTTTAAATTCATTATCTAGTGTTACCTCAATAATTTTAGCTTCAATAATAACTTGTGTTGAGACTGCCTCCTTTAATCTTTTAAGATACTCAGCAATTTGTAAATGCTGGCGATCTGTTCCCAGAACCATAACGAGACCCGCCTGTTTGTGCAGCGTATAATATTGAGGTCCTTTGATGGAAAGAGCACTTTCGGGCATTAAAATCATCTTCAAGTTTTGCTCAAGCTCAACCCAAAAATCCATGAGGCTGTTGCCGACAAGGAGACTATCCGATCCATTATCCGTTCGGCTTTTACTTTCGAGAGGGGAAAAAACATCTGTCGAGACCGAAATCCGATTCTCACTTTTGCGGGTGTGGCTTAAAAACTGAACACTATAGGTTGAAAGATAGGGCTCATCAGGCTCGATCAGGATACGATTTCCCTGAATTTGAAATCAAAGACCTGTCAGTGAGCATATGTCTTTAATCACATCAATAAAAGGTAAATGATGGGCGCTATAGAGAATTCCGATCTTTTCAGAAGCTATTTGCGAACTTAGCGCCATGCCGACTCCTGCTTGATGGCCAAGTTCCATGAGTACAGTCTTAAAGCACATATTTTCATGCAGAGTAAGTGAAACCTCCTTCCTCATACCAGGCGTTAAGGATGCAGCCTTTGGAAGAGCCGAGAGTTTAGGTTGAAAAGAAGAGATCTCTTTATGATACGGAGGAGGCTTCGTCATTTTTTCATAATCTTCTTTTTGAAGCTTAAGGCAGGGATCGTGATAATAACGATGATCAATCAGATCACATCCGCCAAGAAGATTTAAAAGCCCCGTAACCAAAAGCAACCGTTTTCCCAACATGACAGTCCTTTTATTTTTAGAGAGTGTAAAAAAATTTAATTATATGTTTCAAGAAAAATGATTTTTGATAAAAAAATAATTCACTAAAAAATCTTTTTTAAGAAAAAGATGCGCTTAAAAAATGAAAGAAAAATGGAGGTTTCATGAAAAATGATCTGATCTCACCTGAATACATAATCGTCATTCCCGTCCTCGCGAAGGCGGGGAACACGGGAACCCAGGAAAAATTTTTAATAACAGAAGTTTATATGAAATTTTTTGCTGAAGAAGCAACAACCCTAAAGAAATATTCGTTTTGTTTCAGATACTTTCCTGGGTTCCCGTGTTCCCCGCCTTCGCGAGGACGGGATGACGACAGGGAGGGTTTGAAGTGCAGTATATTTTGTGCATTTACAACTCCTAGATAGATTATAATTCTACCTTTAAACTGACGTGAAATCAAAATTACCTTTTTATTATCAATAGCATATGATAATTTTTGAAGGAGACTCTCGATTTTTCTTTATGCCTTTCTAAAAATTCATTAAAATCATTTTCATGAGTAAAAAACAAAATTTTCTAACTTCACATATTTTATCCTCAGTCTTTAGTGTGGACAATTAGCAGCTCAAATCTTGTCTCGCAAATATCTATTCTTATTAAATTCTCTGAAAATAAAAATTAAATAGTGAAATCGATGCATCCTATGCTTATATATAAAAAGATAGTAAAAAGTGAATGGTGTTCAATTGTTTAACGTGCGTTTAAAAGAAGTATTTGCTGTTATTATGGGAGGTTTCGCTGTATTCGCAATGTTTTTCGGAGCCGGAAATTTGGTTTTCCCCTTACTTGCTGGGAAAATAGCGAACAGTGTTTTCCTTCCTACATTTGCTGGACTCAGTCTAACCGGGATTCTTGTTCCCTTACTCGGCCTGGTAGGGATTTTACTCTATAATGGAAGTTATCAAGTTTTTTTTGAGCGCTTTGGAAAAGTAACCGCATTCACCCTCATCTTTTTGATGTTGCTTCTTATGGGACCCTTTGGGGCATTGCCACGTTGCATTACGGTCGCTTTTGGAAGTTTTTCAACCATAGATCCTATGTTTCCTTTAAGTGGATTTAGCCTCATCATAAGCGGGATAGTTTTCCTTTTATGTTTAAATGAAAATCAAGTTGTTCCTCTTTTAGGAGCCCTCCTCGCTCCTGCAAAGATTTTATCCGTTGGCTTCATTTTGTTCTTTGGCCTTTTGTTTGCAACCGCCCCCCAACACACTCTCATGCCTCCGTCAGAAGCCTTTCAAGAGGGAGCTTTTAAGGGCTATCAAATGATGGATTTGATAGCCGCTTTCTTTTTTGCCACTGTAATAGCGCGTCATTTTAAGCTGAAATTTAGGGTAAATGATAAAAATCATGATCATTCATTTCACCTATCCCTTTACGCTATCCTTCTCGGCTCGGGGCTTCTTCTTATTGTTTATTTTGCTCTTGTCTACTTGGGCGCAACGTTTTCGGAAGAATTAGGGAAAAATGCCCCCGAACAATTTTTAAGCGTGATTGCCTATTTGACTCTCGGAAACATCGGAGGACGTATCGTCACCGTTGCCATCATCTTGTCCTGCTTAACAACAATTGTTGCTCTGACGACCGTGTTTACAGACTTTCTGTATGAACAAATTTTCAAACAGCGCCTCCAGCGCATAGCTTGCCTTGGACTGACCATCTTTGGAACATTTCTCATGTCAAATCTGGGGTTCAGCGGGATTATGGCTTTCCTAACTCCCATTTTATTTTATCTTTACCCTCTTCTGATCCTCTTGACGGTTATTAATATTGCAAATTGGATCTGGAGAAAGCAGATGGTTAAATCACTTCAGTTTATCGCGGCAGTAGCTGAAAGTGAAAAAAGAAGTGAAAAGTGATGAGTTACCTGAGGCCGTGCCTCTCTGTAAAATCAAAGCAAACTTGCCACATGGGTGAGAACTTTGTTCAAAAAAATGATGTGACTCCTTAACACCTGACGTTTTTCTAAAGCATCATACCGCATCTCCCCCGTTCGTCATTCCCGCGAAAGCGGGAATCCAGAAAGGCTATTGAAACAAAACGGTTTTTAATAAATTCTTTATGTTTTTAATCAATCGATTAAAAATTGGCCAATCCACATGAAGGACCTGCTCGTGGCTCTCGCGAAACAAGCTCCTAAGTTCAAGACGCCCTCGTTCTCCCGTCCCTTATCATTACCCGCATTGGGAGCATCGGGCGATGCACTCTCGAACGACTCGATCTATTCAAGAATACAGCAATTCCTGGAGCCAGGTGACATTCTAATTGCGAATACTGGTACCGCTGGGTTTTTCATGGCCAACATTCTGCTACCTGATGGCGCGAACTACCATACTCAAGCACTCTGGAGCTGTATTGGTTGGGCGACTCCTGCTGCTTTTGGAGCGGCCCTGGCGGATCCCTCACGTCGCGTCGTGTTGGTCGAGGGAGATGGTGGTCACCAGCTTACGGCGAACCAAATTGGGACGATGGGAAAGTATGGGGTGAACCCCATCATCCTGCTGCTAAATAACGGCATGTTTGGCGTCGAAGAAATCGTCATGGGCAATAGTAACCCCGACAAGGTCCACATATACAACAAACTCGCTCCCTGGCAGTATCATAAACTCCCAGAAGCCATGGGCTGCCGCGATTGGTTCTGCACGAGCGTGGAAACCAACGCTCAGTTTGAATCGGCCCTACAGAATGCAAGAAAACAACCTGGCGCTGCATACATCGAGCTTCTCCTGGGATCCAAAATGGTCACTCCCCTTCCGCCCGAAATGATCGATAGAATGTACCAAGCCAAAACGCCTCCCGTGACGTCATGATGGGGCGTTCTACCAAGACACAAGCATTTCAATATGACCAACCCTATGAATGAACTAGAGTTGTTACTTCAACAATGGGCGAATTTCTACCTTATCATGTCAGCGGCAGCCTCGACCTTGATCGGTCTGTTGTTTGTCGTAATCACACTCGCCGCTCAGCGATGGGTAAAAAAGGTTGAAGCCACTGCTAAGATTGGCGTGTACGTTCTGCCCAGCGTTGTCTCTTACGTTTCCGTGCTAGGTATTGCTGCGCTTATGACCTTTCCAAACCATACTCGGCTCACGGCCACTCTTTGCATTTGTCTCCTGGGTTTCGCCGGCGTAGTTTTATCGGGGTCCATTTTAATTGGAGGAGATAAGAACAATTACGAGAAACGGCGTGACTTGATCCCTCACTCGGTTTTTCCACTTGCGGCATACTTGCTCCTTGTATTGGGCGGGGTCGTGTTACTCCACGACCCCCGATGCGGCCTCATCTTTGTAGCTGTCGGTATGCTGTCATTGCTTATGATTGCTATCCGCAACACGATGGCGATGGCCATTGGGGTCACCTCAACTCATCATGACCTAGATTAGCGTCAGCGAAGATCCATAAAGCCGTGGCAATCCATTTTGAGTTGAGCTCTTGTTTTTTAACAGTCGTTTCATTATGTTAACTTTGAGCCAACTGTTGAAAGGAACAGCCCATGTCCGCTCCCTCTTCGACCATTTCCTTACGCTCTTGGATGGTCCTTATTTCTATCGGCGTTCTTATCTTCCTTTTAAATATTGACTACACCGCAGTAAACCTAACGCTCGTTCCAATTGCAGAGGAAATCAAGGCAGATCTTAGCAGTCTGCAATGGCTTTTGAGTGCCTATGTTCTCGTCTGGGCCGCTTTTGTCATTCCGGCTGGTCGGATAGCCGACCTTTATGGCAAACGAAATACCCTTATCGTAGGCTTAATTTTGTTCATGGGAGGATCTTGCCTGACAGGTTATGGTCACTCCTTAGAAATACTTATTTTCGGACGCGTGCTGCAAGGACTTGGAGCAGCCATCTTTTCAGCCCCCGCTTGGGCTATTATTTTCACGTCAGCACCCCCCGAAAAACAAGGCTTTGTCATGGGTATTATCTTATCCTTTGCCGGATTTGGGCTCGCAGCGGGCCCTACCCTTGCGGGCTTGATTATTGAAGAAGCAAATTGGCGTTGGATTTTTTATATCAATATTCCTTTAGGGCTCCTGATTATTGCCATTCTTCAACTTTATGGAACAAAAGACATATTGCCGAAAGTGAAGCAAAAAATTGACTATGTGAGCGCACTTCTTTTGGCCTCAGGATTATGTATCTTTGTTTATACACTTAATGAAATTGAAATTTTGGGAATCGATAGCTTTCGCATATGGGCTGGGTTAAGCCTTGGGGCTCTCCTCATAGGAAGTTGTTTTTTGAGAGACCGTACACAAAAGATCCGTATGATTCCTCCCCATCTCTTGGGTAACAAACCTTATATGGCCGCAAGTGTGGGCGAATTTTTTATGGCGATAAACTTTTCATTGATCCTTGTGATGATGGGTCTTTATCTCCAAAATACCCTGCATTACTCAAGCTATGAAACAGGCCTTATCTTTATTTCGATGACGATCAGCATGGGACTTCTGTCGCCTATTGGTGGAAAAATGATTGATGCTTTCGGAATCAAAAGCCCCATGATTTTTGGATCGCTTTTATCCGCAATTGCCTTAGGGCTGATGGCCTTCTTAAAAGTGGATTCTAGCCTTTATTTTGTCCTGACGGTGCTCTTCATAGCGGGCACTGGTTTAGGCGTTTACTTTACATCTTGTAATACGGCCATGATGCGCGCTGTTCCAGAGGAAGACTTAAATGTGGCATCAGGCGTTTATATGATGCTGATGATGATTGGGAACACTTTGAGCGTAGTTCTTAGCACGAGTTTCGTCGTCTTTTTTGGACAAAGCCATCTCTTAGAAAGCGCTCAAAAATCTGGACTCGCATTGTCACCACAGCAACAACAAGACCTTGTAGGGATTATCTCGAAGGTTGAGCATTCTGCCTCTCAGCTTAAAGTGTTTCCTGTCGAACAGGTTCCACAGCTCTTAAGTTGGATCGACGAGGCCTTTGTCTACGGACTTTCACTCAATATGATGTTCGGATGTGGGTTTGCCCTTGTTGCTACAGGATTAACAATCTGGGGCATAGAAACCTTTAAAGCGCCTGTATCTGTAAAGCACGTTCCTATGGCTATATAGGAAAGTCAGTCGCTGCCGAATGATCCGACAGCGACCCTTTCAGATGAGTTTTACATCGGAGCTTTGCCACCTTGCGGAGCTGCGCCACCATGCATTGGAGCTCCACCACCTTGCATATGAGGTGCTGCACCCTCTGTAGGACAAGGATGCTTCTTATGATGCATGTGATGCTTATGATGCTTATGCTTATGATGATGCTTCGCATGATGCGCAGGTGGTGCACCATAGACAGCCCCAACAGGGCCAGCGCAAGGAGCACTGCAAGGTGTGATTGTTTCGCATGAATCACAACATGTGCATCCAACAAGACCCAAAGTAGCTACTGTACTTAATAAGAAAAGATTTTTCATTTTTTTCCTCCTTCGTTTTCTTACAGTCCAACCTTACCTACAAATTGTTAACAATTTATTTAAAAAATGAATTTATTTTTATCTTATGTTGTTAGGAAGAGAAATAAGAGGTAATGCTTTGAAAAAAAATCGAAAAAAATTTTTCTTCTTCGAACCTGTATGAATTTTTTGCGTCCACAAAAAGTCAAGAAGAGGTATTTACTCTTTTATTTAAGGATATCACTCTTATCAGTAATTGTACCAAAAAAACTGAATTTGTGGAAATCGCTATTTCCATTGAACTTATCCACAATCCGTGTTAAGTGTTCGATCAAGTATTAGGAAAGGTAATGACTCACCCGTCTTCACACTCGGTGTCAGGTGAGTCGTTATTAGGAAAGAGACTTTTAATGTTACAACGTACCTACAATTGGATTTTAAGCTTCGCAAACCATCCCTATGCTATATGGATTTTAGCAGCCGTCTCCTTTGCAGAAAGTTCTTTTTTTCCCATTCCTCCTGACCCTCTTTACATTGCTATGCTTTTAGCGCGTCGAGAGAAATCCTGGTGGTTAGCCACGATTTGTACTGTTTCTTCTGTCGTGGGTGGATGGCTTGGATATGCCATTGGGTATGGGCTTTATGAAACGATCGGGGAGTTTATTCTTCAGACTTACGGCCTTCAAACGGCCTTTGATAGGTTTCAGCACAGTTTTAACGAGTGGGGCTTTTGGATTGTGGCCCTAAAGGGGCTAACCCCTATTCCTTATAAGGTCGTAACAATTGCTTGCGGGGTAACGGGCCTCGATTTTACATCCTTTACGATAGCTTCTATCATTGCGAGAGGATTCCGGTTCTTTTTGATAGCCGCTTTATTTTGGTACTTTGGGCCCCCTATTAAAGGATATATTGAAAAAAATCTCACCCTTGTTACACTTATGGCCCTGGGGGCTCTTTTAGGCGGATTCGGAATTCTTTATGCTCTAGGGTGAACGATTTAAAGGGAGGTCTTATGTGTCTAAAGCGAATTAAAGAAATATCATCTCAAAAGATATTAGCTATACTCTTTCTGGTCAGTGCCGTTGTTGTAGCTACAGCCTATATCATGGAGCACTATTTTGCGGTTCTTGGATGCCCTTTGTGTCATTATGAAAGAGATGTCTTTACTGGTGCGGGCCTCATTTCTCTCCTCTCGTTCATCCTGCTTCCTCAGCGCTTTCAACATTATGCCATCCTCCTTTTAGGATTTGTTTTTTTGGGGGGAGCCCTCCTTGCGGGTTATCATGTTGCCGTCCAGCAGCATTGGGTAAGCCTGCCAGGTTTTTGTGCTTCTAATGATTTCAGTGCCTTCGAGTCTGTTGAAGCTTTGCGTGAACAACTCCTCAAGACACCCTTTGTTCGGTGTGACCAAGTCACATGGAGTCTTTTTGGCTTGTCTCTGGCAGCTTATAATACACTTATATCCTTATGTCTCGCTCTCCTATGCTGGGGATGGGGATGTAAGCGTAAATGAAAACTTTCCCTGGACAATCGTCATCGAAAGGCCAGATAGCTTCCATGCTCCGGGTGAATTTAGCCGGCGAGTATGGTGCTAAACGCATCTATGAAGGCCAACTGGCCATTTTAAAACACAGTCCTGTGGCTCCCCTTCTAGAACATATGAAGGCCCAAGAGATCGCCCATCTCAAAGCCTTTGAAACTTTGGTTGTGGAAAATCGTGTCCGCCCGACCCTTCTTCATCCTCTATGGCATGTGGCAGGGTATGCTTTGGGAGCCGCAACGGCTCTTCTAGGGGAAAAGGCTGCCATGGCTTGCACCGCAGCCGTTGAGGAAGTCATTGATCAACACTATGAAAAGCAGCTCACACTCCTGGGAGATGAAAACCCAGACCTCAGCCAGCTTATCACCACCTGCCAACAAGAAGAACTTGAGCACAGAGATCTCGCGCTTGAACAAGGTGCACGGGAAGCCCCCGCTTATCCGCTCCTCACCCACGCCATCAAATCAGTCTCACGACTGGCCATTTGGCTTTCAGAAAGGGTGTGAGGATCAAGGCTTGTAAAAGTAGAGTAAGGGCCTTATTTATAGAATGACGGAAATCGAAAAGTAAGGAGAACGAAAAATGAGCGTACTTGTTGGAAAAGAAGCCCCCAATTTTAAAGCAAAATGTGTCACCAAGACTGAGTGTAAGGATATCGAGCTTAAAAATTATAAGGGGAAATATGTCGTTCTCTTCTTTTATCCTTTAGATTTTACATTCGTTTGCCCAACGGAACTTCACGCCTTCCAAGCCTGCCAAGAGGAATTTATAAAGAATAACTGCGTCCTCCTTGGCTGTAGTGTGGATAGTCATTTTTCTCACATGGCTTGGCTCAATACCCCTAAAGAGAAAGGCGGTATTCAAGGGATCACCTATGGTCTTATTTCAGATTTGGGGGGTCATATCGCTAAGGATTACGATGTCTTGAATCCAGATGGGATTGCTTATCGTGGCCTTTTCCTCATTGATTGCGATGGCATTGTTCGCCATCAAGTGGTAAATGATCTTCCCCTTGGACGAAATGTTGAAGAAGCTCTTCGTATGCTATCTGCGCTTCAACATACCGAAAAACATGGCGAAGTCTGTCCTGCCAACTGGCAAAAGGGATCTAAAGCTATTCATACAACGACTGAAAGCGTTGCAGATTATTTAAAGGCTGTTTGAGTACTACTCACCCGTCATGCGCTTTGTGCATGACGACCTCTCCCACAAGGAGCTTTATTGAACAAATAGTTTTGGTCCAACTTAGGATAAACTGAGTTCCGTATAAGATATTTTGAGATTGTGTTTAAAAACAATAAACGCGCGTCATCCCGGGATTTAGGAAAGCTGACGCGGGTTGGTTGTTTCCTTGGGAATTATTCAACAAAGCTCCCACAAGGGGAGAGGTAATTCATCCCACTGAAATTATCAACTCTTTCCTTATGAAAGGATCGAAAGTTTTCAGGAGGTCGTCCCGGTCCTCACCATTCAATTGTGGGGGCGGCCGAGTCGTTACTATCCATTTGAGCCACTTCGTTTCGTTTTAAAGTATTAATCTTCGGAAACTCTATGCTATACTCTGGTTATCTAATTATTCATAAGGATGTGGTAGACCTTGATTCAGTCATGGCGAACGAGTTTTTTAGTCTTTTGCGATAGGCGAATTCTTTCGATTTTCCTGTTTGGATTCTCGAGCGGATTACCCTTTTTGCTGACCTTATCAACTCTGACCATTTGGCTAAAAGAATCTGGGCTTAATAATACAACGGTTGGTCTTTTTGTTATTGTAACCATTCCCTATACGTTTAAATTTTTATGGGGGCCGGTCGTTGATCGGGTTAAACTGCCTCTTCTCTCAAAGCCTTTGGGCCAAAGGCGAAGCTGGGCTCTTCTTTCTCAAGGTATCCTTATTTTTATGTTGCTTGGGCTTGGTTTTTCAAATCCGAAGGAATCCATTTTAGAAACTGCCTTGTGGGCCTTTGGCGTTTCTTTTTGCTCCGCTATTCAAGACATTGTGATTGAAGCTTACCGTATTGAAATTATTGATGAAGATCAAAAAGGATCCGCTGCTTCTTCAACTTACCTCGGTTATCGCCTTGGGATGATGATGTCAGGAGCTGGAGCCCTTTCCCTTGCAGCAACCTATTCGTGGCAAACTGCATACGTCGTCATGGCATTTTTTATTGGTGTCGGCATGCTTACGACCCTTTTTAGTCCGTCTCCCCAAACCCTTGTCTTCAGTTCAGCTCCTCACCTTTCTTTGAAGCACATCGCCCCTCATAACCGTTTTTGGGAATGGTTCAAATCGACCTATGGTCCCCCTCTTCAGGAACTATGGCAGTCCTATGATTGGCGGGTCGTTCTCGCCTTCATTTTCTTTTATAAAGTGGGTGATACAGCGCTCAATGTAATGAACACTCCCTTTTTGGTTGAGCTTGGATTTAGTAAGCTTGAAATTGCCAATGTGGCAAAATTTTTTGGCATTTCTGCCATGATTATCGGTGGATTTCTGGGAGGGCTTTTTCTGAACCGATTTGGTATCCTTTCAAGCCTCATCCTGTGCGCGAGTCTCCAAATTTGTTCCAGTTTGATGTTTGTTATCCAGGCCTTGGTTGGCTATAATCTTAGCATTCTTGTGATGACGATTGGCGTTGAAAATCTGACCTGCGGACTGGGCGCTGCCGCTTTTATTGCTTATCTTTCGAGCCTTTGCAGCGCGCCCCATACGGCAACCCACTTTGCTCTTCTCTCCTCTTTTGGATCTCTCGCACGGATCGTCCTTTCAATTGGCGCGGGTTTTCTTGCAGATTTTCTAACATGGCCTCTCTTTTTCACCCTTACAGCGTTTGCCTGCCTCCCATGCCTCTTCCTTCTTATTCACGCTTCTCACCATTTTCCTTATATGCATTCCTTCCTAAAAACGGCCACTCCGTCTTAAGGGTTGCGTTTTCAAAAATAATCCCTATATTAATAGCGAGTTTAAAACTCCTTTTAAGGATAGAAACCGTAGAGATTGTGTGCTCTGCGTAAGAAACTAAGATAGACTTTATGCCTTCTTCTTCTTACCCTCAGCTCCCCCTCCTTATGTAAGCGACCCTTGGTATTCGGTGGAATTTTTACGCTTTTTGTTGAGAACTCAATTAGTTAACGCCTATCAAAGGATATAGAAATGAAAAACGGCACTGTAAAATGGTTTAACCCCACAAAAGGCTACGGCTTTATTCAAATGGAAGACGGTACACGTGATGTGTTCGTTCACATCACTGAGCTTGAGCGCTCAGGGATTTCCAATTTGGCTGAAGGCCAAAAAGTCAGCTTTGAATTAGCAAGCAACAAGGGTAAAACCTCTGCTGTCAATCTTAAGTTGCGGTAAATGTTTTAGGCTTCTCATTTGAAGCTTTTTTAATACCACCCTTAAGGTAGGGTCTTCTCTCCAGGAGACTACCTTAGAGGGTGGTTTTTTTTGAACAAAAGCGTGAAGATTAAAGAAAAGAGTCAGCCCGTTGTATCGGTCTTGCATTGATCCTTAATACCTGTTTTTCTAAATGTCATAAACTTCAGTCACTGTTCGGTTGAAAAATGAATCACAAAATAAAAACTTCTTTTTTAAAAATCGTCTGCTTAAATATTGAATTTGATCGCCATCTTGATCGTGTCATTCCCTTTCTTAAGACTCAACAAGCGGATGTCATTTTGCTACAGGAAGTGTTTGTCAAGGACATCCCTTCTCTTGAAACTGCTCTTCAGATGAAAAGTGTTTCTGCTATCATGAACCTTAGACAATTGCATGGGGTTTTAGAACATGTTGCGATCGCGACATTTTCAGCTTTACCCATCCTTAACAGTGATAGTGCCTATTACAGAGGAGATAAAGATCATCTTCTTCTTGCCTATGAGGGAGATACGCCTGAGGTTGTCGCCGAGAAGTCCGCACGAGCCATTCTCGTAACAGAAGTGATTAAGGATGGGCAATTATACCGTTTGGTCAATACACATTTTACCTGGTCTCCAAAGGGTCTGCCCACTGAGGAACAATATCAAAACTTAGAAACTCTTTACCAACTGCTTTCTCCTCTTCCCGATTTTATTCTCTGTGGGGATTTTAATGCCCCCCGCTGGACAGCTATTTTTGATGCCTTGGCATCAAGATATAAGGATAATATTCCTGCTGAAGTCACAACAACGATTGACAAGAATTTGCACAAAGCAGGTGATCTGCAATTTGTCGTAGATGGTTTATTTTCTACGCCTAACTATCAAGTAGAGTCCGTAAACCTATTTGATAACCTTAGTGATCATTGGGCGATAACGGCAAAAATTTATGCCCTATACTCTTCATGAATGAAATTTAGGTTTTTCTGGATTGCTTCGGAGCAAAGCTCCTCGCAAAGACGCTCCTTCCTAGCCGTTTTCGCGAGGCCGTTCCCGCGAGCGGGGAACAGGCCGTGGCAATCCAGTTTTTAAATTACCCTGAGTGCGTCAGACTTCGGACTCGGGGTGCTTACGTGGGTTTTTTATCGTGATTTAACAGCAGAGATCACATTTCCATTTCTGTCATAGGTGATAACCATGTTGACTTTGTCACCTTTAAGGCGCTCAACTGGTGTACCCACGACTTCCCAAATACCTAAAGTTAAAACATCCATCACACCATGGGCAACTGCGCGTCCAGCACTCGGTTCCTTGCCAACCTCATACTGATAAACGGCTGTGGTATTTCCATTCTGGTGGGTGTCCACTTTAATAGGCGCCCCAAGTTGAACTTCAATGTCAGTTCGATGGGCTGTTTTTTTTACAACACTTACGTCCGGATCTTTTTGCCCATCCAAAGCCATACCAACAGAACAGGCAGTCAGTGAAAGAGCGCATAGAACTGAGACAGAATAGTTTTGAATTTTGGAAAGGGAAATTACCATAAAATACTCCTAAAAAAACCATTTTAAAAAACGATAATTAGCAGAAATCTATATAAACAATATATTTATGTCAATGTGATCTTATTTTAGTTGTCAATGGACATCCCATTGTATAACTCTTGCGTTGGATACCTTTTCCCCGAAGGTAATTGACAGATTGTCTCATTTTTTAAGACAGTTCCTCCCACCAAGGCACAATAGGTTGCTTCAGGAGTTAAAAATCCTGTTATTTTAAGGCCTCCCACGGGACATTCACCGTGAAATAAAGCCCACTCCTCGCATTGACGGTTATCTTCAAAAAGACAAATTCCGTATGTTCCCCCATCCCCTCGTTCAGCCATTTGCAAGGTGCCACCTTTTTCTATACAATTTTGAGAAGCGGGGTTAGCTAATCCCATTGCATTCTTTTCTTCACAACAGAATGCGAGCCCTACGGACCAAACTAACACTAAAGTTACCTTGAATTTTTTAAGAATCAACTCCATATATCCTTATATAAATTGAGGATGTACTTGAAAATGTTTTCTTACCCCATTTATCGTGGAATGGCTATTATGTTTTTAGCAGTCGTTCTCTACAGTATGACTGATGGCCTAGTGAAATGGTTAACCTACACCTACAATCCGATGCAAATTATGTTTTGCCGCTCCTTTTTTACGTGGTTGCCCCTTTTCATGATGGCTCCCCAAAAACTTTCCTGGAAAAGTTTAAAATCCAATAAAAAATCTTATCATGCGCTACGAGCAACGATCATGGCTAGCTCTCTCCCATTCTATATGTATGCCTTTAAATTCTTGCCGTTAGCTGATGCCTATGCAATTGCCTATGTCGCACCTCTCTTTATGGCCATTTTTTCGATTCCCATTTTAGGGGAGAAAATTGAAAAACACTCCTGGATTGCTATTTTTGTTGGATTTTCGGGCGTTCTCATCATGATGCGCCCAGGAAGTCTTGTCTTTAGTATAGGAGGTCTTTCGGCTTTCCTGGGAGGGATCCTCTGGGCCCTCGGACTTGTTATGGGGAGAAAACTGAGTCAAACAGAAAGCAACTTTTCACTCAGCTTTTGGTTCCTTGGAGCTTCCTTCCTTCTGAGTTCTCTTTTTATGCCTTTTTGCTGGCAATCGCCTTCCTTCTCAGATTGGGTGCTCTTTGCCGCATCAGGTGTTATAGGGGGTGCGGGCCTTTTAGCCATTACCCGAGCCTTTAGTCTCGCTCCGGCTTCCGTTGTCGGGCCCATTGATTATTTGATTCTCGTTTTTGGCACGCTTATTGGTTATGTGGTATGGGGAGATATCCCCGATACTTTTATCATCCTAGGTGCCTTGATTTTAGTTGTAAGTGGGCTCTATCTCGTCTATCAGGAAGCGCGACGCAAGCCTTTGGTTTTCTTCCCTGTTGTTGAATGACCATGAAGTTTAACGTAACACTTGCTACAATACGGACAAACGATCTTTCCTTCTTTTCCCAAATTTAGATAGATGGCAGGATGACCTAGAGGCCCCCCTCCTCCATCGCACCTGACGACGGAGCTTTTCGTTTCAATTGGTTCCACCTGTATATCCATGGTGTCGGTCTCCTTGCATCTCATTTGATGAGAGTATATAACCCCTTTACAGACTTGACTACTTCTTCTGCGCCCGTAGCTCAGCTGGATAGAGCGTTGCCCTCCGGAGGCAAAGGTCAGGGGTTCGAATCCCTTCGGGCGCGCCAGCCTCACCCTGTGTCCGTTCTGGGCACATAGGTAACAGAATATTCCGGAGACATAGGTTACACTTTTTTCATTTGGAGGATTTTATGAAAGACAAAACAATCGTTTTTTCAAAAGAACAAATCCTCATTTCCAAATATATTCGCGAGTTCTTTGGCAAGGGTTCTACACGCGTCAAAGGGGAAAAAATGTCCATAAAAGATATTGATGCTGCAATTGCAGAATCTGTTTCTGAGTCAAATCTTAAGGAAAAATCTTAAATCGGTATGACCACGTTAGGTTCTCCAAAAGGTAGGCGCGAAGAGAATCAGTAATGTTAAAAGCTCAAGACGACCCAACAGCATACCAAACATTGTAATCCATTTTGCAATATCTGGAAGGGTTCCGTAATTGTCAGAAGGACCAATTTGGCTGCCTAATCCTGGCCCCACATTCCCAAGAATAGTCGCACTCCCCGAAAGGCTCGAAATCACATCAAGCCCACAAAGAGAATAGCTCAACGCCAAGGCAGCATAACAAAAAATATAGAGGGCGAAAAAAGCAAGGACTGACATAAAATCAACTTCTTTTAGCCTTTGATGGTTATAAAGAGGAACAAACACCCCATGGGGCCGTCTGAGTTGTAAAATCTGTTGCTTTGCGGCTTTAAAAAGAATTTGATAGCGAAAAATTTTAATTCCTCCTGCCGTTGACCCTGTACACCCACCCACAAACATCAGAAGAAAAAGAAAAATAACAGCGCAGCTCCCCCATGTATTAAAGTCAGCGGTCGTAAATCCAGTCGTGGAAGCAATTGATACAACTGCAAAAGACCCATGTCGCACAGCACTAAAAAAATCATATTGATCCGTCTGCCATAGCCAAAATGTCATAAACCCTGATGCAGCAACGACGAGGAAAAGGTAAACTCGAACTTGGGAATCCCACAGAAGGGCTTTAGGATCTCCCTGCAAAAAACGGGTGAAAAGAAGTAAGGTTATGCTTCCCATCATCATAAAAACGATGGCAATTATCTCTATCCAGACATTGGCAAAAGAACCGAGAGAGAGATCAGAAGTTGCAAAACCTGCCGTTGAAACTGTCGACATCATAAGGCAAATAGCTTCAAAAGGAGTCATGCCTGCAAGCCAATAAGCAACGCCACACAGAGCTGACATCAGGAGATAGGTTGAGAGTATGGCGGAAGCAATTTGTGAAACGCGGGGGAAATATTTTTCAGATCGGTCGGAAAACTCACTCCTGAAGAGTTGCATACCCCCAATTTTAAGGGCTGGTAAAATTGTCATTGCCATGACTACGATTCCGATTCCACCCAACCATTGTAAAAGGGCGCGCCATAATAAAATTCCGGGAGGAGCGTAATCAAGATCTTTAAACACAGTGGCTCCTGTTGTGGTCAATCCCGAGATGGCTTCAAAAAAGGCATCGGTGAAGGTAGGAGCAGCGCTCGAGAGAATAAAGGGAAGGGAGGCAAATACTGAAATCGCGACCCAACTTGAGACTGTTAAAACAAAGGTTTCCCGCACTTCAAACATGGGTTCTCCTTCAGGACGGAACCCGAGAGTCAGTAAGATCCCCACAAAACCTGTAATCGCTGCCGACTCTCCAAAATACACCCAATCTGGATCGCGGTAGAGGAGATCCATCAACGCTGGTATAGCCATAGCAACAGCCAAAATGCTTAAAAAAATGCCAAGAATAAAAACAACGAATCGACCTTGAATCATGGGGCGATGCTAACCTGTTCTGATTTTTAAGAGAGTATAGCATAGGTGCAGGAAGGGAGTGAAATATTTAGAGAAATCTTTGCGAAAGGCGCGCTCCCTATCTCTATACTTAATGAATTTTAAAATTCCTGGATTGTTTTGGCGTTTACGCTCCTCTTAATGAAGGGCGGGTGAGGGGGTTTAAGTGAATAGGTAAAACTGGAAATTAGACAAAACAATACGGTCACCGTACTAACTCTACGCGAACAGTCGATGATTTAACCAGTTCTTAACGGTTAATGGTGGAGAGTGGAGACTTGAGGTAGATCAAAGCTATGACAAGGAATTCCTTCATGAATCCTCCCACCTTTGAAGATATTCGAAAAGCTCATGCTTTGCTTAAAGGGGTTGTGATTGAAACTCCAACACTTTATTCACCTTCTCTTTCAAAAGTTACGGATGCTCAGGTTTTTTTAAAGCTAGAGAACTGCCAAGAAACGGGTTCCTTCAAAGAACGCGGAGCGTATGTCAAATTGAGGAGCTTGTCTCAAGAGACTCTACAACGCGGCGTTATTGCAATGTCCGCGGGAAATCATGGCCAGGCAGTGGCCCTTCATGCCCATACCTTGCAAATACCGTCAACGGTTGTTATGCCCCTTTTTACCCCTCCAACGAAAGTGGGGAACACAGAAAGATGGGGAGCTCGAGTGGTGCTCGCAGGAGAGTCGCTAGATGAGTCCTATCAAGTCGCAAAAGAGATTGCAGATACAGAAAATCTGACCTTTATTCATCCCTATGATGATCCGGTCGTGATTACTGGGCAAGGAACAATCGGGATTGAGATGCTTGAGGCGTGTCCAGATCTTGAGGTTCTTATGGTTCCCATTGGAGGTGGAGGCCTTTGTTCAGGGATTGCCTTAGCGGCTAAGGCTTTAAAACCCAATATCCAAATTTATGGGGTGGAGGGGGAAGGATATGCTTCTATGTCTCACGCTTTATTTGGGACAATCGAGATCAAAAAAGAAGGCACCACACTAGCGGATGGGATTGCCGTTAAGGCCCCAGGACAGCTTTTCCAGTTGATTCTGAAAAACCTTCTTGAAGATATCATTGTGGTCACCGAAGAAGAAATAGAACACGCCGTTGATTTATTTGCACGTAAGCAGAATATCATCGCAGAAGGGGCAGGAGCCGCTGGTCTTTCGGCTCTTTTGCATAATTCCTCTCTTTTTAAAGGGAAAAAAGTTGGGATTGTCGTAAGCGGTGGCAATATTGATGCCCGAATTGTCTCAGCCATTATGATGCGAGGTCAAATTCATGAAGGTTATCTTACCCATTTGCGTCTCAAAGTTGATGATGTTCCGGGGGTTTTAGAGAGAGTAACAGGAATCATTGCCCACCATCAAAGCAATATCATTGACGTCAAACATCAGCGTCTTTTCTATGAGATTCCCATTAAAATGGCTGAGCTTGATATTATGATTGAAACCCGAGGTGTGGCCCATACGGATCTCATTATCAGGAACTTAGAATCAGCTGGATTTTCTGTGAGTCATGTTATGGGAGGGATTGCGTAATTAACCTCAGTTCTGGATAAGGAAATCGGTAGTGTCTATGTAACTCATTGAGAAAAACTTTATTTCACCTTCTCCGTGTCATCCCTCGCCTTCGCAAGGGCAAGCTCTTGGCAAGAAATTGCTAGGCTCCGTGAAGAAAATTTAAATACTAAAATTTCTCATATCACTTTTTTGCTGACAACCGTCTCAAGAGTATACCCTCCCTTCTTAAACATTTTTTTAATTGTCTTCACATGATGTGAGCGCAACCTTTTTGAACCTTGCTTATGGGGATTATGAACTGTCGTTTTGATGGAAGATGGATTTTCTCCCTTTTCTTCACTTATAAGAACACTGTTTTCTTCTCCCTCCTCCTCAGCCAAAGGTTCAAGAGAAGAGGCGAAAACAATGGAATCTAACTCCAGAATATGTGGAACCCCAAAATGCCAACGTCCTTTTCTCAAATGGGCTTTCCCCCCAAAATGTTTAATAATCAATGATTCTACAGGGCCCATTTCTCCATTATAAGTTTTTTTCATAATTTCTTCAAATAGATAGAAAGCGTTCCCTGGAAGAACAAGTTGGGAAGGTATCAATGATTTTTCTTCCTTCTCAACTCTCTTCTTTTCTTCTTCTGGAGTCCTCTTTTTTTCTTCTTTATCTTTCAATTTTTCTTTCTTTTCTAATTTCTTTTTCTCCTTATTTGACTTTTCTTCAGAATGATCCCGATACAAACTTTTTAAGTTAGCTTGTTGAGTCTGTAAGGGTGATGTCCAGTCGTAGGTAACCCATTTTTCAAGATAATTATCTTCATCGTTTATTTTCGAAGGAGAAACCGGAGCAGGCTTTGGTTGAATAGATCTCTCCATCCGAGGAAAGTGTGGGCCATGGCCTCTAATTTTCTTTTTTCTCACTTTTGATGCTGAGTTTTTTCCTTCTATCTTCTGCTCAGAAATCTCTACTTCCTTCGGCTGAAATAAATTTTCATATGCATTTCTAAGATGCTTTAGCTTTTGTTTTTGTTCCTCAAGTTGCTTCTTAAAAAGAAGGGCGTTAGGCAGAATATTTCTACTTTTTTCGTCTTTCTTCATCTCTCTTTTTAAATATTCATCATTCGTCAATACATTAATGAGGGGAGAAAAAAGACCTAAAATACAATCATCTTCTTCTGCTTTTAGTAAAGTCAAAAAAAATGTAATATGAAACTCTGCTAAATATGGGTCAGTGATGCTTGATTGCCCTTTTTTTATGGCTTCCGGTTGGCAGCATTCGGAAGCAGCTTCTTGAGATTTGTAATTTTTTTGGAAAACTTCCCAATGTTCTTCAGCACTTTTAATGGTAATTTTTAATAAACCCACATATTTGAAAAATTCTTCAAGGAGCCGATAGGGAGAAGTATATGTAAACTTTAATTGAGTATGATGAAATCTCTCACCATCCATAGCAAGCAGATTTGAACTAACTAAAAAATAGCACTGCTCAAGTCTTTTTTTTCTGAATTTATTGTCAGGATAATAATCACTCATAAACCCTTCGCTTGGGTTAATAAGGTCTTTCAACTCTCTCTCTATTAACTCTTTGTCCGAATTCATCTGCATTTTTCTTGATGCCATTTCATCAGAAATGAATTGAGGTAACCGTTTAGCATATGTAAATAAGTTTGCTTTTTTAAGAGCTTTTGTAAAAGCGCTCTTTACCCTTTCACAAGATGGATCTGGAACTATAGCATTGCTGCCATCAGCAGCTGCTCGCACGAGCGAACTAAAATTTTCAAGGAAATCAACCATACCATTATCTTGACCAATTTTTGGCTGAGATTTCGGCAAAAAGAGCCTTTTTGGCTCTTCTTCCATAGCTAGAACATTAACCGTAAGCACACTAAGCAAAGCTAAAAAAGAAGAAAAAATTTTTAATGAATGCACTTTTTTACCACCTTTTTATATCATAACCTAATTAATTTTTAATATATAAATCCTGTTTTAAAGTCAAGGATGAAAAATTTTACGGTTCAAAAAAAGGTAACTAATGTTTTCCTTTAGAGAACAAAGCAAAAAAGTGTATATCTTTCAGTAACACTTCTTGTAATAAAATAACGTCAGGGTGGTGTTTTTTAAGAAAAGGAATAATCCGATAAAGAATCATTCGAGCATTGATTTAAGTCGGTCAAATGGCTAACTTTGGCTAGCTATAAAAACTCGAGGAACAAGGAGAAATGCTAAAATCTAACAGCTTACCATCTGATTCGGATGCAAGAACACCGAATGGCATTTTTGTTCCTTTAGATCCTATCGAACATTTTAATGAAGCTGAGTATTTAAGCCTTGCCAAAAAGACAATTGAATACTACCAAACGCAGAATTGTGCCGTTTCTTTGGGAGAATGTCCCTTAGAGACCTAAGGGTCTACGTAAATTATTAGCTGAAAGGAATTTTGTTGATGTCTTTAAGAACCCCTGCTGTTGCTCTAAATGGTCAAGAGAAAATCGTTACAGCTTACACTGTTCCTGAGGTCCAAAAGGCTCTTTCAAAGATTGACGAAAATGCGGTCATCTTTATTGATGTCGATGACACGTTGATTACACCAAAATCTAAGTTTTTTCATGCCTCAAGTCCCTATCGCTTTCTCATTGACGATCTTAAAAGGAATCGAGAGAAATATAGGAACTTTGAAGAAATCTTGAGCCATTGGCGGTTACAAAGAAAAACGATCCTTGTGTCCGAAGATTGGCCGGATTTCATTAACACCTTAAAAACCGTTTATCCTGTCTATGCCCTTACAAAAATGGAAACAGGATCCATAGGAGCAATTCCTTCCATGGAGAAATGGCGATATGAGGAATTAAAGGGAAAGGGAATTTCTTTTACCCCTCTTTTTCATGGAGTTTCAGAAGTCACACTTGTTTCAGAGCCTTCAAAGCCTTATCCAGCAAGCTTTTATAAAGGCATCTTCATTACAGGATCTTTTAATAAAAGCGATATTATCCGCGCCTTTTTGAAAACGGAAAGGCCCTCTCAAATTGTTCTGATTGATGATCGACCTGAATACCTTCAGGATGCTATTGAAGAATGTAACCGACAGTCCATCCCCTTTTTGGGAATTCTCTTTAAAGGAACTGAGCTTATTCTAGGAGAACCCGACCATGACATTGCTGAGTTTCAAAAGCAGACCCTTCTCGAGCATGCCAAGTGGCTTGAGGATGAGGAGGCTGAGCAGGCGTTACGTCGGTTCAAGGAAGATTTTCTTATATAGTTTTTCCAGCTGACGACATTCTTTAGAGGTCAGGGCCTTAAACTCCTTTTCTTTGGCGCGTTGGGAGAGGACGCCGTTGTTCTGTTGTAGAAAGCGAATTAGCAAATCTACTGTGTGATCTGGCATATCAAAAAGTTCATGTATAGCAGTTTTCATTAGATCATATTGTTCAAGATAGGAAATTTCATTTGGAAGGGTTTTTTCTACGGTTTGACGAACGCAATCATAAAGAAATTCAGCAAGGAGAGTGGCATCGAAATAACGGTAGAGATCTATCGTATCATTCAGCACCTCCAC
Organism: Alphaproteobacteria bacterium 41-28; assembly: GCA_001897795.1. Classification (GTDB taxonomy): domain Bacteria; phylum Pseudomonadota; class Alphaproteobacteria; order UBA9655; family UBA9655; genus UBA9655. The sequence goes on along the minus strand of MKUL01000037.1, from coordinate 199,275 downwards.
ATTTCCAGATTTTGTGGGACGCCATTTAATGAACTCTAAGCGGGGCCGGGAATAAGACTCAAGGATACGCCTATATTCATCAATGCGTTCAAGGATAACTGCTGATATTGGGAAAACAACTCCTTTTGGAGTGAATCCATGCTCTGACAAAACGTGATGGATGAGATACCGCTGGATACGACCATTTCTATCAGCGAAAGGATGTATAAAAACAAACCCGAAAGAAATCACGGCTGCAAGGATAACAGGATCAAATCCATTCCCTTTAAAACGTTGATCTGTTGCGATTATACCCTCGAGTAGGCGAGGTAAATCCTCCCATTTTGCCGATATATGATCTGGTAGTGGTGTACCTGTTAATCGTTCATGAACGCCGATAAACCCGCCCTCTTTACGTAAACCCATCGGAACAAAACGTTGATCCTCGATGACAATCTTCTGAAGGCGTATAAACTCTTTGAGAGAAAGAGGATAAAACCCCGCTTGGGAAATGGCCCTACCCCAGCGTTCAGCTCGATTTTTCCCAGGGCGTTCTCCCTCGATTGCAAAGGAAGCTCGAGAATCTTTAAGCAATAGAAAAGCAGCAGCTCTCGCAAGAACGTCCGGATGAAACTTCCCCATTTTCTTTTGAGCTAGCTGATCCAAATGCATAGCTATAAAACTTTCGAGTTTTTCAGTTCGCCTTACCAAAGGACAAAAATCAGGAACGCCGGGAAGGTTATTACGAACTCGATGACGTTTAGAAATTTTCGAAGGACCTGAGTATTGTTGAGTAGAATCAAGTGCTTCAACAAAATTCCCCGTTTCAGCATCTGGAAGATTTAAGGTTTTTTCCGTTAACCATTCATAAAAAAACCAAATCCGTCGACTATAGCTACCTACAGGTTCCGATTTTACCCAACTCTCAATTTCTTTAGCGTGGATTTTATTAAAAAGTGCGTGGAGTATAGCCAAATCTACTCCTTCATATTTGAGGGCAAAGACTAATTGTCCCTGAAGTGTAGCTTCTGGTTTATGACGAAGGGTGTAAATTGACCAACCTTCAGTCGTATATTGCTTGTGCTGAGAACTGATGGCTGCCATTTTTTCAGGTAAGGGGACTTGCAGGTCATAAAAATCAATGAGGGCAGCATAACCTGCTAAGTAGGCAGTTTGGTCAGGAAGGGGACGTCTATGAAAAACGCTTACATCTCCCGAAATTTGTTTATTTTTTTTAGTTTCCATGAAAAGCACTTATGTTTCGTGAAAAACGCTTATAAAATGAGTTTCTCATGAAAAACGCTTAAAGTCTATGGAAAAGAATTCTCTTCCTTACCACACATCACTTAAGGAACGCAGCCCTAGGTATTCTTCGATGCGCCTTTTTGTCGAGGGTGAAATGTCGGGGGGCAAAGCATTTAAAGGAAACCATCGAGCTTCAGAAATTTCTTTTGAGGTAACTTCCTCTTTTTCAAATTTCTTGCAAACATAAACAATCACGTAGTCATCTCGTTTTTCATAACGGTTATGATAAAATCCCAAAATGGAAGGGGATTCCTGGAGGATAACCCCCACTTCTTCCTTAAGCTCTCGTATGAGAGCTTGGAGTCCTGACTCGCCTGCGTCAACGCCACCTCCAATCGTGTACCATCCTGCTAGATATGTATGTTTAACCAATAAAATGTGATCCTTTTGAAGGACAAGGGCTCGTGCTCCTACCGTTTTTAAAGAGAAAAGAGAGAGAAAAATGTTTCTGATTTTCCAGAAGAGTTTCATCATGAAGTTCGTCTTTGCTTTATATTTGTGTGACTTCGCTTTGCATTTTATGCGAGCTTTGGTCAGATGTCACGACGTAGCTGCAAAAAAGAAAAGTGGCTTTTGCAGAAGCAAAAGCCACAGATGTTATAAGTCTATACGGACTCTCTTTTACTGATTACCATACACTCCTGTTATTACGTTATGTTCTATTCCGGCTCTAATTTTTTCAGCGGCAACCTTAGATTCTTTAACAGTTCTCTGAACTAATGCTTGAATTTGCTCTCTTGATGCATCAGGATACTCTTTTTTTATCTCTTTTAATGCAACTGAGCCAGCTGAACTAACGATCTGTTCTGCTGCTACTTTAGAGCGTATGAGTTCTGTCAACTGATCTAGATCAAATTGAGAGTATACGGCAATTGAAAGCTTGTTGTTTTTTCCACTGGGCGCTTGAAGCCCAGCTGCGACTCCTTTTTTAAGACAGCCAGCTAAACTCCCCCAGCCTTCACCAAATCTTATGCGTATTTCGTAGCCTCCCATTTGCACTACTTCTTGGCAACGAGCCTTACAGAGACTCAAAGCGGATCCCGTTGAGCAAGCCCCGGGGAGATTGCAAAGGCTACATTGAGTACTTTTTTTGCCTAACTTTGCTGTTGCATCAATTATTGCTTTAGTAGCCTTCCCAACCGTTTCTTCAGCTATAGGTTTTAAGATAGGGATTAAAAAGGCGCCTACTGCTGCTATTGTAAAAGGCTCTGCTTTGGCGGGGGATGCTGTGAATAAAGCAAATGATAATGCAGATAAAATTATATAATTGGGTTTAATTTTCATTTTTGCCTCCTTATTCTTCTCCTTATCATCTTAGTTTTATAATATTTAAGATATCGTTAAATGGAGTTAAATTTGTTGTTCTGGGTATATATTACGGAAAGTAAATTTTACTGCGGTGAATTATTTTTAAATAACCCTCATCATTTCAGGTCTTGGGCTTCTTCACGAGCCTATTTGGGTGAGTGATGGAGAGGCTTAGGATTCGGAATCTAGGGAAACAGTTGCTTATGTCTCCGGTATAAAGTTTACCTATGTATCCGGAACGGACATTATTTTAGCCCGCCTACGCCAAGGCTTCGTCGGGCAGCATTCGCTGCTTATCTTTCTTTTGGCTTGCCAGCCGTAGCTGCGAAGCAGCGAAGGCTGGCGGATGGAGTGGGATTCGAACCCACGGTACGCTTACACGCACAACGGTTTTCGAGACTGTTGGAATGTTTAATTGACAGCAAATGTCAACAAATTATAGCAATAAAATCAACAGATTGTCTCGAATTCTTTGCTGCTGCTTATACAGGTTTGTTACTGTTTTTTTTCTCCAAGTGTCTCTTGAACCCTACCCTGTCTTTTACATAGTCTGCATATCTTTTTGTTTCTCATCAGTCCTATTTTGTCAAGCGCAACATCACATGAAAGCTCTGAGACAATTTGCAAGCGCCAGTGAATGCATTAGTTAGAGGTCAATTCTATTCCCAATGTTAGGAACCACTTATGATGACGCCGGGTAGCCAGGAGGCGTTGCCTCCTCCAAGCCTCTGAGAACTGTACCGGTATGGAAAGTGAGTATGGGACGATAGCCATATCTCCCATATTGGCTTGCTAGGTGGATAAGATCTACCCTTAAAGCAGCCTCATCTTTTCTTTTGGGTTCATATCTGAGCACCGAACGATTAATTCCCACGGCCTGGCATACACGGCGCTGAGAAATTCCCAGTTTTTGCTGAGCTGTAATAGCACAGCTCTTCTGTCATTCGGTGCTTAAAAGTTTCCCTCAGCTACTTCCTTTAAAGTAAGTTTGTCCAAAGTCGAATCAGCAATAGCTCTTTTAAGCCGAATATTTTCTCGCTCCAGCTCTTTCAAGCGTTTTGCTTGATCAACCTTCATTTCTCCATAAGCCTTCAGCCATTTATAGTAAGTATAATCTCTTTTTTTCAATAGCCGTGAATCTTCTGGTAGAATATCAGAGCAAACAATCTAAGAGGAATAGAGTCGAATTCATGTTAAATTTGTTTAAGATGTATTTACTCTTTACAAGATTGCTGTTAATTTTTATCCTAAAAATATTAATATTGTCAAAACCTTCTCAGAAGTGGTTGTTAAATTTTTTAAAATAATTAGGAAATTTTATGACAAATAAAATTAAATTATTCTTCTCCCTTTTAGCTTTCTTTATTTTTTCTTTAACATCTTCAAAAGGATTTATTGTCGTAGATTTTGAGGATATTTCAAATGGAAAAACACGTATTGTTGCACTCAATACAAGAACACAGCAACTTCTTCTATATAAGGAAGTTAGCCAAGTCTTAAATGAACGGTTGAATGGCTATGTTTTATCCTTTGCTTCACCAGGTAACATCCAAGTACAAAGCGACTCCCCTCAAGAAGCTATGATTGTTCGCTCAAAAAAGGTTATCTCTGTTGATCAAAATTTGCAACAAATGCCATGTGCTTCCTATAATATATACTCTTCTCAGCAAATTACTATAAAATCTCCCCAAGAAATTGAAGCTATTTTACCTAAGCCTAAGAAAAAAGAGGCTGCAGGTGCTAATTTTCCAATAGACAGAGAAGGTGACAAAGGTATTAGAACTCTTGAATCTCTTTCTAACGCCTATAAAGGTGCTTTGGGTGAATTAGCGACCACCTTAACCATGTTATCTTTCGGGTATACCCAACATCCTTCAAAATATGGAGGAGATAATGGTCTTGATGGTGTTTTTGAAGATTGGGGGAGGAAATATCTTTGGTTAACTCAAACAAAACAAGAAAAAAAACCACGTACAGCACCAAATATTATGAGGAATTTCCTTAACGAAGGTAAAATTTGGGAAGCAATTCAGGAAATGAAAAGAATAGGCACTCCAGAAGTTAATCTAACCGCAACCTTAATAAATAGATATCTTCGAGATAGGCCTCAGGCTGTTTATAAATTGGCTTATCGTATGATGGATAAGGGAATGGCACAATGCCAAATGTGTCCTTTGGATATCCAAGGTTTTCCAAGAAAAGGTCCTAAACTTTTTAATGCTCCTCTAAAAGAGAAAGTTAAAACAGTACAGGTCATTTTTGGGGGATTAGAAGAAACACCTGAAAAGCAGTTGACGTTAGCTTTAAATGTGATCCCTTTAACTTCTATGCCCAAAGAGCGATTACTATACTTAGTAGAACAAGCCTATGATGCTCAGGCAACAGCGCCCATGCTATTTCCAACAAATAATATACAAACCTTTCCGGCTCCGTTCTTAAAGAGAGAGGAACAAACTTTCCCTGCTCTTCCTCAACCCACTTTCTCGTTAGCTAAGAGACAGCCTACAACCGCTATAGCCCCTCCCCAAACAATACAAATGCAAGGTACGCAGCTGAACCAAAGTTTGGAAACAACTTCTCAGCTTTGTCCATTTCCTTCAATGAATAAAGGCTCTGTCCCAAATGCAGTTCCTTCAACACTTACAAGCCTATCAGGGACACAAAATTTAGTCAGGAGAGTACCTACTTTACCTCACCCAGCTCACCAGCCCATCCTTTCATCGATTAATAAAGAATCTACAACGACCTTAACGAATCCAAGTACGCCAAATATTCAAGGAGAACAGAACTCAACTGCAATAATAAACTCTCATCCTTTTCCTGTCTCCCTTCAACCTGTTCCTCTACCAGTTAGGACACAATCTAGACTAACAATAACGCCTTCAGGAACAACATCTATGCAAGTACCTCAAAATTCTGCTGGGAGGCCGGTATTTCATGTGGCTAATTTTCCTCCACAAATTCCTCCTGTAAATGTTTATGCTCAACAACGTCCTATCCAACAACCTGTTATAAGAAATCCTAAGGACTCCTATAATCGTACAAATCTTTTTAATTTTTTATCTTATTTGTGCGAAAAAAAAGAGAATAAACGTACAATTGCAGCCAAATTGCAGGGCACAGAGGGAGCTTCTGCTTCGTCCATCGATCGATTGATGAGACATATAAATTACGCCCCTACCAAAGAATACGAGCCTATATGGGGTGCCCTAAAAGATAAGTACTCTGAAGAATTTCAAGAATGGCTATCGGAATAGAAGGCTAGCTCTTTTTCTCTCTATAAAACTCACCAAAAAGGCTTCTTGTTTCAGTCCCTCTTTGTCAGATTCCTCTCTTTTTATTTAAACTCCTTCCAAAAATTAGGTTTTTCGAGGTTCCCCTCATTCAAAAGGGCACGAAGCTCCTCAATAACAACACGTCCCTCCCATTCTTGTCTGAGGGAATTCCATTTGAGGCCAAAGGATTTGAGGGTTGCTTTGACGTCGTCCGAGGGAGGAGTTTCGAACTTTACAATAACTGGCGTTCCTTGCTTTCGTAAGGATGAGTTTTGGGTTTTCTCCGAAGCAAATGTACTGCCTCCTTTATGGTCCAGGATTCCAGTTGTTGGGGATCAGTTTCCTTTTCTTTTATAAAAAGTAGAGCCCCAAATAGCGTATTAGCATCCCAATCAGCAAGATGGGCTTTTAAAATGAGACCACCGAGCTCGATGAGTCTTCGGGTGCGTCTTTTGCGCTCCTGAACGTTGAGGGAAGCTTCCATTTCTTTAAGCTTGTTCATTCTTTGGGCGATGTACTTTTTACGCTTTTTGATGAGATTGATTTTTGTCATAGGCTACACCAAGGGGAAGAGCTGTGATAGAAAGAGTATAGCGCAAAAAGGGGCCTCGAGCAAACGGACGTTTGAATACATTGAGAAAATAAAATGATCAATCACAGAGAATAAATCCGCGAAAAGCGGTTATGGACCAGATCGTCAGATTTGGGACATACGCAATATGCGTTGAGTCCAACCCTGGCTTTTGATATAATAGCGCTATTCCCATTTAGAGATATCATTCCCCTTCCTTAGAGGTGCCCATGGCCATTCAATTTGCGCGTTGTGAATACGTGTCGAGAAGCACCGGCGGGTAATGCCTGCCGGAAGGCTTCCTATAACCAGCGCGTCGTGTTTCGATCGTAGCCATAGTCCATCCATCATTGATGAGAGGAGTCTATAGCGAAACATAAACAATGGCAACAGGCCTTAAACCGTTAGATAGTTTTATATTTTGTAGGAAAAATGCCAAAATATATGATCTCTATTGCGGCATGGGACAACATTGGGACAGTTTGCAAAAATTCACGGGAGAAGGCCCTGTAGCTTAGGAATGAGTAGAGGATCATCAATTAATGGCACTAACTTAAGGGTATTGAGGGGTAAAGACAAAAGAGTCCCACTACCCCCACCTTAATGGAACTCTTTTTCTCTATGTTATCTAACCTAAGGCCTTCTTAACCGAGGGTCGATTTAAAATTTTTCTCATGTATTGCAGAAGGTTGGGTCGTTTTTCCCCTATTGTTTCATCAAGATTAAGTCCAGTTGTTGAAAGTGTTATCAAGTGAGAAGCAATTGTGATGTCTGCAAGAGAGAAGTTTTTTGTGTCTGCTATCCACGCTCTGTTATCTGCGAGTGTTTTCTCAAGAAAATCAAGAACAACGGGAAGTTCTTCTTTTAATATGTTGTCAACAAGGGCTGTGTCTGTTTTCTCTTTTAAAAAATTTGGTTTTATAACCTTCTCAAAAAGAATTTTATAAGTTAGTGGCGCAACCACATCATTTCCATATGTCATAAACCATGAGACGCGTGCATTTCCTTTTGGATCGTTGGGACGGAGAGGGGTCTCTTCTATTGTTTCGTTAAGATAGTTCATAATAACGGATGACTCAGTTATGCTAAACTCCTTATGATCCGTCATATTTATTTCTTGATAGGCAGGAATTTTTCCAAAAGGACTGATTTTTAAGAAAACTTCCGGAATTTTCTGGTTTGTCGCCTTCAAAAGTTTTTCAGGTAAAATTCCCTCAAGTTTATAAGGCGCCTTTTTTTCTTCCAGTGTAATAAGTACCTTTCGCACATAGGGAGATTTTTTTGTTCCCCAAAGTGTTCTGTGAACATCTTTCTGCTCTTTGTGCGCTACAGGAACTTTAGATTCAGTTGTTTGATCTGCTGCATAAAGAGGATGTACTGCGAAAGAAATCCCCGCGAGAAGGACAAAAGTTAATAGACGTTTTTTCATTTTACGACTCCATAAAGTTTTATAAGTTTCACATTTGTTAAAGGCATTTGTTTTGTCTCAAGGGGCAAACAAACTGCAGCTGCTGTCTTTTCAAAAGCTTCCTTAATCGAAGGGAGGGAAGGCCAAAAGCTTTTCCAAGACTACAGAATCCCAGAAGTTCTTATCACAAAAAGGCAGCTTAAAATATGGCGTTTTTCCTTAAGTTAGTGCCATTAGATCATCAATGACTCTCATCATATGTCTTTTGTTATTCTCAAGTTTCCCGTGAGTGTCCCATGGAGAAATTTTAAGAGGAAAAATACTTATGAAAAACCCCTTGAAACTGGCGGAGGGAGTGGGATTCGAACCCACGGTACGCTTACACGCACAACGGTTTTCGAGACCGCCCCGTTCGACCGCTCCGGCATCCCTCCTTAAGCGTTGAACCTACCGGAGAGAGGAAAATGGTTCAAGGGGAAAGGCGAGCAAACTCCGAAGCAATCTAATGGCCACAAATATTGTCCCTAGATTGCTTCGCCTCCTCCGGAGGCCCGCAATGACGATTTTGGTAAATATGTCAGGTCTTAAAGGGATTAGCGATAGACAACCTCAACGATTTCATAGGATTTGTGGCCTTTTCCAGGCGTCGTAATATCGCATGTATCTCCGATTGATTTTCCAATCAACGCCCGTGCCAAAGGTGAGCCAATGGACAAAAGGCTTTTCTTAATATCAGCTTCATCCACCCCAACGATTTGATAAGTAATTTTGTCACCTGTTTCGTCGTCAAGCAATGTAACCGTCGCACCAAATTTAACATCTTTTCCAGAAAGTTGTGAAATATCAATAACTTCCGCCCGGGCCACTTTATCCTCGAGCTCCTTAATCCGACCTTCAATGAATCCCTGACGTTCTCGGGCCGAGTGATATTCTGCGTTTTCAGAAAGATCTCCATGCTCCCGAGCTTCTGAAATCGCTTTAATAACGGCATGACGCTCTACATTTTTTAAATGTTTAAGCTCCTCTTGAAGCTGCTGGAGTCCACCAGCTGTCATCGGCAATTTTTCCATAAAGAATACAACTTGTTGGTTTAAAGGATTAGAAAGTTTAGCATAAGCCAGATGGGATGAAAACCTCCGTTGTTCATCGATAGACCCATGCACTTGAAGGTTTTTTATTTCTGGATTGCTTCCCCCCGTTTTCACGGGGGTCGCAAACTTTAGCCCTGGTCCCCGATCAAGTCGGGGATGAACCGGGGGACGGCTGGGGATTAGCAGAGAATGTGCCACCAGTTCGTCTTTGTGAGGAGCTTTGCTCCGAAGCAATCCAATATCTTCAAATCCTGGAGTCAACCCAAATAGGCTTTTAAGGCAAGGTGGGTAGGAGTTTTTAAGAGTTGATGAGGGTGTCCTTCATCCAAAATTTGCCCTTGTTCCAGAAAGAGCAAGTGATCTGCGAGGCCAGTGGCTTCCTCAGGTTGGTGCGTCGTAAGGAGAAGGGTTAAATGAAACTCTTCACAAACAGAAGTGAGGAGCTCTAACATTTCTTTTCTTAACCCGGGACCTAGGGGCCCTAAAGGTTCATCAAGCAATAGAAGAGGTTTTTGTCTCAAGAGGCTACGCGCTAAGGCAACCCGTTGCCTTTCTCCACCTGAAAGTTCAAAAGGGTATCTTTCCTTTAAAGGATAAACCCCAACTTTGTTTAATATGGATTGAATTTTCTCCTTTTCATCCACGGTCAGCTTTAAAGAAGGTTTAAGTCCCAAGGCCACATTGTTCCAAACCGTTAAATGGGGGAAAAGATTGTGATCTTGAAAGAGAAGAGTGAGGGGTCGCATTTGTGGGGGAAGCTTTGTCATATCCTCACCATTCCATAGAATGACTCCCTGTTTGGGGGTAAGAAATCCACCAATTAGGGATAAAAGCGTGCTTTTTCCTGCCCCACTCGCTCCTACGAGAAGGGTTTTAGACCCTTTAGCAAGGGAAGTAGAAACGTCTAAGGAAAATCCTTGACGTTGAAAACTGAGATTATGTAACTGAAGTCCGGTCATGGGTTCTTAATATCCAGTGTGGAAGTTGGTAAAGGAAATAACAAAGAAGCAGTAAGATGAGAGCTGTTCCCATACATTTCTCGAAATGCCTCCCCATTTGTTGATAAAAAAGACTTGAAAGTCCAGGGCAATCAGGGCTTGAAAAAAAAGCCAATGAAGGAAAATCTCCAGCGGATAAAGCACATCCCAAACCTAGAGCTGTTGCGAAAGGTTTTTTTAACAAAGGCCATTGAATCAAAGAAAATTTTTGAAATGGGGAGAATCCTAAACTTCGTGTCGTTGTGCCATAGGTGGCTTCAAGGGTGCGATAGGATCTTTCTAAAAGGAGAAAACAGAAGGGAAGAATCAGAAGAACTTGCATCACACCTAAAAAGAACTCTTGTGGGAGAGCGGGTATTTTTAGAGAGAAAAGGAATAAAAGAACGCCCAGGAGAGTAGATGGAAACAGGAAATGAAAAGAGGCTAAATATCTTAGACTCCGCCATCCACTGACCACAAAGAAGAGAGAAATGACGGCACTCAAGGACCCAAAACAAACAGCCAATGTCAGGCTTTTCTTTAAGGCTTGCCATACAAGAGGATTTTGGAGCGTTAGGGAAAGGGAGGTTAAAGAAGGACCCAAAATCACAGCCAAGGGGAGACAAATGAGACTCAGCCCGACCCATACAAAAGGCTTCTGGGAGGAATCTTTAAGATTGGGCAAAGAAGGTTTTTTTAAAGAAACTTCTTGGGGCTGAGTTTTCAGTAAAATAGTCAATATCCCCAAACTTAAAGTGAGGATGAGTTGAAGACTCACAAACCACATCATTTGTTCAAAATCATAAAAAAAGAAAAGAGAATGATAGAGGCCAGCACTCAGTGTTGTTTTTTGAGGACCTCCTCCTAACACAACAATTGTTGTAAAGCTATTCAGAGAAAAACAAAAACAAATCCAGGCTACCTCGGACAGGGATTTGCGAAGTTGAGGCCATTCGATAAAATAAAAGGTTTGCGTTGAGGAAAAATGCAATTGATTGGCGACACGGTAATGTTCCTCTGGGATCAATCGCCAAGCGTTAACCAGGAGAAGCGCTATCCAGGGACTATAAAAAATAACATGGACGGCAACGATGCCAGCTAGGCTATAAATATTAAAAAGCCCCCCCATAAGGGTGATAAATCCTAAAATCCCAACGAGTGCGGGTGTAATTAAGGGGAGGCCTAAAAGTTTCAGACAAAACCGTGCAGGCCACCATGAATGATTCCACACAATGGCTCGTGCTATCAAAACGGCAAAAGGAATCGCAAAAAAAGTTGAAAGGGCTGCTTGCTTCACTGTAAACCAGCAGACATATACGACATAATTCATTGAATAAGCCCCTCCACCCATTCCTGAATCCAGGCTCTTTGGGAATCCTTGACCTCTTGCGAAGTATAAGAAATCCAGAAAGGTTGAGGGAAATAGTTTTCCGCCTTTATCCAAGCCTCAGGTATGTCTCCCTTTGGGTAAATCCACGCATGCGTGGCAATGAGATGCTGAGCTTCTTTGGAAAGAAGAAAGTCTAAAAACTGATCAACGAGCTCTGAATGCTGGGTTGTTTTTAATTTAGCTGCATAAATGTTTGAGCAAAGGTGCCCTTCAGGAAAGCGAAGAGATTTAAGATGGGGCATCTCTTTTGCGAGCTCATTAAAAAGTCCATCCGTTGTGTAACTGAAAACAATCGGCGCGACTCCTTGCTTAAAAAGGGCATACGCCTCCGTCCATCCTTTTGTGAAAGTCAAAACATGATCCGCAAGGGTTTTCCATTTTTGGGGCGCTTTGTCCCCATACGATTTTTTCATCCACACAAGAAAGCCTAAACCCGTGATGCTACTTCGCGGATCTTGAAGAATGATGGGATAGGAAGAGTTGATGAGTTCATCAAGTGTTTTAGGGGGGCATGGAATTTTTGTTGAATCATAAACAAAGGCTAAACAATGGGAGGCATAAGGAACAAGTTTATCAACGTGGGTTACATCAAGGCCAATGTCTTCAAGACCAAGGATAACATCAGCCTTTGTTTTTTCTCCTTCAAAGTTGATACGGTTGATCACAAGAGGAATGGTGTCCAACACAACGTATTGAACTTCACATTCACAGATCTTTTCGAAGGCTTCTTTCAAATGGGTTCCCGGTCCATAAGTAGAGGACATAAAAGCTGCATGGGTATAAATGGTAAGGGTTTCTTTTCCATAAAGGGGGGATGTGGAGAGGAGGAGCGCAAAGGTAGAAAAATATTTAAAAGGACTAGATTGTGTCCACTTTTGACAAGGTACTCTAATTTGACCCCATCTCGTGTCATCCTTGGCAAGAAAAGGTTGCCCTTGAGAAAGCAAGGGCTTACCTTTTCTTGGCCGAGGATCTTTCGGGCAAAAAGATCCTCGGTCAAGAAATGCTAGAGTTTTCCTTTGGAAAACAAAGCATTTCTTACCAAGGATGACACCCTTTTGGAGAAGCAATCTAGGAAAAAAGTATTTTAAATTACTAGGAGTAGACATCTCATTTCCTCCGCCGGTATGAGCCGGATCAGGTTCACGGGTCTAATCTCAGCTCTTCCATAAGAGCACCCCGATGAGTTCTTCTTGTTTACGCGAGTTTTGGAAAAAGTTCAAGTTCTCCGAGTTTGTGGATCTTTTAAGAGTCTTATCATAGGAACTTGTTTAGAAAAAAGGGGCCACAAGGCCCCTCTCCATCAATTTTACTTAAAATAGTTACTTTTTTTGTTGTTTTAGTTCACTCAAAAGATTGTGAATTACATTTCCATCGTTCGTCATCTTATCAATAAAGATTAGTACGGGGTGATCTCTGCATAAATAAGTGATCGTAAGTTCGGGTTTAGTTGGGACTTCAATTCCAAAAACGTGTGCAGTTTCGAGAATTTTGTCTCGAGAGTTTCCTTTAGATGAAGGATTACCTTCAGTGAGTGACTTCTTGAATTCTTCAACTACTTCTGGGAGGTAAACACTCATCTGGTTTAAAAATTTATTTGTGTCATCTTGAAAAGCGTTCTTTAAGGGTGCGAAATTGTTTTCGCAATCTTTCAATAAATCTCCTTTTATTCCATTTCTCATCCTTTTGAGTGAGTCTCTAAAATCTGGAATCAGATCAATAGTTAGCTCTCTCCTAGGGTCTTGATCGCCCATTTTAGAAAGAGCTTTTGCAAAGGATTTTGAAATGGAACACTCTTCTTGTAAGGACTTAACACGTTCAAGCTCACTAAATAAGTCGGGAGGCGTCGCACCCTTTTCATTTGCATAAGCTTTAAGTGCACCTGTAAACTCCTTAGCGTTTGTCTCTAAAGAACAAATGGTATTATAAAGATAAGTAGAGGAAGTAGCAGGACGAGAAATTCGCAACTCTTCTCGATCTTCCATCGCAAAAACTGAAGAGCTTATGGCTGTGACGAGACTCATAACCATTAGAGACTGTTTTAAAAAAGCTAAATTCATACTATAAATCTCCATAAATAATTAAATACCAATAATAGGCGCCATGTTTCTTTTAACGGCGAAGTAATAATGTGTCAAGTTTTTTAACTCTAAATTTTTGATATTAATTCAACTAGAATAATAAACAAAAAAGGCACCTTTTCAGTGCCTTCAAGTTTATGGATCATATTTTTATTATTATCTCCTCAGCCGAAGCTAGAGAGTGAACCTCTTCTATTTATTTCTCAAAGTAAGATATCCACAACGATTATATGTATCAACGATTCGACAAGGGATCACACTAACAGTCTGGAGATGCGGAGCAGAGAAACCCAATGGGAAGACCTCAGAGACGTTCCACAGAGCTCTCCTTACCGGCTCTCTTAGCCTTACCTACAGGCTCAGGGGCATTCTTACTCTCGCTTTCACTCACTTTCTTACCCTTTTCCTTACTCTTACCTTCATCCTCAACCCCACCCTTAAGCACATGTTCAACTTCGGCTATATAATGGTAAAATCCTGTTCTGCAATTAGCTATATCCTCAATTTGCCACCCTTCTGCTTGTTGCTCCACCCAACAGTCAAAATTAGCCTGGGCGTGAGCCGTTATCTTTGGAGCTATTTGCCAAGCTCCCGCTTCTAATGCTTGCATTAAACGTTCGCGTGCGGTCGTAAGCTCAGAAAGTTTGTCTTCCTCTATATCCCATCTGCATAAAGAGACTGGGTTTACGAGAAAGCCTCGCCGAGCATAAATAGCCTTGCAGTAATAATAATTAGCAGACCATTCATCAAACATGATATTGTGCTCGATATTTCCAAGGTCTTCATATTCTTTTGCCAGTGTTCTTGTGAATTCAGGGCCACATATCGCTGTGTCTTCGAGAATCATTCTATGATATTCTGCGCAGCCTGTAGCACCAAGCACAGCAAGAAGAGCACTTAATTTAACGCTTTTAGCTAAAAATTTGTTTTTCATATTTGACTCCCTTTCTATTTACTTAAGCTTAAGTGTCTTAAGCGGCCATCCTCCAGAAAATTACCAAGCGGCCTTTAAAATTTGATTCATTCAAGCAAAATTTTATAACTCATTAAAATTTTTATCATTTAATGAAAAAATTCACACAAAAATGTTTCTGAGGCCTCAAAAATTGAAGAGAGTGAGGTAATTTTAACACGTTTTAACCCCTTTTAAATGCCCTTTAGAAGAGGGTTGCAGGTTGATTTTTCTTAACCCATTCAATTGTTATTTTAAGGCCATCTTCAAGAGAATGGGTGGGATGATACCCCAAGACATCCTTAGCCTTATCAATGCTTGCGAATAAATGTTTTATATTTCCTGGTCGATCCTCTCGATGAATGAGCTTTGATTCTTCACACCCTCCCAAAAAGGTTTTGATGAGGGCATGCAATTCTAGGAGAGTTGTTCTTTTTCCTGAAGCGACATTGAATACTTCCCCAAAAGCCTGAGAGTTTTGAGTCAAGGCGGCCTTTATATTTGCTTGAACGACATTGTTGACGTAACAGAAATCTCTTGTATGGAGGCCATCGCCATTGATAATGCAAGGTTCTTGTTTCAAAAGAGCGTTTATCCATCGAGGAATAACCGACGCATGGGGACTTGTCGACTCTTGACGGGGTCCAAACACATTAAAGTATCTTAATCCTAGGGTTGGGAGGCCATAACAGCGGTAAAAAACCTGACCGTAAAGTTCATTCGTTCTTTTTGAAACGGCATATGGGGACAGAAGATTTCCAATCTTATCTTCCACATTCGGATCTTGAGAGTCGCCATACACATAACTTGTGGAAGCATATATAAACCGTGAAATTTTGTTTTCTTCTGAAGCACGCAAAATATTTAGAAAACCCATCACATTCACTTCATTAACACTCAGGGGGTCTTTTATGGATTGCGGAATGCTTCCAAGGGCAGATTGGTGTAAAACAAAATCAACGTTTTTTGTGATCTCTAGACAAGTCTTAAAGTCTCGAATATCTCCACTCACCAAGGAAAAGTTCTTTAATTTTTCTGGGGGGATTTGGCTAAGTAAGTCATTAAATGTGTCTCTTTTTTCTGTAAGAAAGGGACTCAGGCCAATAACTTTTTGATTGTTTTTTAAGAGGGTCTCAAGCAAATGTGAGCCAATAAATCCAGAAACTCCTGTCACGAGCCAAGTTTTATGCATTGTTAGTATTTCTTTTAAATGCGTCACTTAAACCCTCACCAACTCATAAAGCGCAAGGGCCGTTGCAATGGATACGTTTAATGTTGGGAACGTAGGATCTGTGGTGAGCTTCGTTAAAAAGTCGCATTTTTCTTGAGTCAGACGACGAAGCCCTTCTCCCTCTGCTCCCATAATGAGAGCTACCTTTTGTGGCAAATCTGCTTTTGAAAGCATTTTAGGGGCCTTCTCATCAAGACCTACGGTCCAGAATCCTTCTTTCTTAAGATCATCTAAAGTGCGTGCAAGATTGGTGACTTGCCAAACAGGTAAACTCTCAAGAGCGCCTGATGCGGCTTTCGCTAAAACCCCATTTAAAGGAGGAGCATTCCGATCTGTCATCACAACACCCAAGGTGCGCAAGGCTCTGGCCGTTCTTATGATAGCCCCCACATTATGCGGATCTGTGACTTGATCTAGCACAATCAGAACCCCTACACTCACATTGCGTAACTCAAGGAGGGGACTTTCCTGCAAAGGAGCTACTTCCATCGCAATCCCTTGATGCACAGCCCCTTCGGGTAACAATCGGGAGAGTGAGGAAGCATCGAGAATTTCCACTTTATAGGAATGACCTTCCTTTGAGAGTCCTTGTTCTTTTGCAATCGATTCCGTCATTAAAAGACGAAAACAACGCCTTTTCGGATTTCTTAGAGCAGCTTGACAGGCATGAACTCCCCAAAGCCAGAGACGAGAAGGATCTTGGTGTATTTGGGAGAACCGTTTTGCCATTACACGTCCACTTCAAAAAGGGCTTCGACCTCAACTGCAATTCCGAGGGGAAGAGAATGAGTGCCTACGGCGACACGCGCGTGTTTGCCTTTTTCGCCAAAGACAGCAACCATAAGGTCAGAAGCCCCATTGACCACTTTCGGCTGGTCCTTAAAATCATCTGTACAGTTGACAAATCCCCCGAGACGAACACATCGTATAACTCGATTTAAATCTCCCTCACAGGCGATTTTTAATTGGGCAAGGATATTGAGAGCGCAAAGACGAGCAGCTTCCCGACCTTCCTCAATAGTTATATTCCTACCCACCTTACCTAAGACCTTCAGCTCTCCGTTCCAAGAAGGGATTTGACCGGAAATAAATACCAACGCACCCACCTTTACAAAAGGGACATAGTTAGCCGCAGGCGGGGATGGGGACGGCAACTCTATTCCCAATTCTTGAAGGCGGGCTTCAACCATAATATTTCATTCCCTTTTAATGTTGTGTCAGCATACCCGTTGTTGCAAAGATCTCAAGCCTGAATCTTAATACCTGACATATTTCCCCAAACCGTCATTGCGAGCCTCCGGAGGAGGCGAAGCAATCTAGTGGAAATACTTATGCGGTCTCTAGATTGCTTCGGACGTTTCACGCCCTCGCAATGACGTTAAGATATTGAATTTTCTTTATTATCTAAAATCTGTCAGGTGTTAAGAGCCTGAATCGATACGCAGTGACAGTTCCTGAAATGTATGGTAATGACGCGCTGTGTGAGATAGCTGAGTACTTAAATCTTATGAAATCTTTAGGTCTTTATATTCATTGGCCGTTTTGTTTATCAAAATGTCCTTACTGTGACTTTAATAGTCATGTGAGAGAGAGCATTGATCAAAAACGGTGGGGGAAGGCTCTTTTAAAGGAGCTGAGGAGTGCTGCTCAACATCAGAAGGGAACTCTTGTCAGTATCTTTTTGGGAGGAGGCACGCCCTCCCTTATGGAGCCAGAGACGGTTGCTTTTCTTGTGGAAGCAGCAAAGTCTCTTTTTCCTATCGCAGAAAATCTTGAGGTTACCCTTGAGGCTAATCCGAACACAGTTGAAGCTGAAAGATTTAAAGCTTTTTATGAGGCGGGGGTTAATCGCCTTTCCTTGGGCATTCAATCCTTGGATGACACAGCTCTTACCTTTTTAGGACGTCGCCATTCGGCAAAGGAAGCTCTTAAAGCTTTAGAAATTGCTGCTACTTATTTCCCTCGTTTTTCCTTTGATTTAATTTACGCAAGACCTGATCAAACACATGTTGCTTGGAAGGCGGAGCTTTCTGAAGCCTTGGCCTATGCCAAAGGGCACCTGTCTCTGTATCAACTCACAATTGAGCCTCAGACTGTCTTTGCAACTCGTTTTGCACGGGGAGAGAAGATGACCCTTGAAGAAGATCCGGCAGCCGTTCTTTACGAACTTACGGAAGAGATCATGACACAGAACGGATTCATTCCTTACGAAGTTTCAAATTATGCTGTGCCTTCTCAAGAATGCAGACATAACCTTCTTTATTGGAATTTTGAGGATTACATTGGCATTGGACCCGGTGCCCACGGTCGAATCACACAAGGGAACATAAAATATGCAACCTCACGGTACAAAGCTCCTGAAACATGGCTTGAGACCGTTGAAACCCATGGTCATGGTCTTCAAACGTCACTGCCACTTTCTCCTCTTGAAAGGCTTCAAGAGCTGACTCTCATGGGGTTACGACTCACAACAGGGCTTGAGGTAAGGCGAATAACTGAAGAAACGGGCTTGGATGTGGAGGAAGCCTACGGTTTTCAAGCCCTCCAACTGCTCGAAAAGGAAGGACTTTTGCGCAGAACAGCAACCCACCTTATACCAACGTTTGAAGGACGACTTAGACTGAATGGCCTTATTGCGTTTATGCTTAAACCATGTGATCGTGCAAAAACTCAACACCTTTAAGCTGAAGCTCTCAAAAAAAGTCTGGATTGCTTCACCCTGCTTTCGCAGGGTTCGCAAAGACGGTTGGGGGTTAACAAGGTATCTGCCACCAGTTCGTCTTTGCGAGGAGTGCAACGACGAAGCAATCCAGAATTTCAAAATCTTATTAGGAAAGATCTTTTACTTGTTCAGAAGGGGCAGTTTGAAGGAAGAAGGGCGCGTTTATGGCTCCCGCACATAGGATCCCGGAGCAGGTTCCAGAGAATGATAAGCCCTCATGGGCACGATTTTGTTCCCACTTAAAGGGCTTATCCAAGTTTCCCACGCTGTCCACCAAGACCCTTCCGTTTTTGTTGCACCTTTGAACCAGTCTTCGGGGTCTGTTGGACAACAAGGATTTGTAAAGAAACCATATCTATTCCTGGAGGGAGGGTTTATGACGCCCGCTACATGCCCTGATCCTGCGAGTGTAAAATTTAAGGGCCCCTTAAAAAGATGAACGGCGGGATAACAGCTTTTCCATGGAGAAATGTGATCTCCAAGGGTTGCGAGGAGGAAAGTTGGGGTTCTAATCTCTCGCACATCAAGGGGAACACCATGAATATCAATCCCCCCCGGCTGCATGAAACGATTTTCTTGAAAGTATTTACGGACAGTAAATTTATGAAGATTTGCTGCAAGACGTGGTGAATCTCCATTCCAATAGAGGAAATCAAAGGCAGGGGGGATTTGGCCTAATAGATAGTTTTTGATGAAAAAGGACCACACCAGCTCATTTGGTTTTAAGAGACTAAATATGGATTTGAGCGTATCAGCCTCCAAAAAACCTTTCTCCGCCATCGTTTCTTCCATAGATTGAAGAATGTCTTCATCCATAAAGATCTTTAGATCTCCGACTTTTGTAAAGTCGATGATGGTTGCCAAGAGGGTCATGGATTGAAGAGAAAAAGTGGCCTTTGTTTTTTCGATATAAGCCCCAAGGGTGGTTAACATATTGCCACCTACACAGTAACCCATCGCATGAATGGACGGGCTTTTGGTGAAGGAAGAGACAAAGTCTGAGGCGCGATAGGCGCCCTCCAAAAGATAGTCATCAAAGGTTTTTGAGGCATGGTCAGGTCCTGGATTCACCCATGAAATGATAAAGACATTGTACCCCTGCTCGAGCATCCATTTGACGAAGGAATTGTTAGGGCTCAAGTCAAAAATATAATACTTATTAATCCAGGGAGGGATAATGAGAAGAGGAACCTCATATTGTTTTTCTGTAAGCGGCTTGTAATGAATCAGTTCGAAAAGATCGTTGCGAAAGATGACATCGCCAGGGGTTGAAGCGATGGTTTCCCCAAGTTTAAATGTTGACGGGTCTGTCATCTTCATCCATTTTCCCGATTCCATATCTTGAAGAAGGGTTTCAAAACCCTTTTGGAGAGAAGTTCCTTGAGTCTTTACGAGCTCTTCGATAACTTCGGGATTGGTGAAAGGAAAGTTGGTTGGAGACATGGCATCCGTAAGCTGCTTCGTGAAGAACTTAATTTTATATGTGGTTTTATCATCCAGGCCCTCAACTTCTGAAACAAGTTTTTGAAGCCAACGAGAGGTGATGAGGTAATATTCCTTTATAAACAAAAAGTAAGGGACAGCCTTCCAGGCCTCATGGTGAAAACGCTTGTCGGAAGTATGATCTGGGAGAGCCCCCTTTTCAGCTGAGAGCATGTTTTGCCACAAGCCATTGATCTCTTCCAAAAGTTCTTCCTTAGCTTTGAGAAGATAGTCTGGGTTTTCAAGAAGGGCTTGACCCACTTTTATGAAAACATCTCCCATTAGAGTCGGGGAAAAGGGGAGGTGGTTTTGCATACTCTCAAAATATGTTTTTGCCATGCTTTGGTTTTGTTCTTGAAAGGTTTCAAGAAAACTCCACCAAGAGTCGGCCATGTTTTGTTGCTTTATATTTTCCGACATTTTTCTATCTTAAAGGGATGTAATTTAGGGTATTCTCCATCCAGACAAGTTAAGAAAGGTTTAAAATGAGTGAAATTCGGGATTAGGGGGTTCTCTTACTAAAAGACGGTTCTGAATCATGAGATTGCTTCGGAGCAAGCTCCTCGCAATGACGATAGTGTAGATATGGCGTGGTAACCCTCAACCGTCATTGCGAGGCCACGAGTGGCCGAAGCAATCTCTTTCCAACATTGGTCTTTATCCAAAATTCTTGACTTTTGTCAGAAATTTTGCTACAAAAAATATACGCTGGATGAAGTTTTGGTAGCCTAAAAAGGACTTTTTTTCATGGATATGATGACCTTAATCACAGCCTGACATAAGACCCAATCCCCCTCATAGGTTCTGCCTTTCGAGGGAGCCATATCTTTTGTCATTTAAATAAAGGTCACAACTCATGATTAAACTTGAAAATATTACAGTCCGCATTGCAGGACGAACACTCATAGAAAATCTTACGATGACGCTAAACGAAGGCCATCGCTATGGCCTTGTCGGACGAAATGGTACAGGAAAATCAACCTTATTTAAGGTTCTTTTAAAAACCCTTCATCCGGATGCAGGACAGCTCGAGATCCCTGTGCGGGTGCGGTTAGGCCATGTCGCTCAAGAAGCCCCCTCGGGCTCAACGACCCCCTTAGAGGCTGTCATGGCAGCGGATCAGGAACGCCTGGAGCTGATGGCGCGCCTTGAAGATGGCAGTGAGCCGGAAAACATGGCCGATATTTATGATCGATTGATTGCCATTGACGCTTTCACCGCCGAAAGCAGGGCTTCAGAAATTTTGTCAGGTCTTGGGTTTTCCCAAGAGATGCAGAAAGAGCCTCTCTCTAATTTTTCAGGCGGATGGCGCATGCGGGTGGCTTTGGCTTCCCTTCTCTTTTCAAATCCTGATTGGCTTTTACTGGATGAGCCCACAAACCATTTGGACTTGGAAGCGTCCCTTTGGCTTGAAGAATACCTTAAGAATTATCCTAAGAGTCTGTTGATCATCAGCCATGATCGCCATTTGCTCAATGGCGTATGTGACCGGACCCTCTTTTTGCATGGCGAAAAAATTCAATCTTATGGGGGGAATTACGATACCTTTGAGAGAACGTGGGAAGCTCAACAAGAAACGCTCAAGGCCCAACATGTTAAGCAGGAAGCTCAACGAAAACATATGCAAGATTTCGTTAACCGCTTTCGTGCCAAAGCTTCGAAAGCGAAGCAAGCTCAAAGCCGTATAAAAGCTCTTGAAAAAATGGATCATCTTCCTGACATCGTGCGAGATCCAGAGGTGCGCTTTGATTTTCCACAGCCACAAAAACTCGCTCCTCCCCTCATCGTTCTCGATCATGTAAATGTCGGGTATACGGAAGGTGCTCCCATTCTCAAGGGCCTTTCTCAGCGGATTGATGAGGAAGATCGTATTGCCCTTCTGGGAGCCAATGGGAACGGAAAGTCCACCTTTGCAAAATTGATTGCAGGTCGTCTTTCACCCCAAACGGGAGAAATTCGTCGTTCTGGAAAACTAAAAGTTGGTTATTTTGCCCAACATCAAGTCGATGAATTTGATATGAGCTCGACAGCCTTCGAACATGTGATTCGCAAAGAACCCTCTTTGACACCAACAACAGCACGGGGTTATTTAGCACGCTTTGGCCTTGCGGGTCAGAAGGCCGATGTGAAAGTTCAGAATCTCTCCGGAGGTGAGAAAGCCCGCCTCAATCTTACCCTTATTTGTTTGGATAAGCCGAACATACTTATCTTGGATGAGCCCACCAACCATTTGGATATGGATTCGCGCCAGGCTTTGATGGTGGCCCTCAATGATTTTGAAGGAGCCGTGATTCTCATCACCCATGATCGAGATTTACTGGCGGCCACTATGGATCGTCTCTGGCTCGTAGCCGATCAAAAGGTGGAACCTTATGAAGGAGATCTTGAAGACTACCGCCGCCTTATTTTGAAGGGTGCAGAAACCTTTTCCAAACCCCAAAAACAAAAAAAGGCGAAAGAGTCGGGTGTTGCCCTTAAAAAAACCGCCCATGATGCGAAGTTAAAGATGGAAGCGGTTTCTAGTTCTCTTCAAAAAGTCATAGAAGAACTTGATAACCCTGAGCTTTATACCCATCACTCAGAATCTGTGACGGAGCTTCTCCAGAAGCAACATCAGCTCGAGAAGGAATTGGCCATGGCAGAAGAAGAGTGGTTGAGGGTGGAAGAGGAGATGGAGAAAGTTTCCTCCTAACTTGCCACGTCTTAAAGGGATCTATATAAAAAGAATGGGTGCCCGTAGCTCAGCAGGATAGAGCACAAGATTCCTAATCTTGGGGTCGGAGGTTCGAATCCTCTCGGGCACGCCATTCAAAACACTCATTTTTCCTTTATATTCCTTGTTGTTACGTTTCTTCAATCCTACCGAAAACTATACCAACTCTTAGTCAATTATGCCTTCAATTCGATATCATTTGGTGACAATATGGTGACAATTTTAAAAAGAAGTGATATAGCTCTATGGCTAATAAGGGAGAGAAAAGATGCCAAAATTTACAAAACGGTTTGTGGAGGCTATTATTCCAGATTCTGAAAAGGCTCTAAAACTTTGGGATGCAGAGCTCAAGGGATTTGGCCTTATTGTTTTACCAAGCGGAAGACGAACATACTGCATCGAATATAGAAATGCAGATCGAATTAAAAAACGGCTTAAGCTTGGTGTTCATGGTACCATTACAACAGAAGAGGCTCGAGACTTAGCCAAAAAAAGATTAGGTCAAGTTGCTCACGGCGAAGATCCTACAGAACAAAGAAAGCAAGTTAATCTTTTACCAACAATGAAGGATCTGGCTATCAATTACATTGAGCGACATGGCTATAAAAAAAGGCCTAAGAGTTTGCAAGGAGATCTTGGACTATTAAAAAATGTTATTCTTCCTTCTCTAGGGAATATGAGAGTATCTCATGTAACACGTAGAGATATTGAACTCCTCCATAAAAATTTGCAAAGCACACCTTATAAAGCTAATCATTCTCTGGCCCTTCTTTCTAAAATGTTTAACCTTGCTATCTCCTGGGAGTGGAGAGATAGTAATCCAGTGGCTAATATTCCAAGGTACCAGGAAGAAAAGCGCGATCGTTGGCTTAACGAGGAAGAGCTTAATCAACTATGGGAGGTGCTAGAGCGCCATTCTGAACGCATGACTGCTTATGTTTTTAAATTCCTTCTTCTTACAGGTGCTCGTAAAGGTGAAGCTTTGGGAGCGACTTGGGATCAGTTCGATTTAGAAAAAGGAGTTTGGACAAAACCTTCTCATTTGACAAAGCAGAAAAAGAAGGAACACCTTCCGCTTTCGGAAAAAACAATTGAAATTTTACAAATCGTGAAAAAACGAACACCTAAAGGATCTATTTATGTTTTTCCTGGCCATATTCAAGGAAAGCCTTTAAAAGAAATCAAAACGTTCTGGAAAACCGTGCTTAAGGAATCAAAACTGGAAAACGTTCGCATTCATGATTTACGGCATACTCATGCTGCTCATCTAGTCTCTAGCGGATTAAGTTTGCCTATTGTGGGAAAGCTTTTAGGGCATACGCAAGCTTCTACGACACAAAGGTATGCTCACTTAGCGGATGAACCATTAAGGCAAGCGGTTGAGTTCTTTGGGAGCAAAGTTGAGAAGTTGACGTCAAAATAAGTTTGAGGCAGAACGGATGGATTCTATACTTTATCCATCTGAGTCACATAGGGGTTTATGAAACGATTAATAACATCTACTTGAAACTCCATAAAAGGAAAAAACAATGACAACCTTTCCACACAAAATTTCATCTTTCTCCTTATCCACAATAAGCTTTCTCAATTTTTTAGATTATTGTTCAAGGAGAGGCATAATTTATGCTTGATGTAACGACAGATAAACTTCTTGAGTTCATATCTGCTGGTGAATCAGAAACCATCGAGTTTAAGGAATCTTTTGGAGACACGGCCCTTGAAACAATAGGCGCCTTTTCAAATACTCGTGGAGGTACTCTCCTTATAGGCGTTAAGGACTCTGGGGAAATAAGGGGCGTTCAGATTGGAAAAAAGACCCTTGAAGATACGGCCAATCGAATACAGGAAGCCACCGATCCGCGACTTCATCCCTCCGTCTCTATTTTGCAGCACGAAAAGAAAAGTGTGATTGCTGTTTTTGTTGCAGCAGGAACGAGTGCTCCCATTAGCGTTCGTGGTCGTTATTTTCGTCGTTCGGGGCGAACAAATCAGCGAATGAGCCATGAGGAAATCATGCAACGAATGGTCTCAAGCATAGGGCTAAGTTGGGATGCCTATATAGAACCCGGCACCACTCTTGAGGATTTGGACCCTGAACGTATTGACCAGTTTATGCAGGCTGTAAAGAAGATAGGTCGTAGGCCTGTCCCTGAACAAGCTTTAGACCATGAATTTCTTCGAAAGATGGAACTTATTCGTGACGAGACTCCAACGCGTGCAGCTTTGCTACTCTTCGGGAAAAATCCTGAGTCCTATTTTCCTTCCGCATTTTTAAAGATGGGGCGGTTTAGGTCTCCTACCCTCATTGTGGATGACCGTGAAGCCCATGGAACATTGTTTGATCAATTGGATGAGGCTACGAATTGGTTTCGGGAAAGACTTGAAACTGCCTTTATCATCTCGGGAAAGCCTCAGCGTGATGTGGTGTGGGAGTACCCCTTAAGTGCTATTCGAGAAGCAGTGACGAATGTTCTGTGCCACAGAGATTATACAAGCCATGCTCATAGTCAAATCCGCCTTTATGATGAGCGTCTAGAAATTTGGAACCCTGGCAGCCTTCCTTCTTCGTTAACGCCTGATCTATTGCTTCGAGAACATGATTCTATACCGAGAAATCGGAAGATTGCAGAAGCATTTTTTTACGCAGGACTTATAGAGAGGTGGGGCAGTGGAACACTACGAATGGCTATAGAATTAGAAGCAGCAGGGATGCCCCTTCCAACTTTTACGTCAGAACCGGGACGCTTTCGGCTCACATTTCATAGAGAAGTCCTTGCCGAAGACCGTCTTAGGAATAAGGGATTATCCGAGAGACAACTTTTAGCTGTCGCTTATACGAAGGAGCATGAAACGATTTCCAACTCTGACTATCAAACGATAGCTGGAGTCTCAAAAAGAACAGCATCAAGAGAACTTAATGAATTAAAATTAAAAGATATCTTAGTTGCTGAAGGTGTTAGGGGTCGAGGGACGATTTATAGATTAAAAAAAATCTAATGGGGCCAATGGGGCCATAATGGGGCCATAATGGGGCCAGTGGGGCCAAAAGAATTTTTAAAGTGTGAGAAACTATAGAATAGAACTATTTAAAACTTTACTGAGTTTATCTTCCAAAGAGGAATCATCGGATATGGCAATAAGTTTTACCTTTTAAAGTCGAAATAATCTTATACATTCGCTGTTTGCAAAAAGGAATTACCTTAAGGTTTGATTTGCGTCAATATTGAAATTTTTTCTGTCAATTTTTTTCTGAGAAAAAAGTTGTTTGCCAAAGCACATGAACATGATAAACTTCTTAACGCTGCACATGGGCGCTTTCAACACCCACGTACAGCTAACCACAACGACCCCTTGATAAGAAGGAGTATATCATGGCTAACGCCAAGCTACATGCATCGTCAGAATTTTTCAAGCAGTTATCCCTTGATTTTCAGCAACTGAAACTTGTCATTCAAGCTCTTGAGACCTTTGCTTTCCGAGCATTGGTGAGAGGGCATGAGTTGGGAGATAATCGTTTGCTTTTGATCCTTGATCAGCTGGAAGTGTTTGTCTCAACGGCTAAACATCTCCTAGAGGGTCTTGAAAAACTCTTGGCTGTCGTTGTAGTTGTGGATTAAGCCAGCGTAGTGGTTTCGAGGGCTTCAAGAGATTAAACTCGAGGAGCCCTCATATTCCAAGCTCTATTTTTCTTCAATAATAATCAGCACTTTCTTCTCCAGCACTTAGTACTACAGTTGTAAAAATAGGAAAAGAGTAAAAATCCATGACATATAAGGCAGGGAGGATGCCATGGATAAGAAGAAACTTGAGAATGCCTTAGAGGTATTAGAAGAAAAGTTAATAGACTTAACGAAAAGCTTAAAGCCTTTCTTTGCAAATTTTTCTACTTATAGAACAGGTTCTTAGATACCAGCGGTAAATGGAATATCAGAATTTAAATGCCTTTCTTAATGTTTTTATAATTGATTCACGCTTTTGGGGATGATAGCCTTAACTTTTAAAAGTAGAGATGAAGAATATGCAAAGTTACAAGAGACAAAATTTATGTAAAATATACGCTCTAATGGAGATTCATATATGAAGACCGATTTTACCCAAGGTACTGTTACAATAACCAAAACCACGCCAGTTGATCCTTTAAAAAAGGCACTAAAATCCCGAGAGCAGAGATTTCCTCGTATCTTAAATGATGAAGAAATTCAAAGATTGTGGAGTGTATTGGGTGAATACCCTAATCAAAACTTCTCTAATGTTATTCGTCTGCTTCTATTAACTGGTTCAAGGCGCTCTGAAGTTATCAACGCGAAATGGGATCAATTCAATCTTGAAAAAGGTATTTGGATTAAACCAAGCAACAAAACAAAGATCAAACTTGACGTGGTCATTCCTTTATCTAGTCAGGCAATTGTAAACCTTAAAAACATGAAGAAAGTAAGTGATTCAGATTTCCTATTTCCAGAAATGGCCTCGGGAAAATTACTACAAGAATTTAAAAAAGCTTGGATAACAACCTGTAAGAAAGCCAGCTTAACGAGTTTTCGTCCCTCAGACTTACGAGAAACCTACGCTTCTCACCTTGTCTCAAGTGGGCAAAGTTTGTATAGGATTTGCAAGCTTTTAGGGCAACGTGTTCCCTCATCAATGATTCCTTTAGTAAACTTATCTATTGAGCAATTAAGACAGACCACGCAGGTATTTAGTGATAAAATTAATAAATTGGCATCTAC
The DNA here is from genome assembly GCA_001897795.1 of Alphaproteobacteria bacterium 41-28. Lineage (GTDB taxonomy): Bacteria > Pseudomonadota > Alphaproteobacteria > UBA9655 > UBA9655 > UBA9655. The sequence goes on along the minus strand of MKUL01000037.1, from coordinate 172,063 downwards.
GAGTTAGCCTTTAACTAAATAAAATACAGCATTTACAAGATCTCTTTTATTATAAACAGCTCGGTTTCTGTAGTTTCCAAATTTAAAATAATCTTTATTATTAACTCCCGTTGGGTGTCTTTTATGTCGCTTGGATAGCTCATAGGGCTCCTTCTTTTTGGAGCTATACTATCCAGCTTTTTAACCATGACGACAGGTTCTTATGGTGACGCCAGGAAAGTTGTACTTACCTTACTGGTAAAAATTCCGTCGTAAAAGATTTTTTGATTTTCCCTCCATACCCCACACTTTTAGATGTCTCTACTTTTTCTACTGCTTAGCACATCCGCCTCATAGTTGTCATTTTCTTCAATAACGTATTGTACGCATAATTTTTATGAAAGAGGAATCAAACAATCAATTGATAGTAAATGTTCAAGGTACATATTTTGGTTGAGAATTAGTTTTTTCTAACCGCGCTGCGCACCTTCACATCGAAGCCCATAGAGCCAGACCGGCTGCTCCGACCACCATGCTAGCAGCCACCAGGTTCATGAAAGCAATCCGACGAGATTCCCGGATAGGAATGGCAAGCTGTGCAACAGTGGCTTCGACTTCGCACCGCATCACTTTAGTTGCTGCTTGAGCACCGTCCCGCATCTCCTTTGCCATTGCCTCTTTACTGGCCGTCAGAGCCGCGTTAAGTGTCCGTTCTGCCTTGTTCTTAGCATCATCCTCCCAACGGTAAGATATCGCTTCTAACTCTTCTTTAAAGCGGTCCAAGATCTCTTTCTGGGCGGTCGCACTGTCTTTCATCAACCGATCGTTGATCGTTTGCAGGATCAAGATGGGATCGTCACGGCTGACGGCAATACCGTGCTTAGCAAAGATATCCTTGATCGTTTCCTCCAGCTTATCATCCGTCATCACAGTACCACCGCATTATTCATTTGAGCGAAAAGTTGTGTTCGAATAATCTTGAGGCGTTGCCTAGTCATGATGGTGAGGGATTTCATAGCCAGGGCTTCATCAAAAGTTAGGCGAGATTGCAACATGTCTGCGAAGTCTCGACTATAAGTTTCTGCTTTGAGGGCTGGAATCTGAATGAGTGCAGAGATACGGCTCTTATTGTCCGTGTAGGCTTTCATTTTTTCGAATTCCTTTCCCTCGTGCTCGATAGGTCCCCAATAGGGGTTCAGCCAAACCACGAACAGGCATTCGATGGGAAACTGGCTAGCAAGCTGGGCAAATCCACTCGTGGTGTCCGGAAGGGCTTGCCCACCCGTGATGATGGTGTGAATGACCAGCTCGTGGCCCATGTCTTGAAGGAGTGCCGGTACCTGGTTACTGATGATGTAATGTGACAAAGGCACGAATGAACTCGCTCCATTATCAATGATGACATCGTTTTCAGTAGATGCAATTAACTCGACGAGGGCATCGAAGTTGCGCGAATTGATCTCATCATTATCCATGATGGTGAGGTGACGCACATTCAGAGCTTTGTATCCCTTAAATGTCGCATTGACCGGGTCTGTATCGATGCACAAAGGCTTCTGGCCGTGCGTTGCCTTGTATTGGGCAAGCATAGAGGCAATCATCGACTTGCCGACACCCCCTTTACCTTGCAAAATCATATGAATCTTTGCCATTAGAATAAATCCTCTTTTTTTGGTATTGGATTGAAGGTAAAGCCAGGCAAGGGTGCTGGTGACTGTGGTTTTGTTACGACTCCTGCCTTTTGTTCCGGATGGTTCCCCTTCGCCTGCGTGATATGGTGTCGGACATACTTAAGGAAGGTTTCATAATTATACAAAATTTTCCCCTTTCCGTGCAAATGCTTCCAAATGATCTTAAGCGTGTAGCCAGCCTCAAGGGCTGCTTTCACATCTGCGCGTACGGCTAAGAATGTAATGAGGTTCTTATCTCGCTTTGAACTTGAAGCCTCCCCTTTCTTTATCCACGCAGCTAATTCTTCTTTGTAGTCCTTCGGCATTAAGGTTAAATCCTCTTTTTATCTTGAGAGCATCATTGATGCCTTATAAGCGCCTTATTATATCACGACTCCCTCACGGTTTCTCGCATGTTTGTTACCTATTAGAGGCTGGATCACAAGCTTTTCTGTCAATCGTTGATAAGTAGAGTGAAAGGACCATGGGAAAAAGAGGCTAACGTGGGTGAGTAATCGTGGTAAAATGAATGCTGAAGAGCGGGCAAGATAGGTGAAGTTGGCCAACTTCACAGTCCCTTATTCGCGCGGGTCGCGCTCAACGGGAATCTTGCTCTGCGAGGCGAGACTGAACGATGGATCAAGACGAAAAACAAACGAGCCGAAGACGGTTGCATCGCCTGCGAGTTCCTGTATTTCCAGAAGAGAAAGATGCAATCGAGCGCCAAGCGAAGCAGGCTGGCCTGAGTGTCGCCCGTTACCTGCGTGACGTGGGGCAGGGTTATCAGATTAAGAGCATCGTGGATTATGAGCAGGTTTGCATACTTGTGCGCATCAACAGCGATCTAGGCCGTCTTGGTGGTCTTTTGAAGCTTTGGCTCACCGATGATGTACGCACAGCCCATTTTAGTAAGCCCACCCTACGAGCGCTCCTGAGGAGGATCGAGACAACGCAAGATCAGATGAGTCGTGTCATGAAGTCCATCATACAGCCAAGGGTCAAACAATGAACATTTTAGCGGCTAAAATATCGGGGTATGTGTTTTGATCGCCAAGCATATTCCCATCCGCTCCTTGCGCAAAAGTGACTTCGCTAATCTTGTGACTTACATAACGGATGCGCAAAACAAGACAGAGCGGCTGGGGCAAGTCCAGATCACAAACTGTGAGGCGAGCTCACTTCAAGATGCGATTATGGATGTTATGGCTACACAGCGTATCAACACACGTGCTACGGGCGATAAGACCTATCACCTACTTGTTGCGTTTCCAGCAGGGGAGAACCCTTCGGCGTCCGTCCTCAAAGAGATAGAGGAACGCCTTTGTACCGGCCTTGGGTATGGAGAGCATCAACGGATAAGTGCACTCCACCACGACACCGATCACTTGCACATCCATATTGCTATCAACAAGATACACCCCACAAGACATACGATGCATGAACCTTTCCAGGCCTACCGAACATTGGGAGATCTCTGTACGGAGTTGGAGCAACTGCACGGTTTACAGCAGGTAAATCATGCATTCTGCCATCGGATTTCTGAGAATCGAGCTCTCGATATGGAGAAACATTCTGGACTTGAAAGCCTGGTCAGTTGGATTAAACGCACGTGCCTGAATGAACTCTCAAGCGCGCAGTCCTGGAAGGAGCTACATGAAGTATTGCACAAAAATGGCCTTGAATTGCGGGAACGTGCAAATGGCTTCGTGATAGAAGCTGATGAGGGACCCATGGTTAAAGCCAGTACAATCGCTCGTGACTTTTCTAAGCAAAAACTGGAGACTCGGCTGGGTCCATTTGAGGCGTTCCTTGAACAAAAAGGGCAAAAGAGGAGACAGTACCAGAAGGAGCCTCTACGCTTACGTGTCAACACGAGTGCGTTGTACGCTAAGTATAAAATCGAACAGCAAACTTTAAGGGAGAGCCAGGAGGTCGCCTTAAAGAAAATACAACGTCATATGGATCGTGAGATAAAGGCCGCCAAGCGGGCAAACTGCTTGCGGCGGGCAACCATCAAAGTTATAGGTGAAGGGAGAGCGGTCAAGAAGCTGCTGTACGCACAGGCAAGCTATGCTCTTCGCACAGAGATTCAAACAATTAGCAAGAAATACCAAAAGGAACGCCAGGACCTTTACGGTACCCACAAGCGATGTACCTGGGCAGATTGGCTTCAGAAAGAAGCGATACAGGGCAATGTTGAGGCGTTGGCAGTCTTGCGTGCCTGTGAAGGGACTCGGTGTCTCAAAGGTAACACCGTGCAGGGGGAAGGTCAGCCTCGGCATGGTCCTATACCCGTCATAGACACTATCACCAAGAAAGGCACAATTATTTTCCGTGCCGGCATGAGCGCGGTGCGTGACGATGGTAATAAGCTACAAGTCTCTCGTGAGGCCACATTTGATGGGCTGCAAGAAGCCTTGCGTTTGGCACTAAAACGCTATGGCAACCGTATCACCGTTAACGGAACTGCCTTATTTAAAGCGCAGATTATCCGCGCAGCTGTTAATTCCCAACACCCCATCACCTTTACTGATCCGGTCCTCGAACGCCGACGGCAAGACATTCGATGTACGCTTTTGAAAAAGGAGAATACACATGAGCGATCCGAACACGATAGAGGATGCGATAGAGAACGAACTAGACGCGGCACTGGCCATGCTGAATCAAGCATCGTTACCAAGCACGATGCTACCCGAGTTGGCCTCCCCGACGGCAGAAATAACGCTGACTCAATCATCACCCAAAAGTCCAACATTAAACGCATTGGACGAATCCCGCCGCCCCAAAGCCAACACCGTTTGCGAACGTTGTCCCAACTCGATGTGGTTCGCATCCCCGACAGAGGTGAAGTGCTATTGCCGCATGATGTTCCTCATCACGTGGAGCAGCAAGGAACAAAACCAGATCATGCACTGCGACGGAGAATTTCTAAACCAGGAATGAATCAGAAATGGTTAAAGGGTATCGGTAGGCCAAAGCATTTCCGGTATACTACCGGAGACGATTCCGTCGCTGGCAGCTCGAAGGGTTCGATTAAAAAGTCGAAAAGAAGGCGTTAATGAAGATCAAAATGAATAATGCGGTTGGACCAAAAGTCCGCTCTGCAAGATCGAAGGAAAACAAGCTGCTGCCAATGCTTGGCGTGCTATCGTTGAGTGCTGGCTTGCAATCCGCAACACAGTTCTTTGCACATACGTTCAATTACCAGGCAAGTCTTGGCGCGAACATCGCTCATGTCTACCTACCTTGGTCAATCTTGCAATGGTCAGTCAAGTGGTACAGCCTCTACCCAGATGAAGTTATGCGAGCTAGCAGTATGGGCCTCTTGGTCTCGACCATGGGCTTGTTGGGTGTAGCGGTTGCCAAGGTTGTGTCCGCAAACACAGCACGTGCGAACGCGTATTTGCACGGTTCAGCCCGTTGGGCTGAAAAGGAGGACATTCAGGCTGCCGGCCTGCTACCCCTCAAGCGTACCCTGTTTGAAGTCGTTACTAATAAGAATGCGCTGACAACGACTGGTGTCTATGTTGGTGGTTGGGAAGACAGACACGGCAATTTCTTCTATTTGCGGCATAATGGTCCGGAGCACGTTCTTACTTATGCGCCGACGCGTTCTGGCAAGGGCGTTGGCTTGGTTGTGCCGACGCTGCTTTCGTGGGCGGCGAGCTGCGTTATCACCGACCTGAAAGGCGAGCTTTGGGCCTTGACCTCCGGTTGGCGGCAGAAACATGCCAAGAATAAAGTTCTGCGTTTCGAGCCAGCGAGCAGCACTGGAGGTGTGTGCTGGAACCCTCTCGATGAAATCCGTCTTGGGTCCGAAAATGAGGTGGGGGATGTGCAAAATCTCGCCACCCTCATTGTTGACCCAGATGGCAAAGGGTTGGATTCTCACTGGCAAAAGACCGCTTTTGCCCTCTTGGTGGGCGTGATCCTACATGCACTTTACAAGGCCAGAAATGAAGGAACGCCGGCTACCTTGCCATCTGTGGACGCCATGTTGGCCGATCCTAATCGTGACATTAGTGATCTTTGGGTGGAGATGACGACCTACGACCACGAAGATGGTCAGAACCATCCAGCCATTGGATATGCTGCCCGAGACATGATGGATCGTCCTGAAGAGGAAGCGGGCTCCGTTCTGTCAACGGCCAAGTCCTATTTGGCCTTGTATCGTGATCCGGTTGTTGCCAGAAACGTAAGTTTTTCCGAGTTTCGCATCAAAGATTTGATGAACTTTGATGATCCGTTAAGTTTGTACATCGTTACACAGCCCAACGATAAGGCTCGCTTGCGACCCCTGGTGCGCGTCATGGTCAACATGATCGTACGTCTTTTAGCTGATAAGATGAACTTTGAAAACGGCCGTCCTGTTGCCTCCTACAAACACCGGCTGCTCATGATGCTGGATGAGTTCCCGAGCCTTGGAAAACTCGAAGTTTTACAAGAATCGTTGGCCTTTGTCGCTGGATATGGGATCAAGTGCTACTTGATATGTCAGGACATTAACCAACTCAAGAGCCGCGAAACGGGCTACGGACATGATGAAAGTATTACATCAAACTGCCATATACAGAACGCTTATCCACCCAACCGCGTCGAGACAGCCGAACACCTCTCAAAGCTGACGGGGCAGACCACTATCGTCAAGGAACAAATTACAACCAGTGGCCGCCGGACGGCTGCGATGCTGAGCCAGGTATCGCGTACCTATCAAGAGGTTCAACGTCCTTTGCTGACCCCGGATGAATGCTTGCGTATGCCAGGGCCTCGCAAGAATGCCAATGGCGAGATTGAGGCAGCAGGGGATATGGTGATCTATATGGCCGGCTATCCGGCCATCTATGGCAAGCAGCCGCTTTATTTCAAAGACCCGATATTTCAGGCACGTGCTGCGATTCCCGCACCAAAGACAAGCGATAAGCTCATTCAAATTCAAGAAGAGAGAATCACGCTATGAATCGCATGTTAAAACCTATTACGGTCAGTGTTGCTGTCGCTGGTACGGTTATTTTGGTGCTAATTGCTGTTTTCACCATTGCTGGTGCGCGTATCAACACGACGAAGAGCATTCCTGTCGGTTTATACTGGACAAGTCCGATTGAAAAAATACAAAAGGGTGCTTACGTCATATTTTGCCCACCACAAAATAGCGTGTTCGATGAAGCAAAGACGCGGGACTATATCGGAGCTGGTACCTGCCCTGGCGGGTACGGTTTGATGATGAAACGAGTTTTAGCTGCTCAAAATGATGTGGTTAGCATCAACGATAAAGGCGTGTACGTGAATGGTAAGCTGCTGCCTCACAGCACACCGATCAAGGCTGACACTATTGGGAGGCCTTTGCCGTGTTACACGGTCGATCATTATGCGCTGAGCAAGACGGAGTTGCTTTTGATGTCCGATGTGAATGCGACATCGTTTGATGGTCGTTACTTTGGCCCCATCGACCGTTCACACATCAAAACCGTGATCTTTCCAGTTATGACTTGGTAGGGGGGGGGGAAATTATGCGTCTTTTCATTGCTGAAAAACCATCCGTCGCAAGAGCCATTGCTGGTGAGCTTGGCGAGACTGGCAAAGGTGATGGTTTCATTCAGTGCGCCACTGACAAAGTAACTTGGTGCTTTGGGCACATGTTTGAACAAGCTGAGCCAGACGAATATACTCATGAGAACGTGCCACGCAACACTAACGGCAAGAAGATCTGGCGTGTCGATGAACTTCCCATCATTCCGAAAAATTGGATTCTCCGACCGAAAATTGAGGCGAAGAAGCAGCTCGCCTTGATTGGCAAGCTCATCAAGGAAGCTAAAGAGATTGTAAATGCGGGCGATCCTGATCGGGAGGGTCAATTGCTGGTTGATGAGATTTTGGAACACTTTCATAATACTAAGCCAGTGCGCCGTTTTTGGGTGTCAGCGCAGGATAGCGTTTCTATCAAGCGTGGTCTTGACGCTTTAACGGAAAATGGCCGTTATCGTGGTTGGGCGAATGCTGCCAGAGGGCGCCAATGGGCCGACTGGCTTATCGGGATGAACCTCAGTCGTGCTTATACGCTGCGGGCACAGCGCGGTGGTTCGCAGGCTCTATTGACTGTGGGGCGTGTGCAGACGCCAACATTGGCCCTTGTTGTGAGACGAGATCGGGAAATTGAGGCTTTTAAGCCGGCTCCGTATCATACTCTTCTGGCTGAAATTCAGCATCCGGGCGGTACGTTTGTTGCGGCTTGGAAAGTAAAAGAGAATCAAGCCGGGCTTGATAGTGAAGGTCGCCTTGTCGATACGGTTGTTGCAAATGCAGTTGTTGAGACAATCAAGGGCAAACAAGGCACCATTTCCGTGTACATCCAAGAACCCAAGAAGAAAAATCAACCGCTCGTTTTTGCGTTGTCAGATATTACGGTTCTAGCTTCGAACAAATACGGGTACAGTGCTGAAGACGTTTTGAATACGTGCCAAGCCCTCTACGAAACTCATAAATTGACCTCCTACCCTCGCACGGATTGTGCTTACCTACCAGAATCACAGTACGCAGACGCACCCAGTGTTCTAAAAGCCATAAAGCACGTGAATCCCGAACTGTCTTCCCTGGTTGATGGGGCTGATCCAGGTATCAAATCCAAGACGTGGGATGATACAAAAATCACGGCGCACCACGGCATCGTACCGACAATGCACAAGGGCGATAAAGCAAAATTGAGTGCACGTGAGCGCAATATTTATGATCTGATCGTCCGTGCTTACCTCGCACAATTCTATCCCCACCACGAGTACATGAGCACAACGGTCAATGTCGATATTGCTGGCGAGACATTTGCTGCGAGCGGTAAGGTTGTTACATCTAACGGCTGGTGCGACGTGTTCGAACAAGCTCACGAGGATACTGGAAAAGAGCGGGATGAGAGTTCTCGTCAAAAACTTCCCACCATGAAACAAGGCGATAGCGTAACTTGTATCGAGATCACCCGAAAGGATACAAAAACCAAACCACCAGCACGATTTACTGAGGGTACGCTAACGCGGGCGATGGAGAACATTCACCAATTCGTCGATGATTCCGAGCATAAGAAGCTTCTGCGTGCGGGCGATGGCATTGGCACGTCTGCAACCCGCGCTTCGATCATTTCTGAATTGAAGCGGCGCAAGTTTTTAGAACTCACAGGCAAGCACATCATAAGCACTCCCTTAGGCCGTAGCGTCATCGACGCGCTTCCTGATGACGTAAAAAGCCCGGTTCTTACGGCCCTCTTTGAGCGCATGTTGAAAGAGATAGAGCTGGGCACCGCTGAGCTGGAGTCCTTCATTGCAAAGCAAGAAGCTTTCATCCGCGACCAAGTCATGCAGGCCAATAGTAGTGCTGTAACTATTATTGGTGACAAGGAAACAGCAGAAGCATCCGCACTCCACAAATGCATGGTCTGTTGCAGTGGTTTAGCACGCCGGCCGAGTAAGAAAAAAGGACATTTTTGGTGGGGATGCAGTAACTTTCCCAACTGTAAGCAAACATACCCAGATTTGAAAGGTCGACCTGACTATAGTGTTCAGTGCGCAGTGGTCAGTATTCAGAAGTAAAAATAAGAGTTTTACTTAAACATACACACAAAGAGGAGTAAAATAATGAATAAACAAGTCACTATTCAAGAAGAAAGTGCCTTTGACGACCAAGCCAATGCGGTAGACGTCGTTGCTGAGAAGTTGAAAGATGCATTGACGCCCGGTTATCAGGCTGAGTTTGATCCCGAGGAGGCTGACCAGGCGGGTGCGTTCTTGGAGGACGCTTTAAGCGAACAAGATGCGATGGAAAGCGATGCTGACTTAATGGATGCTCTGCTTGATGACACACAAGAGAAAGCGTGACTCTCTCAATCGCAGAGGACCATTTATAATTTAAGAGGAGACTTTGATGGAACCACAGAAACCATTTCATGAAATTGTCGCCGAGAAGTTGATCGATCAGCTTAAGGCTGGCACAGCACCTTGGCAAAAAAAATTAGAGCCAGGGGAACCCAATTCGTGTCTGCCAATGAATCCAGCCACTGGCAAAAGGTACAAAGGCATTAACGCCATTCACTTGATGGCACAAGGTCACAGGTTTAGCCTGAGCGATTCACGCTGGATGACGTACAAGCAAGCGACTGCCCTAGGTGCCCAGGTGCGTGAAGGAGAGAAAGGCACGCCGGTTCAATACTGGAAATTCAGCGAAGAGCAAGACAAACTCGATGACAAGGGTAAGCCCGTTCTCGATGCAAAAGGCCATAGGGTTAAAGAAACTGTAAGGCTTGAACGGCCCCGCGTATTCTTTGCAACCGTGTTCAATGGCGAGCAGATTGACGGTTTACCACCCATTCAGCAGAAGGCACAGACGGAACAGATCAACGACCGTGCCGCGAACATCTTGAATACGTCTGGGGCTACCCTCATCCATCATGGCGAGAATAATCACGCCTTCTATCAGCGTGAGACAGATAGCATTCACCTTCCCGACAAAGGCCAGTTCCCAAGCAACGACAATTATTACGCAACGGCCTTGCACGAGTTGGGGCATTGGACGGGGCACCCATCGCGTCTTAATCGTGACCAGGTGCACCCGTTCGGAAGTGAGGGTTATGCCAAGGAAGAACTTCGCGCCGAAATTGCCTCGATGATCCTGGGTGACGCGCTTGGCATTGGTCACGATCCAAAACAGCACACGGCTTACGTCGGTTCTTGGATCAAGATTCTCCAGGATGATCCATTGGAAATTTTTCGGGCATCATCTGAGGCTGAAAAAATCCATGACTCTGTGCTGGCTTTCGAGCAAAAGCAAGTTCAGCAGGCTCAGCCTGAGCAAGATCAAGTGAACAGGACGAGCTTGCAATCACAAAAAATTGATGCTGACTCGCAGAGCCCCATCGTAAACCACAAGCTGCACGAACAGCAGTATATCACTGTTCCGTATGAGGAAAAGGACGAAGCCAAAGGCCTGGGAGCACGTTGGGATCGTCAACAACAGTCCTGGTATGTGCCGCAAGATATTGATGTTGCTCCTTTTGCAAAATGGGCGCAAGGAGCAGTGGGCGTCGAAGCTCAGACACCTCAACTTCAGCCTCACGGTCAGAAAACCACCCAGGAGCCTGTTTATTTGGCTGTGCCCTATGACGAACGTGGTGCGGCCAAAGCTGCTGGTGCCTTATGGGATACAGTTGCGAAATCCTGGACTATCGGTCCCAAGGCAGACATAGAGAAACTTGAACAATGGAAGCCTAACAACGTGTCCTGCCAGCAAGAACCTGCCATGACGCCAAGGGAAGAGTTTGTTGAGGCACTACGTTTGCTTGACTGTCAAGTGACCGGTGAACATCCCATCATGGATGGCAAGAAACACCGGATTGGCGTCGAGGGAGATAAGAAGGGCGAGCGAGCTGGCTTCTACGTGGGGCATCTCAACGGTCACCCAGCTGGCTACATTAAGAACAATCGCACGGGTCGTGACATAAAGTGGAAATTTAAGGGCTATTCTCTTGATCCACAGGAGAAAGCGAAGCTGAGAGCTAAAGCGGCTACAAAGTTGTCCGAACGTGCGGCTGAGAAAGATCTTCTGCAACACGCTGCGACGCAGCGTGTAAATCAACAAATGGACAACTTGGTGCCCATTGTCAAACCGACCTCGTACTTGCAAGCTAAGGGCATTCAAGCCCATCCAGGCGCACTCACCGACAAGGATGGCCTGAAAACTTACATCCCCATCTTCGATGTAGATGGCAAGCAGTGGTCAATGCAGACCATCCAAGAGGACAACACCAAGCGATTTGCCAAGGACAGCCGGAAGGAAGGATGCTTCCATCCTGTTGGCGGCATGCAGGCTGTAGCTTCTGCGTCGACGCTGGTGATCGCGGAAGGCTATGCCACCGCTGCCAGCTTGGCCGAGGCGCTTGGCCAGCCCACTGTTGCAGCATTGGACGCGGGCAATTTACTCTCTGTTGCCAGCGCTCTGCATGAGAAATTCCCTGAGAAGCCTATCATTATTGCAGGTGATGATGATCGGCACTTGGAAGCGACTCGAGGAATTAACCCCGGTCGCATCAAGGCTGAGGAAGCAGCAAAAGCTGTGGGTGGTAAGGCGATTTTCCCTGTTTTTGCACCTGGCGAACAAGCATTGAGCTCAAAGGAGTTTACTGATTTTAACGATCTCGCAGTCAAGAGCAAGCTGGGCAAAGAAGCTGTCCAGCGTCAAGTTGGTGCAGCTATGAACAAGATAATAAGCGATAAAAGCCAGCAGAAAAACTTGAAGAAGCTCGAACAGAAGCAGCATAGGCCGCAATTGGTGAAGAAAATTGGATAATTACAGTTGCCATTTTCTTCAATAACGTATTGTACGCATAATTTGCCTCGGTTGCTGGTTGTATACGTAGAGTACGCATGATAAGATTTTGATATCAAAGCTAGAATAAATGCTAGAAAAGTACCCCAAAAACAAAAAATAGGTACATAAGGGATATAGATGTTAGGGAGGAAAATAACCAAGATTAATTCTATCCTTTACATCTTGTTGTTTGGAGTAAGCAAAGCTCTGGTGGCAGAACCGGTGCCGCTCACGCTACCTGAAGTGGAACGTATTACGATTGCTAACGCTCCAGAATTGCAGCGTTTAGAAGCTACCAGCGAAGCCTTTGCTCAACAAGCTATTGCAGATGGTCAATTACCCGATCCGAAACTTGTGACAGGTGCAGTAAATGTTCCCGCCAATTCGTTCAGCTTTACCCAAGATGATATGACAATGGTCGAAATAGGCGTGCAGCAATCTTTTCCACCTGGAGACACACTGGCCATAAAATCAAAACAAACTCAAGAAAAATCAAACGCAGAAAAAAGAAAATTCGAAGATCAAAAGGTTTTTTTAGTACGTACTGTGCGCGAAATCTGGCTTAACCTTTATTATTGGACACAAGCGGCCCATGTTGTTCGAGAGAATCAATCTTTATACCGCCAATTGTTAAAAGCGGCGGAATCACTGTATAGTGCTGGAAAAGGAACTCTATCGGATGTTACGCAAGCGCAATTAGAACTTTCTCGCCTTGATGACCAAGTCATTCAAATTCAGCAACAAATTGATGTACTGCGGGCTCAGCTAGGCCGTTATATTGGTAAAGCTGATGCGAATCGTCCTTTATCAAATAGCTTGCCACAATGGCCTAATCCCCTACCTCTTGATACTTTAGAAACTTGCTTATATCAGCATCCTTTATTGAAAGTGGATGCCGCGAATGTCGAAGTTGCCCGAAATGAGGTCGCCTTAGCAAACGAGCAATACAAACCAGGTGTAATGGTTGATGCAGGTTATGGTATTCGTCAAGGCCGCTTCTCGTGTTGTGGCGGACGCCGTAGTGACATGATTAGTGCAAGTGTCACGATGGATTTACCGATTTTTACGCCCAACCGCCAAGATCGACACTTTCAAGCCACTTCCAGTCAATTTACAGCCGCTCAACTCGATCGGCAAATTCATTATCGCGATTTACTTAAAGATCTAAGAACGCAGTATGATTTTTGGCAACGTTTTGCCCAGCGTGAGACTCTTTATGAAAAACAATTGGTTCCTGAAGCCAAGCAAAATTCCAAAGCAAGTTTATTCGCCTATCAAAGCGCTACGGTAGAAATAGCGTCAGTGCTTCTTGCTTTTAGTCGCGAATTAACAATCGAGTTAGAGCAGCAGCAAATTAAAGCAGAGGGGGCTAAAGCAAGGGCAGCTTTATTTTACCTGGAAGGAGTGACAGAATGAAGAAGAACTTTGTATTTATCATTGGTACAGCTGCTATTATCGTAGGAATTATTATTGGGCGCTATTCGAGCCATTTTACAATGGGTATTGAAAAAGCTGAAAGGAAACCTCTCTATTGGATCGACTCGATGGAACCTCAAATTCATTATCCAAGCCCTGGAAAGTCACGGATGGGAATGGAGTTGGTGCCTATCTACCCTGAGGAAACAAAAGCGACAGAGAGCCCAGGTGCTATTCATATTTCACCTACTGTTGTCAACAATCTCGGCGTGCGTATGGTACTTGTTCACAAGGGGACGTTGTCAAGGGACATCGAAACAGTGGGGTACGTTGAACCTAATGAAAATAAAATTAGTCATATCAACTCCTATGCAGAGGGTTGGATTGAAAAACTTATAGCGAAGACCCTTGAGGAACCTGTAAAGAAGGGCCAACTCCTTTTGCAGCTTTATTCGCCCATGCTTGTGAATGCGCAAGAAGAATATTTGATTGCGTTAGACAGTAAAAATCAGTATTTGATTGATGCTTCTTATAAAAAACTATTAGCATTTCGCATTTCTGACCAGCAGATTCAGCAATTAAAACAAACGCGCAAAGCCAATCAACTCGTTAATGTTTACGCACTACAAGATGGAATTATATCAAAACTCAATGTTCGAGAAGGAACGCATGTGTTGCCTGAAACTGAAATTATGAGTTTAGTGGATCTCTCCAGTATTTGGATGGACGCCCAAATTTATGAAGATCAAGCTAATTGGGTGAAAGTAGGTGAAGTGGCAGAGGCTCGACTTCCTGCCTTTCCGGGTAAGGTGTGGAAAGGAGAAGTCGACTATGTTTACCCACAAGTTGACCCCGTGACGCGCACAGTTAAGGTGAGATTTCGTTTCGATAATCCAGAAGGCATTTTAAAGCCTAATATGTATGCCAATATTAAGTTACTTACGGAAAGCAAGCCTAATGTAATTACTATTCCCACCGAGGCACTTATTCGGACGAGTAAAGGGGATCATGTCGTTATCTCCCTAGGAGATGGACGCTTTGACGTGCGCCCCGTTACAATAGGGATAGAATCTGGGGACCAAGTAGAAATTTTATCTGGGTTAACTACCGGAGAACAAGTGGTTATTTCTGGACAATTTCTCATAGATTCAGAATCAAACTTAAAGTCAAGTTTCCAACGGTTAGAAGCTCAAAAAGGGGGCAATGCTTCTCCAGTAAATGGAAAATCTAACGTTATTATCGGACACGGAACAATTAAGGCTATCGACCTTAGGAATCATCGGCTTACGATTAAACACGATGCCATAAAAGCTATTGATTGGCCAGCTATGACGATGACGTTTACGGTTCCTGAGAAAACGGACATTAGCCAATTGGAAGTAGGCTCAACAATAAATTTTCATTTAGAGAAAAATAAGGATAATCAAATGGTCATTACCCATATTGAGAAAGCTGATTGATGATTGCTGGGATTATTCGCTGGTCAATACAAAATCGGTTTTTAGTACTGTTAGCTACGGTATTATTAGTCCTATGGGGAATATACACCCTTAAAAATATGGCTGTGGATGCCCTGCCTGATTTATCCGATGTTCAAGTCATTATTAAAACGGATTTTCCTGGACAGGCACCGCAAGTCGTGGAAGATCAGGTCACATATCCGCTCGCGACCGCTATGTTAGCCGTGCCAGGGGCTATCACGGTGCGTGGGGAATCGGGTTTTGGCGTTTCCTATGTATACATCATTTTTAAAGATGGAACGGACCTCTATTGGGCCCGTTCGCGCGTCTTGGAATACTTAAGTCAAATTACCGGTCGATTACCGCAAGGCGCACGTACAGCCTTAGGACCAGATGCCACAGGTGTGGGGTGGGTTTATGAATATGCATTGGTTGATCGCACGGGTAAACATGATTTATCCCAATTGACGAGTCTACAAAATTGGTTTCTTAAGTATGAACTCCAAAAAGTGCCTGGTGTGGCTGAAATTGCTACTGTAGGGGGCATGGTACGCCAGTATCAAATCACTTTAAATCCTAACCAATTACGCGCTTACGGCTTGACACTCGATCAAGTTAAACGAGCCGTTCAACGCGGTAATCGCGAGGCAGGGGGTTCTGCCATTGAAATGGGTGAAGCAGAACATATCGTAAGGGCAGGAGGCTATCTGAAATCCATCCAAGATATTGAACACGTTCCCGTTGGATTAGGTAAGAATGGAGTCCCTATTCTTTTAAGAGATGTCGCAATTGTCCAGCTCGGTCCTGAAATGCGCCGGGGAATTGCTGAATTGAACGGCGAAGGAGAAGTCGTGGGCGGCATTATCGTGATGCGTTATGGGCAAAACGCCATGCAAACGATTGCGGGTATCAAAGAAAAACTTGCTCAACTCAAATCGAGTTTGCCCCCCGGGGTAGAAATCATCGAAACGTATGACCGTTCCAGTTTAATCCAACGAGCGATTAATACATTAAGGAACAAGTTGATTGAAGAATTTATTGTTGTCTCTCTTATTTGTATCGCCTTTCTATTTCATTTTCGATCTTCGCTGGTCATTATTATCAGTTTGCCTATTGGTATTTTGATAGCTTTGATTGTGATGCATCTCCAGGGCATTAACGCTAATATCATGTCATTAGGGGGGATCGCGATTGCCATTGGAGCAATGGTTGATGCTGCCATTGTCATGATTGAAAATACCCACAAGCACTTCGAACATAATACAATTACAGAAGAAAACCGTTGGGAGGTCATACAACAAGCAGCGCTTGAAGTTGGGCCTCCCTTATTTTTTTCGTTGTTAATTATCACCTTTAGTTTTTTGCCTATTTTTGCGCTGCAAGCCCAAGAAGGGCGACTTTTTGCCCCTCTCGCTTACACAAAAACCTATGCGATGGCCGCTGCCGCAGGTCTTTCAATTACGCTTGTACCCGTCTTGATGGGGTATTTCATTCGCGGGAGAATCAGGCCTGAGCAACAAAACCCATTAAATCGTCTGCTTTACGCCATCTATTACCCTGTCATTCAAACAATATTAAAGGCTCCAAAAATCGTCCTTGCCATTGCTATTTTGGTTGTTCTTATAGGGTATTTGCCTCTATCGCGATTAGGAGGTGAATTCATGCCTGAGCTAGATGAGGGCGATCTTTTGTATATGCCCACTACTTTCCCAAGTATTGCTGTTGGTAAGGCCCAGCAACTTTTGCAGCAAACCGATAAGCTCATTAAAAGTTTCCCTGAAGTGAAAAGTGTCTTTGGCAAAATCGGCCGAGCTGAGACGGCTACTGACCCAGCACCTCTTTCCATGATCGAAACCACGATCCAATTCAAACCGAAGAGTGAATGGCGTTCGGGTATGACCATGAAAAAGTTACGTGCGGAATTAGAATCACGAGTCAAATTGCCTGGTTTATCGAATGCGTGGGTCATGCCGATTCGTACCCGTATTGATATGTTGGCAACAGGTATTAAAACGCCTGTCGGAATAAAAGTTGCGGGTCCTGATTTAAAAACGATTCAAGAAATTGGTCAGCAGTTGGAAAAAGTGCTTAAGCAAGTTCCTGGTACAACATCCGTTTATGCGGAACGTGTGGCGAGTGCTCGCTATGTCCAAATCGATATCAATAGGCTTGAAGCCGCACGGTATGGCTTAAATATCGAAGATATTCAAGATATCGTCGAAACAGCGGTGGGGGGAATGAATATTTCTCAAACAGTAGAAGGCAGGGAGCGTTACCCTATCAATCTTCGTTATCCGAGAGATATTCGCGACTCCCTTGAAAAACTAAAAGCCCTCCCTCTTATGACGCAGAGTGGCGCAACCATCCCTTTAAATGAAGTCGCACGGGTGTACATCACCGAAGGCCCTGACATGATCCGAAGTGAAAATGCGCGCCTAAATGGCTGGGTGTTTGTGGATATTGCAGGACGTGACTTAAATACGTACGTCCAGGATGCACAACGTGTCGTTAAACGAGACATTAAGTTACCTGCGGGTTATTCTTTAATGTGGTCTGGACAATATGAATATTTAGAACGTGCCAAAGAACGCTTAACATTGGTAGCACCACTAACATTAGCCATTATTTTCCTGCTCCTTTACCTCAATTTTCGGCGATTTGGAGAAGTGATTATTATTTTAGGGACCTTACCCTTAGCTTTAGTCGGCGGTATCTGGCTGTTGTATCTCTTAGGCTACGACTTATCCGTAGCTGTTGGTGTAGGCTTTATCGCCCTGGCTGGGGTTGCGGCTGAGATAGGCGTCATTATGCTCGTCTATCTCAATCAAGCACTCACAAAACACCAACAACAGGCCGAACAAGAAAGCCGACCTCTTACGAAAGAAGATATGCGTAACGTTGTGATTGAAGGGGCGCTACTCCGCCTAAGACCCATCATGATGACGGTTTTTGCCATTATCGGGGGTTTACTCCCCATCATGCTTTTAGGTGGGACAGGCTCTGAAGTTATGCGCCGTATTGCAGCACCGATGATAGGAGGAATGGTCAGCGTCACGCTGCTCTCATTGGTCGTTATTCCAGCGGTCTATCTTTTGTGGAAGCAAAGGGGAATATTACACGAATAAAAATTCACATTATGAAATAACCTGGCAAAGAAATATTATGAATAAAACAACTTTTTATATTCCTACCGCAACTACCTCAGAAAATGTTGGAAAATATGGGAAATCAGGAAAAAGGCACAGGGTATATATAATATAGACAAAAAGAACGAATCAGGAGAGCGAAAAAATGCTTAAATGTTTTCTTCCACTCAGATGGTCAACTTCGGCAAGAGCATTTCAAATAATCTAGCGTAATACAACACTCAATTCGACTCAGATCGCACAATAGCTTTCTCACACACGGTAGAATTGTTATACCCACAAAGATTATAAACCCAAGACTTTGCTTTAAGAGCAAGATAGCTTCCTGAAAAACTACCAGACACACCAATAGCAACATCTATCATAGAATCAAGCACAGCTTCTTGACTGAAGATTAACTTCTGAGAAAGACTTGCAGCAATAGCCACTGTGACTCCAACATTGGTTGAGACTTGATCTGAAAAACCTAGTTTGCTAAAGCCAGTTCTTACAACCATTCCCGTTATGGCTGGTACATAAGAGGAATTATAATAAATCATTCCACCTTGGATTATCGTTGCTACGACGTTAGAAGCTCGATAATATCCTCTAGAGTCTAGAGCGTCTCTAAAAACTTCGGGAATCAAACTATAAGCTGCTCCCCTAAAGAAACTTGAGCTGAATAATTCAAACCCGCTTATTTCTTCATCGAATTTTCCTTGATTGGCAGAGAGTGAGTTTACCTGTGTGCATGCTCCTTGACAGCACCCTCCAGCATACCAGATGTTGCTTCCTTTACGTTCACAACTATCTGTACAATTTTCACTGTTTTTCTTTTTACATAATTGTCCTTTTCTTTCTTCAATACCTGAAAAATCGTCATCCGTCATACAAAGAGAAGGAGATTGAAATGAGAAGAGTGCAATTATTAAAACTACAGCAATTTTCATAATTGGTATTTGCTTATTTTGTTTATGTATCATCTCTCTACCCTTCCTTGAAAAAGCTCATTATGTCTTCTTTTAAAAAAGTGGCGTGTAGAGTGATATATCATATATGATTCCTTTTCTTTATTGCCTTAAATACTATGTGCGAATAAAAGCATAATAACGCTTTTTCTTAGAATTACAAGAAGGTTTTCTTTCTAGATATGCGAAAAAATTCTGCAGCATACCCCTTCTAACTCTTACTCATGATTTGTAAAAAAGTCCTGAAATTTTTTCAGGATCGTTGATACCCTAAGTAGTATGCTGAATTCAAAAAAGGAGGCAAGTTTATGGACTTAGATCACATCACATTCATACTGAAATGTTTGCCGAAATTATAAACCCAAAATTTTAATAGCGTTATGATGAATTGTTTCTATTATTTTTAAAAAAGTACCCATACAGCACAGGAAACACCAGTAGTGTCAAGGCTGTTGAGGAAACTAACCCACCGACAACTAGCTGAGCAAGAAAAACGACATCTTACGAAGGAAGACATGCACAACGTTGTAATTGAAGGAGCTCTACTCCGCTTAAGGCCCATCATGATGACTGTTTTTGCCATTATCGGGGGTTTATTACCTATAATGCTGCTAGGCGGTACAGGATCTGAAGTCATGCGTCGAATTGCAGCACCGATGATTGGGGGAGTGGTTAGCGTCACGCTGCTCTCGTTAGTCGTCATTCCAGCGGTCTATCTTTTATGGAAGCAATGGAATATCCACAATCTTGAAAAGGACGGAAAATCTATAAACAATCCCACAGGAACGAAGAGTGTAGTCATATGATTATGTCAATTAAGAGGGCTCTTAATCCCTCATGGCCGTTTTTGTTCAGATATGCAGAGAATTTTAATATTTAAAAATACTTTAATATCAATAAAATAACTGCCGTTATTCAACAGGCAACAAGCTCTCATCTCCAAAAAATTAACCCTAATGAACTTTTCACCTGATTAAGTAGTTCCCCCCAAAATAGCGGCCACTTATTTGTTTTCTACAACGTCTGCGTATCTTGAGAAGATTGATGAGGAGTTGAAAAACACTGATAAACAATATTACCTAAACTCAGAACTGTATTGTAGGTAGTAACTGCAATCCACATACCGATAGCCATGTTAATGGAGCCTTTCGTTATGTGAGCCGCCATATTATCATCATTTGGCACCGGAATGAAATCCAACATCATTCCGACGCTACCACCCAACAACATAGAGGTTGATTTTCCTGCTCTTTTTATCGTATCTGAAGCACTTAAATCGTAGTGAAAAAAGTCTCCAATAATTGGAAATTCCACAATAACATTTTTGACAAACCAACTTTGTTTCCAGCTTTTATTTCTTTCTCTAGTAACAGGAAACAAAGGTACAACTTCTTCATCTTCTTGTGAGAGGGTACTTAAATCTTCTCCTCTGTTTTTTACAACTGATCTTCTAGTGCTTTGTTGTTCCACCGATTCGTCTGTTTCTTGCATAGCGTAACCAACTGAATAGTGTTGAAGCATGAAGAAGAAAAACAAGATAAACAATCTCTTACCTAAATTTTTAGCAATAAATAAACCCACATATTTTCGAAGAAAATATATCTTAGCAACGTTATACATAGAAAATCTCCTTTTGAATACTGAACTATAAAATAAGCAATATATTTTCTTTATAACCACGCGAAGTTTCATCATAATCTTAATTTAAAAAGTCCACCCAAAATTTGCAACCAATAAATAATTATTTCTTTTTTGGTTTCCAAATAAATGTTGGGTAGCTGGCAGCCCAAACCCCAACTGTGCAATTATCTTTTTTGAGGAAATCCACAACGAAGGAGTCACATATACAATATTTCCCCCTGAATTAGGATCCGTTATACCCTTTATTTTATTTTTTTCTGAATACAAGCCATCAGCTTCTATCATCCACGCAAAAATCAATTCAGAATTTATATATAGAATGTTTCTGCCAAATCCAGCTTGATAAAGAAATTCATTACCGAATTTTGTACTATCACGTGGTGTTGTTAACACAACCCCATAAGACGTGAATCCAAACCAGTCTGTATACATACGGCAAAAGGTACCCCCTAAAAAAAAGCTTGATGAACCAAAACCTGTAGGAGGCTGCTTTTTCGTAGAACCTGTTGGGAAAGTGGCATTTGCAACAAGAGTCGCTTGATCGATAAGCTTAGAAGTCTTGTTCGTATAAAAAGCATACTCGAGTTGTAAGAATATATCTTCCAGTCCCGAAGAACGACTTTTACCCTCTTTGTAGCTTGCTGCTATAGGTACATTAAAAAAAACAGAGACATTATCCGTAACCCCATACAAGATGGCGGGGATTATATCAACGGTATGCTTTTTAATCCCACTAAAATCGTCTGCAAACAAAAATAATTGTTTTTGATCTTTATCGATAATATTTTGGCCAAAGCTTACTAAAGGCCCTGGCTGCTGGGAAGTTGGCAATGTAAAATTGCCAATTTTTGGGGGCTCTTCTTTTTTATCTTCTTTTTCTTTTCCTTTTTCTTCTTTCTTATCTTCCTGCCCTTTTTTTTGTTCAGCTTCCTTTCCTTTTTCTGAATCGCTGTTCACATTTGCACTACCAATAGTCGCGGAAAACAAGAAAGCAATTGAAAAGACAAAAAAAATAATTCCTTTAATTATTTTCTTGGCAAAAGAGATTGGATATTTTTTCCTATATGCACAAATTTTTTGTCTTCTTTTCATATCTAGAAAGCTATACTGAAGAGGTTCATAAAACGCCAAATTATCTATATTGGAGAAGCACTCTTAATTTTGCTGTATTTTTAAGATCGCCTCTTTAGCTTCTGTTAATCCTCGATCTGCAGCTTTTTGGAACCATTCTAGTGCTTTCTTATTATCTTTTGGGACACCCTTGCCCACGACATACATTGCCGCGAGATTATGCTGAGCAGGCGCAAAGCCTTGATTTGCAGCTTTTTGAAGCCATTCAAAGGCTTTTGTATCATCTTTCGCAACGCCTATTCCGTTGATATAAAAAACTCCAAGATTATATTGAGCTTCCGCAAGTCCTTTTATCGCTGCTTTTTCAAAGCACTCAACAGCTTTTTTGTAATCTTGGGAAATCTCTTTACCTTCAGCGTATATCTGTCCAAGGTTGGATTCAGCATGAACGTGTCCTTGATTCGCAGCTTTTGTATAGAGCTCAATGGCTTTCTTAATATCTTTTGCAACTCCCATTCCTTTATCATACATGATAGCCAGGTTATTCTGGGCTTCTGCACTCCCTTGATTTGCAGCCTTTGTAAACCAATCTAGAGCTTTCTTATAATCCTTTTCGGCCCCAACACCATTTAGATATACGAGGCCTAGATTATATTGAGCATCTGCGTTTCCTTGTTCTGCTGCTTTCTTAAAGTACTCAACAGCTTTGCTGTAATCTTGTGGGAGTCCCTGACCTTCAATATACATTAGCCCCAGATTACTTTGGGCTTCTGAATTCCCTTGCTCTGCTGCTTTTTTAAAGTATTCAATGGCTTTATTATAATCTTGTGGGAACCTCTGACCTTCAATATACATTAGCCCCAAATTATTTTGGGCTTCCGAATTCCCTTGTTCTGCTAATTTTATCAAATTAAAAAGAGATCTATTTTTTGCATTTAGAAAAGTCTCTTGGAGGGGCTTCGAAACTTTAATAACGTTATTTTTTGGTATTAACCACCATGCAACCACACTACCGCAAAAGGTTAAAAACAAAAAGAGAACAAACAACAATCTTTTCTTTAAAGAGGGAAAAAGGGACATATTTAATCTCCATAGTACGAATAATTCTTCTTGTGCTTCATAAGATATATGCAGCTTTTTGTCGCGTACCTTCTATCGTGCTTATGTTATGCGTGTCTAAGGGTTTTTTCCAAATGTTTTTTCCAAATGACAAGGGGTAGTGAATACCGTATACTTTTCTTAAGGTTGCTCGAATGAAAGCGATTATAAAAATAATAAATTTACAGGGGTCATGGAAATTAATTCACTTGTCTGGGCATTGTGGGGTACGTTTTTGTTCCTGTTTCTCATATTTATTCCGGCAGTAAATGCTAAAAAACCTTAACCTTAGATCAAATACAACAAATCGCTCTTCAAAATAATAAAAATTTATTCCAAACTTAACAGCATTAAAGGAGAATAGGAGAGAGAATATTTCTGCTTAACTCAAACAGGAAGGTACAGGAAGGGAAGTTTTTATTAGGACGCACTTTACCCCCTGGAATGGGATAAATAGTTTCTTCTTCATGGTGACTTTTTCTCAAGTGTTTCATTATCACGATCGCGGAAGGCCGCGACTTCTGACTCTGGATCGACAGAGATGAAATCTGCCGAGGCCAGGCTGTTTTCGTCGAAGGTTAGATCTGCCGATTCAGCTGACTGCTGCGGCATGTCTATGTCCGTTTCGGCGGCACTGTTCTCCTTCCCCCTGATAGCGGTAGCAATCATACCACCCGTAGTTTCAGCAATGCGTTCCATTGCCGCTTCCTTAATGCTGGCCATCTTGTCTTTGGCAACCTCAGCAGTGCCTTTCGCCATGTTCATGCCGGCGTCAGCTGTGATCCGACCAGCAGTACCAACAGCCTTTGCAGTTGATGCCAGAAAACCGAAATCTGCGTTGCCAGATTTGCCTTGCTGCTCGAAGTTATCCCCCTTGTCGGCTTTTTCTTTAAAATTACCCCCTTCTGATTTACTGCCTCCCTTCGAGCTGGATAAACCGACTGAGCTGGACATACCAAATGACGAGCTGCCAGTGAGGCCAGCTGCCTGTGCGAACGGTGTATTGTTGGTATGGCTCTCACCGCCTTGGATAAGGCCACTTCCTCCAAAGCTTGAAAGAACGTCCGTCCCTGCTGACACGTTTTCACTGGCTTTTGAGAAAGCTGCCATGATTGCTGAGGAAGCACCCACCATTGAGGCTGCACCGCTTGCAATGGCAGCACCACCTGTAGATAGGGCAGCGCTTGCCATGTGAGATGCGCCGAGTGCAGCACCTGCACCAAAACTACCAATGCCAGCACCACCAATACTTGCACCCGTGATAATCCCGGAAATGAGCGGTGGAACTTTATTGACCAGGGCTAACAGGATGATGACGACAATAAGCATCACACCCATTTCACTAAGGCTTATCTTATTATTCATGTGAGTATAGTAGTCATCGAGGAACGTTTTGCCGATCCCAACGAGAAGCACCATGGCCATGAGCTGAGCGGCCACGCCCAAGACAACTTTGTAGTAATTGATCGCCATGTCTGACGTCCACCGCGAGCCGCCGAATCCTAAGAAAAACACACCACCATAAGCGAGTACCCAACCAGACGCCAAGAGAAGAAGCATGTTGACGCCAACCAAAGACAAGATGACAAGGATGGCTACGGCCATAAGGATGCCAGCCAGGCTATTCATTGGTGACCATAGTGACGACTGTTTTATCACTTTCTCGAAGATGAAAAAACCAATATCCACAATACCGGAGGGGGATAGCTGATGACCAAGGCCCGTCGCATTGCTGGCAAGTTGTTGCAGCGACATATAGATCGAGGATGCGAACTGAGGGCCGTTTATCAGAAGCCACCAGAAAAAACCCGTAAAAATCGTGAAGCGGACGAACTCTGCAAAGAACTCGCCAATATCGGCCTTACGCAAGGCCATCATGCCAAATGTCCAGACCATCGAAATCACAACAAGAGTCCAGAACAGCCAACTTGCAGCATGGGTAATAACATTAGCCCATGAATGAGCAGCCATCGAATAGCGATTAAGAACGTTATCAAATACGCCGGCATTGTCGATGCTAGCATTTGCATCGAACGTAAAGAACACAGACAAGACAAATAACGGAAATGCTATTTTTAGACTGTCTAGAATTCTCATCGTCAGCACGTCACCATTCGCGCTTAGGGCTTGGTTTAAAGTTATTACGGAGGAAGCACCTGTTCGAAAATTCCTGCTGCATTTCCTTGTTCTTTATTTTGTCGATATTCTTGGGCTTGCAATTTTCTTCATTGACTTCCGGGATTATTTGTTCTTCTGCTTGTTCTTCTGCTTGTTTTTCTGACGTATTATCGCAGCCAGTCATCAAAACTGCGAGGGGTGCAGTTAAGACTGTAGCCGTTAAGATCAGAGTTTTATTTGCTTTCATGAAATCCTCCTTACCAAGAGCGCTGTGGACTGGCACGATAGTTGCTTTTGAGAAATTGTTCAGAAGAAGCAACTTCTAGGGCAGTGCGGTCATTCTGTGCCTGCATTTGCATCGTAATTGCGTTTTGCTGTGCGATCAATAGGCCACGAATCTGCAAAAGCTGGTGGATCTGTTGACTCGCAAGCTGGTTGGCGTAACCTATGGCCTGCATCTGGCCTTTTGCGCCTTGTGCACGAGATTGCAGATGTTGCAAAGCCATGCCATCCTTGCGCAGGGTGGTTTGCTGTTGATCAAGGACCTTAAGCACCGCATCATTGGCCTTCTTCTGCGACTGGGAGGCGAGCCTTCGATTTTCGGCCATCGCAGCATATTCGGTGTCTGAGCAGCCAGTGGATGAGAAGCATGGAGACCTGCGATAATAGGCAACGTCCTGGAATTTTCCAAGATAGGCATCGATGCTCCCAAGCTCTCTTTTGTAAGTATTCAGCGTATCGACCGCATTCACCAACGCATCGATTGTGGATTGCGCCTGATCCCAGATATAGGACTCTGGCTGTAGCGTATTCTTGATCATGTTTTCATACTGCTGGAGCTGGGTTCTATACTGCTCAACTTGTTTTTGCGTTTGATTCACGCATTCCATCGCCGTCATTACGTTTTGCGCAAGGTTCCCGGCGTCGATGACGGGAAGAGTCGCCTGCACAGGGATGGATAGAAACTCTATAGTCAGAGCCACGACAAGAGCCATTTTGAGAGCTAAAAAGGCCTGCCCTTGCGAAGGCGAGGGTTTTTGTTTCATGAATATTTTTCTCCTGTTAATAGTCAAATGAGCGGTACGGCTTTGGGAAGATCATATCTTTGGTGACAATGACGTTGAAACGATATCCAGGGCGGATTTCCAGCGTTGGTGCAATATTCATATTCTTTGCAATCAATTGCGCAGTGACTTGGCCAAGCTGTTGACCAAGGGCTTCGCTGAGGGCACTACTGGCACTGGGTGCGCCGTTGGCATTTGTGGCTTGATTTTGACGCTGGCTATAGGTAATGCCGGCAATGACTCCAGACATAAGGAAGGCTGATCCAAACAGACGGAAATAGTGGTTATTGACCTGATCATTAAAGCCCGCATAACCAGCGCTATCTGTACCTGGCATCGCGCCAATGTCCATTGCTTTTCCATCCGGAAAAACAATGCGCTGCCATGCAACGAGAACGCGTGCTTGACCATAAGCTACGTCATTCGAATAGGTGCCAATGAGTCGTGACCCTTGTGGGATTAATAGCCATTTCCCCGTCGGCGTATCGTACACGTTTTGTGCGACCTGTGCCATGATTTGTCCTGGGAGATCTGAATTGATGCCGGAAATTAGCGTGGCGGGCACAACAAAACCGGTACGCAACTCATAGGGCGAGTGTGGCGCTTCGAGTTGAGAGTCAAGTTTCCAACGATCACCCTCTCCCACTTGATCGAACTGCGTATAGCTGTTTTTGCCGCGAGCAGCCGAAGTCTTGACAGTCGATTCCCCGCCCTCGCCGATCATGCTGCGAATTTGCGCCAGGCGCGTTTGATAAGCCCCTGTCGGATCTTCATTTTGCACCGCATCGATCTGTTGCCGTACGGCCGCAAGGTGAGCCAGCATTTCATCACGGGTCCGCGGCGTGCTGGTGAGTCCAGGAGACGTCGAGCCGGAAGGATGCGGTGCGGTCATTTGCACCCCTGTTTTAGCCTTCACGGCCTCTTCCAGCATTTGAAACTTCATCATGCGGATGCGGTTTGCCTCGTCATCATTGGCGGGTTGATTGAGCTTGGCGTTTTCTAACGTTGGTGGCGATGGGGTGGGGCCCTCAGGGCCCTCTGGGCGCTCAATCAGGATTGGGCCCTGTGCTTTCGGCGGCATTGCAAGCAGCTTGGCTGGCTCGATCAGTCCAGACGTTTGATCGCCTGTGATTTCTTTAGCAAATAGAGAGACTCCAGTATTTCCGGCTTTTTCCTTTGGGTCATAGTCAGTATTTTGCTTTGCAGCACGATTAACAGCAACGAGAGCCATCACAAGCAGGAACGCTCCCAATACGCCGGCAAGGATAACTACCGGCATGTTATTAACGCGGCGGACGCCTAACGTCTTTGACACGGCTCCTGGTGAGACGTCCGGTGCCATTGGGTCAGCTCCTGTTGCCATTGGTGTGACCATCGGTCTTACTCCTTACGTACCCAATTCCCAGCTGGTGTGAGTGAGTCATTCTGAATCCTGTATGGACGCGTGATGGATTGGTCCTCCACAAATAAGGTTATGAAGACCAGGTTGGAATCATCAGCTTGGTCGAGGATGTAGCGCAGCGGCAGCGCTGGTGAGGTCGAAGCTTGGGCATTGAAAGTCTGAGACTTAAAAGTCTGAGACTTGACCTCTTCCGTGTTGAATTCCTTGAGGGCATAGCCGTGTTCCCGTAATGTATTGACCAGGGTGATGCCAAAGGCATCTGACGTGATCTGTTTCATCTCAAGCCGCGTCTTGGCCGGCGGGTACAGGACCGCAAGCTGTTTCACAGCATCTCCAGCAAGCTCACGAGTGAGTAACTTTTGCTGATCGAAGTTTACGGACGGGACGAAATTGCCATAGGGATCGGTTGCACAGCCGGCAATTGTGAGTGTAAGCAGCAGGGTCATCTTGCGCATGGGTTATTGCCTCCGACTAATGGTTACGCGATCTTGGCTACTGCCAACACCTGTAATTAGAATTGCCTTATCAAAGACTGTATCTACGATGTAGCGGTCACCTTGAACACGGTAATTAACCATCACCGTTTCATCGTCTGAAAACAGGTCACCTTCTTTACGCACAACCAAGAGGGTTGGTGCTTCTGTCTGCGCCATCGTCTCTGGCATTTGGATGATTGTCTTGTTGCCATCATTGTAGACACGCACAGGCTTCCACGATGATGAACCGGATAGATCATAGTCAAAAGACAGATCGCCTAAGTACTCGCCCGTCTGTGGAATGGTCTTTTCGGTGCGCTCTTGTGTTTCACGAGTCCTGATCGCGTCCCACTTCGCAAGCGCCTCTTCTGGATAGGTGAAGGAAACTTGCGGCATATACTCAGTGCGATGGGAGCGGAGTCGCAAGTGATAGGTGCGACGATTCGTGGTCACGACCAGACTTGTTTCCAGACCCACATCCATCGGTTTGATGATAAGGTGCTGAACTTCGGTAGCGCCGTCACCGGTAACGGCTGGCTCAACCGTCCACCGCGCCGTATCGCCTAAGTTAATCGAGTTGACAAGTTCCCCGGCCTGCAAGGACACGTCGCATACCTGGAGAACCGCACAAACAATGCTGGGCTGCTGTGCGCCGTACAGAAACTTAATGGCGCCATTTGCACTTACGACAGGCTTCATATCCGTGAGAGAACCAGCTTCCCATCGTTTTGCGATAGCAATGGCCTCTTTCTCTTGCGCTGTCAGCGTCGGATTATTCTTTGAAAAATACTTATCGGCCATGTCATCGGAGGCGAGGGCCAAGGAGGACATTATCAATGATGTGCCCAGAATTACAGTAAGCAGTTGTTTCTTCATGATATATAATCTCATCTTTATTGCCTCATTGTTAGAGAAGGGGTGACCAAGAAAAATCACGCACATAGATTCCCATCGGGTTGTTGCGCAATTGCTCGTCAGTCGTTTGGGAAGTGGGCTCAGCAGTGTACACAGTGACCAGGGCACGCATGGTTACTGGTATCCCTTTGAGCGTTCCTTGCCGGTCGTAGGTAGTTTCCACCCAATCGACTTGCCAGGTGTCCGGAGATTGTGGCAGCACAGACTTGATTTCTAGGCTCACCATTTCTAATCCTGCACGTTTAAATGGATTAGACTCATCCGTCCCATTGAGCCACTCATTCGTCTTGGCTGTGGAGGCATCATTCGGTGACAGCAGTGAATAGACGCGAAATACGGCCTGGCGCTGCAAAGCGACATCCGGGGTGACAAGACGAGCGCACCTGATGAAATCCGCAACTGTCGCATGAATAATACGCGGATCGGCCTTTGCTGCACTTGTGACGGGGCCGGCCGCAATGGTTTGACCTAGCTTGTCCACTTCTATGAGGTAGGGAATAAACTTCGATTGGCTCCCAATGTGGATCATACCACCGACCCCGGCTAAGGCTATCAACAACGATAGGAGTCCTACAACCTGCCAGGTTTGGCGCGATGACACGACCGAACCAACGTGCTCGTTCCATGTCCGCCGTGCTGCGAGATAGGGATTCTCTGTATTTCCTGTTCTGGAATTATCATCTATCGGTTGAGGGGAATGTGGGGAATCGGCATCGATAAGTGATCGCGTCTTCTTGAGTAAGTCATAGAGAATATAAGAAAAGTTCATGCAACCTCCATATAAGTATTAAGATTCAGGCCACGTCCAGCCAACCACTCATGAACCCATTGATTGCCAAACTTGGCTTCAAGACTCTTGATGGAAGCCAGCGAGTCTTTGTCAGATGCACCAACAAAAGACAAGGCGAGTGGACCCAAAGCAAGGTCATAGAGTCTGCGGCCATTCTCCGATACATAATAGTACTGACGCTTCGGTACAGCCGTTGCGAGGATTTCAATCTGGCGAGCATTAAGGCCCATGCGACGATAGAGCGCTGCTGTGTCCTCATCACGGGCATAGACGTTTGGCAGAAAAATCTTGGTTGCGGTTGATTCTACAATCACGTCCAAGATGCCGCTGTTTGCCGCATCTGACAGGCTTTGTGTTGCCATGAGCACAAGGCAGTTGGCCTTACGGAGAACCTTGAGCCATTCTCTGATCTTCGCACGGAAGGCCGGATGTCCGAGCATGAGCCAGGCTTCGTCCAGGATAATGACAGCCGGTTGCCCTTTGAGTCCGCGTTCAATACGTCGAAAGAGGTACAAAAGCACTGGCAATGCGAACTTCTCGCCCAGGTTCATTAACTCTTCGATTTCAAACGTGGTAAAATTAGAGAGCAGCAGGCCATCTGTTTCGGCATCCAGTAAGTGGCCCATAGAGCCGTCCACCGTGTATTGTTTGATTGCTTCGCGGATGGTTTCATCCTGGATCGTGACCGAGAACTCGGAGAGCGTATGGGCACCACTGGCGTACATGCTCATGATCGCATTGCCGATTTCGTTGCGTTGTGCTGGTGTGCTTTCCACCCCATTCAATGCCAGAATGGTATCGATCCATTCCATCGTCCAGGCACGATCCCCTTTTGTTTCAAGGAACTGCAATGGACAAAAGGCAAGCTGATCATCATCAGCCGCTACCGAGAAATGCAGACCCCCGACTGCCTTTGTTAAGGGATACATGGACATACCCTTGTCAAAAACATAGATCGACATGCCAGCATATCGGCGCAACTGAGCTGCAATGATGCCAAGGTGGGTTGATTTGCCTGCACCCGTTGGACCAAACATAAAGGTATGACCCAGATCGCGCACGTGCAAATTTAACCGGAACGGTGTTGCACCGACAGTAACACAGTGCATGAGAGCTGGCGATAGAGGAGGGTACATTGGGCAAGGCGCAGTCGAGCACCCCGTCCAAATCGTACTTGTCGGCAACAGATCAGACAAGTTCATGGTGTTCATGAGCGGTCGGCGAACATTCTCGACACCATGTCCCGGCAAGCTACCTAAGTAGGCGTCCAGTGTATTAATCGTCTCAATGCGAGCTGCAAAGCCTAGCCGGTTGATGGCCTTTTCGACCTGACGCGCAAACTGTTCAAGCTTACCCCGATCCTCATTCATAAGAACGACAACGCTGGTATAGTAACCAACCGCTACCAAGCCGCTATTCACTTCCGCAATGGCAGCTTCAGAGTCCCCAACCATTGAAAGAGCATCCTGATCAACGACACCGGTGTTGGTGTTGAAAACCTGATCGAAAAAGCCTCGTACCTTCTGCCGCCATTTCTTGCGGAATTTGTCTAAGTGCTTTACGGACTCGTGCTGGTCCAGGAAGATGAAGCGACTCGACCAACGGTATTCGCAGGGGAGCTCACCTAAGGCCGTCAAAATCCCAGGTGTTGACTCTAAAGGGAAGCCTTCGATAGCCACAACCTGGATAAAGTGTTGGCCGATCTTCGGCACCACCCCGCCCCACATTTCTTGCCCCCCAATCAAAGCGTCCAAGTACATCGGATTGCTGGGAAGTTGGAGTGGATGATGATGACCCGTCACACAAAATTGCAGCCAGCTCAAGAAGTCATCGTATGTGACTTGAGATCCATCTTCGTTAATCATCTTCTGACCACATAAGCGAATCAATTTTACAGCTGAAGATAGACGTGACTCAATGCTGGTGATTTCGCGCTTAAATTGTTCAATGAGGCCTATTGTTTGAGCCTTGTGATCAGGCGCTTTTGTGTCGTCATCGAACATAAGCTCAATAAACTTACGCTGGGCAAGCACAGATGGAAACCAGGTCACAGTGAGCACAAAGTAACTCTCAAACATTGTCCCCAGACCCTCGAAAAGCCGTCGTCGTTCTTCATCCATCGCCGCTGAAACGAGATCGGGAAAATGTGACATGCCTCTCTCGGAGTAGGTAGGAGCTGGACGACGTACGGCATCAA
The DNA here is from genome assembly GCA_001897795.1 of Alphaproteobacteria bacterium 41-28. Lineage (GTDB taxonomy): Bacteria > Pseudomonadota > Alphaproteobacteria > UBA9655 > UBA9655 > UBA9655. Next base: position 140,332 of record MKUL01000037.1, on the reverse strand, counting down.
CGTGTACCATCCAACCGTTTCCCAGTCCTGCAAGGGCCTGGTTGATACGAAACGATACCATTTCCCGTTGTTCATCCGTACTGCTGGCGTTGTCATCCCCTTTGTACAACCACGAAGCCATAAAGGAGCCATTCTTTCCAACAACCACGCCGTCAGCAACCACGGCAGCATAATTGAGCAAATCAGACAAGCCAGCATCCTTGGAACGATACTTTTTAAGCTTCAATTCAGCATCGACTGCCCAAATGCGAGCAAACAGAATAAGCAACAGAATCGCTCCAAGGACAGCAATGATACATGAGATGATGTGAATCATTTGTATTGCTTCCCTTGACTTGATGTATTGTTACGAAACAAGGTGCTGCGCGCTGGATAATACGATTTGTAGCGGCGGTGCCGTAGGTAGACGCGGCGCAGTTTCGGATCGGCCTTTGCCATAAGACGGCAGGCAAAGAGCGCGCCAAACCACAAAGCAATACCGAACACTGTTGCTATCATGTCTTGGGCGCTAAAAACGAGGGCACCGGCCAGCAAACCCGAGAACATCACCAATTCACGATCCCCGCCCATGAACAGGTTTTCTCGGTTGCCGGCCCTACGGATGGGGATCAAACGCAGAGCCATGTTTAGGCGCTCCGTTCCGTTTGAAAATCGATCCCATTGAGCGTTGCTATTTCCGCACCACGACCAAAGAAAGTACTCATCATATTCTGTGAGCCAATCAGTAAAGCCATAACCAAAACAATGAAGATCAAGGTACGGAAGAAGCCATTGAGCTCGCCACCAAAGATCAAGACACCGCCAGCAATAACAATGCCGATGATCGATAACGTAAACGCCACAGGTCCAGTGACGGAGTTGCGCAGGCTGGTCAACCAGGTTTCATAGGGCAATGAACCGCCGGTGCCAGTGGATGCCAAAGCCGAATGGGACTCAGCCAAGAAGAACACCAGGATGGCAAAGAAGCTCCAATAGAATATGGCTTTTTGGTTGAAGCAAAAGGGGGGAAAGAAAGTTTGCATTCGTTTTTCTCCTTAAAGGGATTTGGTGATATAGTGGCCGTTGGTGTAGCCGGAAACCTCAAGGATTTCTTGAACACGTCGACCTGTTGCGGATCTTGCGATATGAACGACCATGTGAACAGCTTCGCCTATGAGCGGTTCAATGGGCTTTGGCGAATCTGGGTGCATGCTGATGAGCATGGCAAGTCGATCAAGCCCAGCCTTGGCGTTGTTTGCATGCAGGGTTGCAGCACCTCCTTCATGCCCCGTATTCCAAGCCATTAACAGATCAAGAGCTTCTGGGCCGCGGACTTCACCAACCAAAATACGGTCTGGTCTCATGCGTAGCGTGGTTTTCAGCAGAGCCGTCATGGTCACGTCAATGCTCGTGTGGTACTGGACATAGTTCTCGGCAGCACATTGAATTTCGCCGGTGTCTTCGATGATGAAAACCCGTTCTTTAGGGTTTTGAATTACCATCTGGTTGATGATCGCATTCACCAACGTGGTCTTGCCTGAGCCTGTACCACCGATCACAAGGATATTGCGGTGTGCCTCAACAGCAGCAATTAAGACGGCCCGCTGCTGGGCTATCATCATTCCGCGTTCGACGTATTGATCCAGGGTGAAGATGGAAGAGGCCTTTTTGCGAATTGCAAAGGTTGGTGCAGTCACAACGGGTGTAAGTTGGCCAGCGAAGCGGCTGCCATCCAGCGGAAATTCGCCTTCCAAGATTGGCTTTTGCCGGGTGACTTCCTTACCGTGATAACCAGCAATTGTTTCAAGGATGGCTTGCGCTTGTGCCACGCGCATTGAACCGATGCACTTCATCGGTTCACCAAGTCGTTCCTGCCACAGTTTACCGTCTGCATTCAGCATGATTTCGACGGTTTTTGAATCATTCAAAGCTTCCAGAAGCTCTGGTCCCATATCCCGTTCGAGCTTCTTTTTTGCTCGTTCCTTGATGGTGTTGAAGTCTTTTCGCTCATTCATCCTTGTAAGCTCCCTGTATGTGAGCTCAAATCTGTTTTTAAGGGAGAATGAAAGGAGGGAAGAACGAAAGAAAGAGTCGGTTTTGTTGTTTTGTGTGTCCTTGCACAAAGGGGCTTGCCCTTGCGAAGGCGAGGGTCAATCGTTGAACCTTCAGAGAAATCAGAAGCAAAGGCTTCTTCATTATCCCCCTCTTCGAGTTGTGTTCTGATATTTCTAGCTTTGGGGAATTGCCTTTGCACAATGGATAAGAGCTCGAAACGTACGCTCTCAATACGGTTGAGAGTTTTTTGGTCAGCGCTTTTAATCCAGACGAGCCTGCCATCAAATTCCATAAATTTTGCTTCAGACAGCTCTTCAAGTTCAAACAGAGAAATTGGGTTGCTTTCACTAAGCTGCTCACACCACTCTCCCCAGATGGGGTCTTTAATGGACTTTAAGATTTGTTTTCTTGTCTGCGCACTGCTGGCTTGAAACATCTCTGTTTGCTTGTTCTGGAGACTCTCTGGAGAATCAAAATTTCCCTCTAAGACCTTAAGAGCATTATTCTCTAATAAAATCCAATCAAAAGTCACATGCCATTTGTTAAGCCCTTGCCCCATCAAGAAGGGAGACGCTTTGATGCGTTCGCAGAAGTTCTCCCATTCCTGAAGGTCATTTTTGAAGCAACGGCCTAAAAGTGCTTTTAGCTGACGCTTGCGATCTGGTGTCAGGTGGAGCACTTCTTGTCCAACATGCCTTTTCCAAAATTCAATCATATATTCAGAAATTTCGCGCGCACATTGTGTGTGATCTCTGTTTATATTCTCTGAGTAATCTCTGTTTAGGTATATGAGCGAGCAATTTTTTACATTCGAAGGAGCATCTTGAACGCTCGAAGGATCATTTTGAACGTTCGAAGGAGCATTTTGAACATTCGACGTTTCTGCGGTTTTTGACGCTTCATGGTGACGGGTTTTTAAAAAGTCCTCCCCAACAGAAAACCCAGGAAGAGAATACCCCAAGGCAAAAAGATCACCCTGTAGTTTTTTGAGATTCACGCGATATTGGGTTGTTTTATCCCACTTATTGTGGGAATTTATCTTCTCATCAACCCATCCTTTTTCTATAAGAAAGTTCAAATAACGTCTTATCGTGAATCTAGAAACACGTAACATTGTTTCTTCAGCCAGATCTTCTGCTGTTTTATAAATCCACCCATGACGAGGAGCAACATTGCAATCGTTATTAATCTCTCTCTCTTCTTCTAATAGAAGATCAAAATCCTTTACCCGTTGGGTCCAATATAAAAGTTGATTGAGAATGACAGCCATAAAAGGGTCATTCGTTAAAGCGACCAACTCTTCCCGAATAAGAGCCACTTTTAAAGCTTGCCCTTGGGCAGGCTCTTGGGCCCTAGACCCGAGGGGACGGGAAGGACGATCTTCTTCCCAAACGTCTTCACGAGGAGAATCTTCTCGAGGAGAAACACAAGATGTCATAGACCACCCTTCCGTGTTTGAGGAGAAAAGTTTGTAGGGCAGATTTTCTGCGTTCTTTCCCGACTACTCCCTTCATTTATTTGCAAAGATAAAATTCCATGAAACAAATTATCCAAGGATTCTTGAGGCGTAAGCTCAACAATCCATGGCCAAAAACTTGCTTTTCTTATTCGGTGACTTTCAACAGGACTTAAGGTTAAACACAGAAAATAAACCCCGTGCTCTCTGCCAACTTCAATCAGCTTTTCTAAAAGATTCCTGTAAAACACCTTCATAAAGAAATCTCTGTCACGGACATAAGAGAGGCGTTCTGATTGAAGGAAGAGAGTGCATTCCCAGATTTCTTCTTCATAAGGACAAAAAGTGAGAATTGTCTTCTTTATCTGAAGATGAAGGTCATGCGGGCTCTTCCTGTAAAGAATGGCTCCCCCATAAACTTCTCCTTCCTCTTCTTCAGCAAGAATAAACGTTGCTTGAGACTGTTCGCGAGATGAGAGGAAAAATCTTTGTTGGAGCCTCATGAGTTTTACAAAAAGGTCAAGACGTGCTTTGTAATAGCACTGTCTATGTGGCTCAATGATCTTAAACATAAAGCTCCTTTGCTTGTTGAGTGGTTTCGTTTGAACCCAGCAAAGGATGTCTATACGGAAATTATACTTGTTCTCTTAAATCTTGCCTTTAGATGAGATCCAAGTATAAACTCCCTAAAGTATAGAGCTTTGATAGGTTCTGTACGTATGGGCACCTGTGAGGGTCGGAAAAACATTCACAGGTGCTTTTTTATAAGCTTAGGATCATTTTGTTCTCCTTTTCATTTTTTTAAATTTACTTTCCAAAATGGCTTTAGAAAAATCCTCATCCCTTAACTCCTCTTCATTGAAGGAGGATGTGCTTTTCCTTGCTTTTTTCTCTTCGTAGGCCTCGACATCCTGAATGCGGTAAAAAATATGACGTCCTATTCTCATAGAGCGTGGCCCTTTTCCATTCCACCTCCATTGATCAAGGGTAGATGGTTGAAGATACCAGCGATCGGCTAATTCTTTTAAGGTAAGAGGTCCTGACATAAACTAACTCTTCTTTTTGTTGGTTTGTACGTATATTAGTACTAGAACTAAGTTAAGTCAACAAGGAAAAATTAGTTTTTTTACGTTATAGGAGATAAATAGGTTTACAATAGGGGAAAGATATGTGAGAATAAGGGTATTATGAGTACTCCTATAGCCAAGCAGATTTCGACACGTATGAAAGCAAAGGATCTTTCTCTATCTGCGCTTGAAAAAAAAGCCGGCTTAAAGACAAACATTGTCCAAAATATTCTCAGAGGAAAATCCAAAAAGCCCAGTGCCGAAATTTTACAAGCTGTATCGGAGGTATTAGAATGCACTGTAAAAGATCTTCTCAATAAGGAAGAAATTTTTCAGGAAAATGAGACTCTGGAATCAGACAAAGAGATCCTCAACAATAAGTATGAACATCCAAAGCTTTTACAAGATACAGTTAAATGGATAAACGACTTCACGACCCAGCAAGATGCCGAATTAACTGTCAGCCAAGTTTTAACCTCAATTCAAGAAATTTACCTCCATTCCCTCCAAACAAATCCCATAAAAGTAGATCAGGAATTTGGGGAATGGTTTATTGATCTGATCTCAGATTAATTAATGAGGTAAGATAAAGCTTCAACTCTGCATTTTTAAAAAGTTGAGTTATCTCACTTAAACCATCCTCTCTTCCAACGGAGTTGTGAGTTTCAGCAAAGATATTCCATATATGGAGAGATTAAATGTCCTCATCCTCAAGAAAAAGAAATTATTCATAAAAGACTTCCTAAAATTTTTGTGATTTTATTTAAATAGTTGAATGACATTACTCTTTAGATTTTCCGTCTGAATGTCAGGAATAATGATTTTAGTGATAGTCAAGCCCTGACCCGATTTTGAAGATTCATATATAAAGCCATTTTCTCGGCACATTTCTTGTAGAAAGGACTCTTCAATTAAGAGATTAAAAGATTTTTTAATGAGCTTTTCTCTTACCTTATTTAATGAATATCCATTGTCTTGAATTTCAATTTTAATGCTTCCCATTTCTTCCGTCGCCTGAATAGAAATTTTTCCATTTTTGGGCACACGATAGATGGATTTACAAAGCAGATTGGACAAAATAAATTCAGTAAAGAGAAAATCCCCATAGAAAAATAAATTCTCGGGACAAGTCATTTCTAAAGTTAAGTTAAATTTAAAAATTCTTTCTGCGAATAATTGTTTAACTTCTTCCAGTAAAATTCCTAAATGAACAGGCTCTTCCTCAATTTTTGCAATCATTCCCCTTGATAGAAATTGCGCTGCTTTCAGGCATGATTCCACGATCTCTATGGTTTCTGTTTTTGAAAAAGATTTCTTAGGAGATTTTAGATAGTAATCTATAAAATCTAACGACTTTACGATATAATTTAATTGCTCTTGATAACGATCAAGTAGATTTGTATGGAATTTTTTATAGGCTTCATATGAGGCTAGCGAACTCTTATGAAGGTACTGATGCTCTAGCTCATCTTCTTTTAAATGATCTTCTTTTTTAATCACCTTTTGTCAGTGTATGTAAGTTTTTCTCTTTATTCGAAAGAAAGTAATTTACATTGGGGAAGAAGATTCATACTGCTACACTCCTTTCTTGGGAATGAGATTTTAAGAATTTATGACCCTCCATTTTATATTTATCTTGAATCAATTTTAGGTCTAAAATTGCATAGGTTAGCTTTTCTGCGAAGTCTGGGTGAGTTGATGTTAAAATATGAGGCCATGGGAACCTTTTCTTAACCTTATGATAATGGGTGTAATCAAAGCAAAGACACAGAAAGTAGCTGTTTTTTTGATCTCCGAATTCTGCCAGTTGGAAAAATAACTTTGAATAATATTCTTTGATTAATCTTTTTCTTTCCTTCTGGCAAAATGAGTTTTCATAATTAAGCAAAAGGAAAGGCATACAACACCAAATATTTTCATAAAAGAGGAAAAGTAAGGGATTCTGTTTCCTTAGTCCCGCAGGAAGGTCTTCTCTGTGCCTCCTGTAAAGGATTGCTCCTCCGTAAACATTTCCCTCTCCTTCTTCTGCGATAATGAATGTCGCTTGGCTTCTCTCTTCTAATGACAGGGAAAACTTCTGCTTGAGGCCAATTAATCCAATTAAAAGATCTATGCGCGATCGATAAAAACAATGCTTCTGAGGTTCAATTACATTCAGCATAAAAAATCTCCCTGATTTTTTAAAATGTCGTTAATTGAACCCAATCAAGAGACCTATTTGAGGAAGGTAGACTTTTAGGAAATGCTAAGATAAACTTCCTAAAATAAGGTCCCTTTATGGGTTCTTTGCAAAGCGCCTGCGATCGTTTTCCAGACCCTCACAGGCGCTTTAGTTTTTCTTTAATTTCGTCCCTATGTTTTCTCTGTTTTAAAATTCTCTTTTTTTTGAGATATTGCCATTCTCACTATTCATGTCGCCTTCTTCTCTTTGAAAAAAGGAGAAAGGCCTAATTAAAGAATCCCTTCTCCAGTTTATGGGGAGGCTTTGCAAAGAGGTCGCATTATCTTCCTTCTTTGCTTGTTTTCTCACATTTGAGGTGGGAAATTTTGAATTGTGTTTTGTGGGTCCTCATACTTATTCCAAAGTTAATTTGCTTTCATGAGTGCTTTTCATTAAAATAGGCCTTATAATAATTCGTAGCTTTATGTCATATTTCGTAAATCTACGTATATCATATGATTTTTTAGCAATCAACAATTTTTTTTATCTTATTAACAAATTGAAAATAGAACATTTGAGTTTAAAGAATGCAAAATGTACAAAAATTAGGGAGTAAGATTAAGTCTCACATAAGTAAAGCAAATTTAAGTGTAAGAGACTTGGAAAGACTTGCTGGACTTAAGCGTAGTGCGGTTAGTAATATTTTAGAAGGCAAGATCAAAAAGCCTTCTTTGGACACGCTGCGCGCCATAGCTAAAGCCCTCAATTGCTCCTTAACTGAATTTTTGGAATTAGAAGAATTAGAAACTTCTGTTCGTTTACATTTTCCTTTAAGCCCTCCGCAAGAGCAGATTAATTTCCCTGTTCATTTGCCTCTTCTTTATGAAACAATGGATATCCTTTCTCATTGTTTTAAAAACAATAACTATGACCCCAACTTAGATCTCTTTTTACAGTGTGTTAAAAGAGTGTATATTTATGCTCTCGGCAATGGTGAAAACAAAATTGATCCTAAGTTTGCAGAATGGGTTGTCGATAGTGTTACTAACAGTGATGTATAAATGGCTACTGCACCATTAAATGATTCTACAGGTTTCTCTCGTCTTATATATCAAGAATTCGCAGATTTAGGGGGAGCGTTTTTGTCTTATGAAAATAGCAACTTATGGGCTCTTAAATCGGGTATAGAAAACCCCTATTTCAATTTCCTACTTATAAAAAACCAGAATTCGTTTGAATGCGAAAAAGCGGTCAGCTTTTTTGAATCCCTTCCTTTCGAATGCACCATTGAAAGGAATAACCTTTTCCTTATTCAAAAGTTGAAAGAAGACGGGTTAACTTTTGGAGAAAATACAACGAGAATGATTCTCAATTTGAATGATTTTGATATTAATTCTCTACCTACTCCAAAGATCTCTATCAAAGAAGCAAAAAGCGAAACTGATATCCGTCATTGGATTAATGTTACCGCACTGAGTTTTAGATTATCCAAAAGTTACATCAAAAAATTCTTTTATCCCTTGTTTATATCTTCTCATAAAAAATTTAAGGTCTCTCTTTGTTTTTTTGAGAATGTTCCCGTCGCTGCTAGCTTACTTTTTCTTGCTCCTCCTTACGCGACTATTTTTGCTTTATCCACCCGCCCTCAATTTAGAAAGCTCGGCCTAGCTTATCATCTTCTCCAACGTGAACTTACTATTGCTAAAGATATGAACGTTCTTCATTGTACCGTACAAGCAACTTCCCTCGGCCAAGCCGTATATAAAAGATTAGGTTTTAATGTGACACAGGAACTCACAACTTTTATTTTTGAACCTTCTAAAAAGAAAATGATTTAAATCTTATACGTAAAAATCTTTATTACGCTTTGCCCCGCTTTGATAAGAAAATATGTTAAATCCAGAAACTTCTTTAAAGTTTAAACTTTGGAACAAAGGAACGCCCCAGATGAAGGTATCCAAAAAAATACTCTTTACGCCTTGCCTATAAGCGTCTTCCATTGCCTTAAGTATAACCTTTTTGGCGATCCCTCTTTTACGGTAAGGAGCCTTTGTCGTAACGAAGAGAAGAACCGCATGGGTGTCTTTTCTCAAAACAAGGCAAGTTGTGACCAGCTCTTTTTCATATTTTCCTATATAAAATGATGAAAAATCAGGAGACATAAATAGCGGGTATAGAAACTTATAGAGATTTTCAGAATTGTATTTGTAAACAGATGCGCACGATTTAACCCATGCTTCCAGATCATTCGTGCTTTCTATTCTCTCAACTTCAATTTTACTGAAAGATTCTGGTTTTCCTTTATGATCATAAATCTCCTCGAGCGCTTTTACGAACCCTCTCGTTATAAAATTAATTCTAAAGCCTCTCTTTTTTAATTTCTTATTGAGAACTAAGTTATCGGCTTTGATTAACCAGACAAAAGAATCCATCTCAAAAAAGCTTATGGATTTTTCTATCGTAGTTCCTTCTATATTTTCACTGCTTATGACGTAGTTGTATGGGGCTTCATTAATTCCACTTTTTACAAGAATATTGCTACCTCTGGTTTCGCATTTAAATGGATCAATCTGACCAATAGCATTAAAAATTGATGTATATGCTTCTTCAATTTTTATCAATTGATCTTTGCTCATATATCGAGATCATTATCCTTAAAAGCTTTGAGAATATTTGCTGATCCAATCTTATCTCCACTAAAGTACTTTTTATGAAGATCAAAATAATGTTTTGCGAGAAAATCATCTCCAAGCTGAGAGTATAAGATAGCTAATTTTGCATATACTTCACGATATCCATCTCCCTCTTTTCTGGTAAAGAGGGTATCAAGAATTTTCTCAGCGAGATGATAGGTCTTTTCTGCTTTAAGCAACTCACCTTTTTCAACATACAAATCTCCCAGAATTATATTACTGTCTGCTTGGTCAACAACTTCATAAGGCCCGCCATAGTAATTTTCGAGTCGCCCTAAACTTTCTTTTATATATTTTTCTGCCTCATTATATGTCCCTTTGTTTTTCTTATATAATCCCATAGATAACACAAGGTTTGCTATAAGTTCATTATTCTTTGTACCAAAAAATTCTTTAGCTTGTGTGAGTCCTATTTTTGCCCAATGATAAGCACTTTCATAATCTCCCATCTTCAAGTCCACCCAAGCTTTCATCTGTTGAACGTAAATCCTAAAAACCAGATTTTCTTCTTTCTCAAGCTGGTTAACAGCTCTATTAATCGCTTGCTGAGATAGAGCCTGGTCGCCTTTTTGCGTTAGGACCCAAGCTCTCACAAAATGAAATAGAGTTTTTGTACTTTCGCTTTCAATGTTCTTTATGAGAGTTTCAGCCCTATCTAAAAGATTGAGGGATTTTTCAAATGCTCCTTGAAAAAGATAATACTGGGCAAAATTTATATAAGCTCTAAAGAGTTCCTCAATGTGTAAAGGTGAGGACTGAAATACCTCTATTGCTTTGTTAAAGTCATTTTCTATTTTCTTAGTGTATCGTTCGTCTTCTTCACGAAAAAGAGACCGAGAATATACACGGTCACTGTTAAACCGAGCTAAAATTAAAGGATCAAGATTTTTTACTTTTTTCAACAACACGCCAATATCATGAACCATTCTCTCATAAGTCTCTTGATCCCGTGTGTAGTACGTCTGATATTCTAAAATATGAAGTTTAAGTTCGATTAAGTTATTTTCGTAGACTTTAAGCTGCTCTGCATAATTGCAAAGCAATTCTAAATGAGGAAGCAAATGAGGTCTTTTAGAAAAAATTTGGGTAGACTTATCCCATCTCCCTTTTAAAAATTGGGTAAATATCTCTAAGCTGTCTTTTATATGTTTTTCTTTATCTTTGTCAGATTGAAGATCTTGTAGAACGACAGGAATAAGGTCGTGCATGCTGTATGTATTTTCTTCTTCTCCAGACTTCAATCGGATTCTATCTTTCTCAAAGAAAGATGACTTCGTGATCTCACTCAAAGCATCGTTGAAATCAAGCATATTATCAGAACCCCAGCTTCTAGAAAGATTAACTAGAATGTCTTCAGGTATTTTGTTATTATGCCAAAAGGAACAAAGGAATAATAATTTTACACCTAGGGAAGATTGTTTTTCTAATTCTTCTAATGAAAGTCTAAGCGCTGTTTCAGCCGTCATCTGATAATTATCATGAATATCTTTTAAATCTTTATCCTTTTGAAGAAGCTCTGCTTCTCGTTTCCACAGTTCCTCCCTTTTATTTAAGAAAAGGGTTTTATACTCATTCACATCCATAATTTGATGTTTTCTAATGTAGCAGCCTGCTTGCGTTAAAGATAAGGGATGATCAAAAAGAAGAGAAGCCAATTGATCAAGTTGGGCTTCATTTTCAATATGAATGATCTTTTGTAGTAAACTTATTGATTCATTTCTTTTAAATTTCTTAAGCTTAATTGGATCTTTCCACCCTAATTCACTTCTTGAGGTAATAATAACGTATCCCCCTGAATTATTATTTTTTGGAGGTAAGTAATCTATAATGTCTCCTTTATTTTGCACGTTATCAAAGATGAGTAGCCACTTCACCTGGGTCGATTGAAGAAAAGAGTGTATCCTTTGCAGGAGAACATCTGGTTGGGAATTTACATTTATGGGAGAGCCACCATCATCAGAAAGCCTGGAATTATTAAGCTGAGCAGCTAAAGTTCTTAATTGATCTATAATGGATTTTTTTGCGTCCAAAACCCATACGATATCGTAATTACCCTGATTCAGCTCAGCAAACCTTCGAGCTGTTTGGGTTTTACCTGTGCCTAAAAAACCTGAAATAACGACCGGGTAGTGACCAGAATCAATCAGGGATTTTACTGTTTTAAGAATCTCTTCTCGACCAGTAAAATTTTCATTAGTACGTGATAAATTGGTAATTATTGTTCGTGAAGATTTTCCTACCGCCTCATTGCTGTAAGGTAAAAATTTACCTATACAAAAGAGAAATAAAAGCCCGAATAAACATTTTAACGTTATGTTCATAATGTCCCGTCTTTTTTTATATACGAAAAGGGGATAACATTATTTCCTAAGTTTGGCTGAGTTGTCTCTCCACTTTTTTTACGTCCTAGTGACTGCATAGGTAATTTAAGAATTAAATCATTTCCTTTATAAACTTCATAATGTGCTTTTAGCTCACCTCCTAAGAGATTTACAAGTTTTTCTAAATCATGCCACTCAAGGAACATACAATCGACAGAATCTCCTTTTTCTTTTTGTAAATTTTCTTGTTTAACCTGTTGATCTAGCACGTAGCCATAATCTTTACATTCTAAGAAAAACTGTTCCTTGTCACTGGATAGGCTTAGTTCAATGATTCCACCCTTTGGGCTATTTTGTATGGCTCTATTTAAAAGATTGATCACAACTTGTTTGACAGCCAATTCATCGCTTATCAAATTTCCTATTTTCCCCTTGATCCTTTTTTTTATGAGGATCTCCTTTTTTAGCGTTTTCTTTAAAAGAATCGTACTCGCCTCCTCTAAAACTCTATTTAAATCAACTGAGGTCACTTCACTTTTTACACAGGAATAACGGGAGTGCATGATAGCTTTTTCAAATATCTCCATGAGATCATCTGCGTTTTCTTCTAATTGCTCAGTTTCATTAATTCTCTTGAATAGACAATTTCCTACATAAATAATTTCTGATAAAGAATGAGAAACTCTATGGTTTATTTCAAACTGGAATTTCCTACCTGCTCTTTCTGCTTCCTCTGAAGATTTCACATAGCTTTCTAATTGTCTTTGCTGTTTTAAGAGCTCTATGTTTTCCCTGTTTTTTTCTCGGTTAATATGCACAACTCTTTTCATTACACGTCGATGGTAAAAAAGTGAAAACAATATTGAGGAAAGTAAAAATATAAAGAGCAAACAAGTTTGTAATCCAATCAATTTTAAAAAAAGAATGTAAAACTGCCTTTTTGAATAAAGTATATACAAATAATAGAAAATCTTATTTGAATGAACGATGAATGGATAAGAAAAACTCTCCAATCCTCTGTTTTTAAAAAAATTTTCATCAATTTTTCCTGTTGGCATCATTCCTTTAATTTGTTTTATTTCCTTAGAAGAAAGGGATATAGATGAGGCAATAATTTGAGAACCTTTGTCGAACAGTATAAATTCATGGTTTTCTTCCGCAAAGATGAGCCTCAATCTTTCGACTAAAGCTTCCATATTTATTCTTACATTTAAAAAGCCGCGATAAGTTTCCTCATTGTCTCGAACACCTACCCCCACGTTTATGATATATGGAGATGAAGGGATATTTAAGAGCATACCTCCTGAAATTTCCATGCTTTTATTGTTTTTCTTCAACCTCGAAAGGTAATCCTGCTGAAGGTTTATTTTATTTTTCAGTTCCCCAAGACGTCCTATTGGAAAAGAAATATCCTCACCAATCCAATTGACTCCAGAAATACGTATGGCCTCTTTATCAATATTTTCTATGCCATACACATAGGCTTTCTTTAAGGTGTCTGCTATCTCTTCTTTATTAGTAAAGATGTTTTTCGCTTTAAATTCGGAAGATATTTTTTCTAATACTTCTTTATAGCAATCTATAGTATATGAAAATTTATTTTCGAATTGCTGCGCTTCTTTTAGAACGCTATTTACATAGCGTTTTTCAAATAAAATGTATTCGATTGCCAAGTATGAAATTAATATAACAAACAGTACTCCAGTCAAATACCAAGAAAGAGGGCTTCTTACTATGCTGTTTTTCATAAAGTATTATCTCTGATGTTAATTCTTACCGCTTAATTTTTAGGGTGTTTTCAATCTTAATTGGGAATGGGTGTAATGACAACTTTAAGTATATGGATTTAGACCGGAAAATAAACTTTGCTATTGATGGGCTTATGTCTTCTAATTTTATGTAGTCGAGTGGCTAGAAAATCCACGTCATTTTCTTGTAGAAACGAAATGATTTATGTGTTAACCAATGAAATTTGGTCAAATGGTGACAATTAAAAAATTACCTTTAAAATTTTTAGTAATAAAAATTTGGAAGGCTTTTTAATTTCGATATGCTAATTTTCTCACGTGACTTGAATGGCTTTCCCTAAATCCCTTTTAGAAGTGTATTGATATACGTCTTAATATATACTATCATATAAATATACGCTAAGATGGATATTTATATGGAAGATTTGATAGAGGAACTCCTAAAGGCTCGTAAGGAAAAGGGGTTCACACAGTCTGAGCTTGCCAAATTGGTGGGTCTCCCTCAAGGTCATATTTCAAGCATTGAGCAAGGAAAAATTGACATAAGAATCTCAACATTAGTTCAAATAGCTCGCATTTTAGATCATGAGGTGATGCTTATTCCACGCCAATTCAATTCTCTTGTAAAAGCCATTATAGAGGAAAAAGAAGGGGTTGAATCCGAACCTCTCTGGCAACCCGATAAAGAAGAAGATTAACTATGATAAGATCAATCAATGTATTTTTACAAGAAAAGCGCATCGGACAAATCAGTTTATTATATGGGGAAAACACCCTTTTTGTTTTTGAAGATGATTACATCGAAGATCTCTCTCGCTCCACTCTTAGTCAAAGCTTTATTTCGAAGACTGGACAACTTATAACCCAAGTGAGGCCTACACGTACTAGGCTTTATCCCTTTTTTTCTAACCTTCTTCCAGAAGGACATTTACGAGAATATCTTGCAGTTAAAAATCAAGTAAATCCACAACGAGAATTTGCTTTAATAGAAGCTCTTGGAGAAGATTTACCAGGTGCTGTCGTTATTCGACCGGCGATGGCTGAACCTTATCCTCATGAACTTAAAACGACTCTAAAAAAGATTCCCCCAGAAAAGAGACCTTATCGATTTTCATTGGCAGGCATACAGCTAAAATTTTCAGCTCTTCTTAAAAGAAAAGGAGGGCTAACCATTCCTGCTTCAGGAATTGGAGGAACATGGATCGTGAAGCTTCCTTCTGCAAATTTCTTTCAGGTTCCTGAGAACGAATATGCGATGCTGACATTGGCTAAACAGGTTGGCATTGAAGTGCCTGAGTGCCGTCTTATTTCCCTTGAAGAGATCGAAGGTCTTCCTGATCTAGGGCCTCTCCAAGGTCATTTAGCCCTTGCCGTTAAGCGTTTTGATAGGGGGCCTAACCAAACACGTATTCATATGGAAGATTTTGCGCAAGTCTATGGTATTTACCCTGAACAGAAATATGACAAAGTAAGCTATACGAATATTGCAAATATGATTTGGACTTTATGTGGAGAAAAGGGATTAACCGAATACATCCGACGATTAGTCTTTAGCATCCTCATTGGTAATGGCGACATGCACCTTAAGAATTGGTCGTTCCTTTACCCGGATCGGCGCACACCTCTCTTATCCCCTGCCTATGATTTGCTCTCCACTGTCCCTTATATTCCCGGAGATAATCTCGCATTAACATTGGTTAAAACAAAGCAAATGCATCTTTGTAATGAGCAAGTCTTTAATGCATTAGCAGAGAAAGCAAAACTTCCTAAGCATCTTGTCTTGAATACAATGAAGCAAACAGTTGAAGCTACCCGACAAAACTGGCCTCAAATAAAACAGAATGCAGATTTAGACCAAAGAATCCTCTCATCTATTGACGAACATATGAGTTTTATTCCTTTATGATCTTTAATATGATATGTGGTCTTTAAAAGGTGAGAGAAAAGAGGGGGAACCCACTTATGAGAACAATGAAAAACTTCCTTTAGGTGACAATATGGTGACAATTAAAAAACTACCGCTTAAAAATATAGCAATAACTTGTTGATAAAAAATGAAAAAATTAAATACTAAGAAGTAGATTCCTAATCTTGGGGTCGGAGGTTCGAATCCTCTCGGGCACGCCAGCCTTCGCTGCTTCGCAGTTACGGCTGGCAAGTCAAAAAGAAAGATAAGCAGCGAAGGCTGCCCGCCGAAGCCTTGGCGTAGGCGGGCTAAAATAATGTCCATGCCGGATACATAGGTAACACTTTATACCGAACTCTAAAACTGATCGATTTCTTCTACAAAGCCCAGTGATATATGTCTTAATATATATTATTATATAAATATGTATTAAAATGGATATTTTTATGGAAGATTTGATTAAGGAACTCCGTAGAGCTCGTAAGGAAAAGAGGCTCATACAGTCCGAGCTTGCCCAATTGGTTGGTCTCCCTTAAGGTCATATTTCGAGCATTGAACAAGGAAAAATTGAATAAGAATCTCAACGTTAGTTCAAATAGCCCGCATTTTAGACCGTGAGGTTATGCTTATTCCACATCAATTTAATTCTCTCGTAAAAGCTATTATAGAGTGAAAAGAAGGGCTCGAATCAGAACCACTTTGGCAACCAGATAAAGAAGAAGACTAGGCTATGAATTGTAAAAGCATTATGGATAAGGAGCCATAAACGTTGGAATCATCAAATAAATTACCCTTACCCTCAAAATCTGCTCAAGAAAATATCGTGCACTTTCTAATCTCGTAAGGAACAATGGCTTTAACCGTTGTATCCGTCGGATAGGGCGGAAGATCCTCATCTCTAAAAGTGCTTTTTCCCGTTGGATTGAAGACCAAAATGGAGAACTGCAATAATGATGAATGGGAAAGAAGAAAAGCCCCTCTTTGAGGGAGAGGAACTAATCAAAGGGTTACAACCCATTTTTAACATCCTCAAGCTTGTCACTCAACAAATTGGGCCCTCTCCCACGTCTTCTTTCAACTCATTCCTGCCAGGGAACTATGTCAAAGATTTTATGCAAGCCATACATCAGGCAGGAATAAACTTTCATGAAAAGATTATAGAAGATGGTGCTATCCTTCATAAACTATCATACCTAAATCATTGGATGACACAATTTTCGCCCTTCTTCTTGGGTGTGATGCCGTCGTCACAAGTATCACGCTCCCAAACTACCAACTCATGAAATTTACTCTTTACTGCCGCATCCTGCTGCTTGTCCAACGGCATATCATTCAAGTCTTCAATAACAGAGAAAAAGATCTTATACACCAGCACTTTGAGCGGCAGGACCTTGGTGGGGTCGGGTTGTCTGGACCGTATATTCCCGTATACTGAGCGAACCATCTCCACTACATCTGTGGGATGATTATATAACAAAAGCATATATATCTCTTGTTTAAGTTTTGGGGGGAGATCTCCCTTCGGGCATGTTATAAGATTCTTCCAGGATCCATGCAGCGAACAGATGGCTTCGCGAAGGGCTCTACTAACTGATCCCAAATTTATTATATCCTGCGTTTTAATGAAATGAGGAAAAATTACGTGAATCCAAATGTCCCGTGGGAGCCCTACTAACTCTAATGGCTTTGCTGAATGTGCTGGCTTTTCTGCTGGTTCCATAGCCGATGCTATCGGGCATACTGTGGTTGTTAAGGCCACACATGTTAAAAATTGCTTCATGAACTTGGGGACGACTGTTGGATACTGTTGGATTATCATGTTCATTGTGTTTTTTCCTTCACTCGATTTTGGGTTACATTACTTATTTTCTTTATTTATATTGTAATCTTAATGTCAAATAATTTAACAGTTAGTTAATATTTGAGGTTTTTTGTCATCACGAGGATATTGCCCAAAAAGACGAAGGAAAGACCAAGTAAATCGGTTATAGACCACTCATAACCTTCAAGAGCCCAGGATACAATAAGAGCGACGACTGGGAATAAGACAGTCGTATAACTCGCAAGCTCTGGGCCTATGGTTTTAATAAGTTTTAAATAGCACAAGAACGCCACAATTGATCCTGGGATAACTAAATAGAGAAGAGATGCCCAATACACAATGCTGTTTGGAAAAACAAAGTGATTTGATTGAACAAAAGTATAAATAATCATAGCTAGCGTTCCATACACCATTCCGATTGTCATAGAGGGAATAATCTCTAATCCATGATTGTGGTTTCGTTTGCTTATGATGCTGCCTGTTGAAAAAATTAAGGTTCCGATGCCAGCTAATGTAAAACCCTTGATGGTATTATTTTCCATGGTAACGTGAGTAACTTCATACCAAAAGAAGAGGCATAAACCAGTGATGCCAATGAAGACGCCAAGGGTGATATTAAGATTAGGCTTTGTTCGAAAGAAAATAAAGTTATTCAAAATACTCAAGAAACTTACGCCCGAAAAAACAACAGCGATAACTCCAGAAACGATGTGATGAGTTGCCTTATAAACAAATAAAAGATGTACTGAAAACATTGATAATCCAAGTAAGCATAAAAATACATGATCTTTTATTTTAAAACGTAACGATATGCCTTTAATTTTGCACCAGACCAGCAAGCATAAAGCTGCAAGAAAAATTCTGTAGAGGATAGAAATTTCAGCAGGGGCATGACCACTTTGTAGTTTAATTGCAAACCAAGTGGTTCCCCAGATCAAAACTGTCAAAATATATAAAATTACATTATTCATAGGGAGTAATATTATTTTTTGTTAATTTTACGCGGGACTATCGCAAGAGATTATTTATGATAGTTTTAAGCATACGTTGTATTCATCATTAAAATAGGCATCGCTTTAATAAAAATCAATCTCTAAAAGTCAAGGCACCTCAACTGCCCACTCAGGTGATTCTCCATCTTCAACAGACCAAATCCGGATACATAGATAACAGATTATCCCCCTCGTTTTTCATGGTTAATGAGCCATTTTTTGCGGGTGATACCACCGCCATACCCCCCTAAATCCCCATTCGTATTGATGACACGATGACAAGGAATAATAATGGCAAGCTGATTGGCACCATTTGCATTTGCAACAGCACGAAAAGCTGATGGTTTTCCAATAGCTGCAGCGATGTCAGAATAGGACCGTGTTTCACCGAAAGGAATCTTTTGGAGTTCTTCCCACACACGTTTTTGAAAGGGAGATCCAAGAAGAAATAGAGGTGTTTTGAACTCTTCTAACTTACCGTCAAAATACTGGTTTAGTTCTCTTTCAATTGAATGAATGGGCTCAGTTATCCCCGGTAATATAGTTGATTTTGTTTTCTTTCTCAACCGCTCAACCTCGCGTTCAAGACCCCGGCGATCCACAAATTCTAAAAGATAAAGTTCCCTCTCATCTGCAATGGCTATCATTGGACCAAGTCGGGTATCCAACCACGCTGCCTTTAAGATATGACGGAGTCCTACTAAAGTCGGGGCTGCTCCCATTATACGGGAAAATGCATCCCTAAAACCGCTACTGGATTCATAACCAGCATCAAGTTGAGCGTCTATCACTTTGTTTCCTTCCCTAATTTGTTTCATAGCGAGCCCCATGCGACGAGCACGAGCATAGGCAACGAAGGTCATGCCGAATCGTTTTTTGAATTGACGACGGGCCGTTGAGGCATCAACAGATAATTCCCGAAAATCCCTATCTTTCCACCGCCTTTCAGGGTTTTCTTCAACAGCATCGACAAGTGTCTGAATGAGCTCTGAAACTTGATTGGGGTGTGACAAAGGCCGGCAACGCTGACAAGGCCGAAAGGAAGCCAAAAGAGCTTCTTGGGCCGTTTCAAAAAATTCACAGTTCTCGAATTTTGGCTTTCTTGCGGAGCACGTCGGCCGGCAGAATACACCGGTTGTTTTAACTCCTACATAAAACACACCTTCGTATTCCGTTTTTTTATCTATTAAGGCCTGGTAATACTCTCTTTTATTTTCAACTGTTATCATGCTTTTCCTTACTCGATTCTGTATTCTAAACCTTCATGATTCTCCATTATAGTGAGTTTATGAAAAGACGTAGCCGAAATTCAGGCATTGATTTTTCTTTAAATGTCTCAGCAAAGATAAGCAGAAGTTATCTTTCTTCCATTTTAGAAAAAATTTATCATCCCAATGAAAAAATGTCTTGACCCTAACCTTGCGTCATACCCTAGCTTTCAAAATAAGGAGAAAGAACGATGACCCAGTGGTATGTGAATGAGCTGAGTAAGCTGACGAAAGTTTCGGTGCGAACCCTGCATCATTACGATAAAATTGGCTTGCTCAAACCATCCATAAGGCTCGCTAACAATTATCGTTCGTACTCTGAGAAGGATTTATTGAAGTTACAACAGATTCTTGCCTTGAAATTTTTTGGCTTTGAGCTCTCGCGCATCAAAACGTTGATACAAGAAGAGATCAATATTTATGATCATTTTCGCGCACAGCAAAAATTCCTTGAGCAAAAAGTTAAATCTTTACAAGAGGCTAGCCAAACACTTGAGCTTATTCTCAGCGAAAGTGACTCCAATAAATCTGTTCCTTGGGAAACAATACTTAAATTGATAGAGGATTATAATATGACAAAAGAACTTGAACATCCATGGCTTGCTAAGGTGCTCAACTCAGATGAACTTAGAGAGTATGCTCACTTTGAACAAAGTGTGAAGACTCGGTTCACAGAAAGTCAGAAAAAAAAACTTGAACAAGAGTGGAGTGACTTAATAGCGCAGGTTGAAGCCAATCTCGATAAAGATCCATCCAGTGATATTGGTAATCGTATTGGAAAACAATGTATGGATTTGGTGAATAGCTGGTGGGGTAAAAAGCATGCAGCTTTACGAACAGCTATTTGGCAAAAGGGCTATCAGGAAGGCAAAATGGAAGTGGACCCTCCCTTATCTCCCCAAGTAGTTGACTGGCTCGATAAGGCAATAGCAGACTATTATAGAAACCGCGCGTACAATATTCTTTCGCAAGTTGAAACACAGCCTTCTGATCGTGTCTTAATGCAGTGGGAAGAGTTATTGGAAGATATGCACGGACATGATCAAGCTCTTAATGATGCTTTTTATGAAATTGCTTTGAAAGACGATCATGTTAGCACTGCTGCTAAAAACTGGCTCAAGAAAATTTCTAAATAACGCAGTGTGCAGGTTTTTTTGATTGATTGTTTAGATCCTCGGCCAAGAAATGCTAAATGTTTTCCTTCGGAAAACAAAGCATTTCTTGCCAAGGATGACACACCGTGTGTCCCCTCTCCGTGTCATCCTTGGCAAGAAAAGGTTGATTTTTCGAAGAAAAAACTTACCTTTTCTTGGCCGAGGATCTAAAGACCTCTTTAAAAAAACTTGCATACTGCATTAAATAGGAGGTTTTTTCTGCTCTTGCTCTAGGGAGAGCAGAAAGCTCATGAAGAGCAATTTAAAGGATTTTGCACGCTTCGTCAAAAGAGAGACGAGGAGCGCGAGGGCCCGGAAGGCCTGCAGGGTCTCCATGTCCAAGGTTGCACAGGAAGTTAGATTTAAATCGACCTTCCGGAAAAAATTCTTTGTCGACACCTTCATTCGAAAATCCAGACATGGGGCTGCAATCGAGACCACAGGCTCGGGCTGCAATGATAAAATAGCCCCCTTGGAGACTGCCATTACGAAAGGCCGTGTCTTCTATAAAGGGATGTTTTCCCTCAAACCAAGATTTTGCATCCGCAAAGGGAAATAACTCGGGGAGATAATCATAAAACTGCAGGTCATAAGCTATCAGAGCTGTTGCAGGGGCAACCATCGTTTTATCCACATTCCCCGGAGCCAGATGGGGTTTTAAGCGCTCTTTGGCTTCTTTTGACCTTAAAAAAAGAATTCTTAAAGGACAACAATTGGCACTCGTCGGTCCAAGACGCATGAGGTCGTAAACCTCCTGTAAAAGCTCATTGGAAACGGGCTTGTCTTTCCACTTATTGTGGGTTCTCGCATCATAAAAGATTTGCTTGAGGCAATCTTCAGCAATTTTTCCCATAACCTTCTCTCCCTTTGTTTATTTAAAATTATAACTATTTTCTACTCTTGTGTCATCCCCCGCCTTCGCGAGGGCAAGCTCTCGGTTTAGAAGCACTTGCCCTCGCGAAGGCGGGGGATGACACGAACGCGTGGATAATTATCTAAAATTTTATCTATTATAGGGGGGAAAGGTTAATAATTCGTAACTGCTCATCTTGAAACCCCTCACCCGCTATGCGCATGACGACCTCCCACAAGGGGTGTTTTGTTGCAATAACTTGGCTCCCTCATCAGCGAGTTGCCATAATTTGAAAGAGCTCGTTTGTGTCATGATGACTGAGAATCAAGGAACACGTAGAGTTTCCTAATTTTGTCATTTCGAACGATAATCACATCCAAGCCCGTGTAGGCTGGCACCTCCCCGTGCGGACCGGAACCCCAAGCAAGAAGACCGACATCGTGGAGGGCCCGAGGCTCGCCATGCGGGGTATAAACGAAGTGTGAGTGTGTCTCACGAAGATCACCGGCAAATTTGTCCAGAGCATCGTGCCCAATGAACTTTCCGGGCGGTGCGTACAGCTGGCAATCTTCAGTATAGAGTTCGTCGATTGTTGCACGGCGGAGTACCGCGTCACCTTGGCCGAAGACCTCCTGAAGGTTACGGTGAAGCAGTTCGTGGATACGATTACTCATGATATTCATCTTTCTCGATATTGAGGGCGTCCTCATCCATGATTGTAAAAGTTAATAACTGTCTATTCATCTTGGAACCCCTCACCCGTCACGCCTTCTGCGCATGACGACCTCTCCCACATGGGGAGAGGTAAAGCAAGCAGCACTTGAATCTCCTCTCCACCGAGTGGGAGAGGTCGCCGCGAAGCGGCGGGTGAGGGGGTTAACCCCACACTTTTTTAAGGCTTTAAACGCATGTGCTGATCAAGGGTCATCTGATCATACTTACGTAAGTCCCGGCGTTTAATTAAATTCTGCACATCCATAATATAGGCGTGTCCGCGTTCGGAAAATTTTTGGAGGCCAGCAGCCAAGGTATGTCCACACAGCGGCTTATTTTTTGCTCTTAAGTTTGCCCGAATTTCTCGGAAACCTTTATAAGCAGCATGACGATTAAGATTTGTAATGTAGGCCAAGACATTAGCCTCAAGACTTGCAAATTTCTCTACATCTTTTTTCGTTCGCATGTGACCAAAGGTGGAATTTTTATTAACGGCAGCATGGGATCTTCCCCCACCTGTTTCAATGGTGGCTTGTGCTAATGCTAAGGAAGGAGGAACAATGTCTACGTGTTTTAACAAAGCTTCAATTCTCGTTGATTTGCATCGATAGTCAGAAGCGAGCTTACTGAGCCACATTTTCTCTGCGTGAAGCAAACGGTGCCCTGCCTTTTGACGCTTTTGCAGGTCTACAAGACGAGCTCTATCAATTAAAATCTTTTCATTCACTTTTAAAATATGGGGTAAGAGCACTTGAATGAATGAAGCGTTTGAAGACTTTTTCTGACGTTGCATATCACGAGGAAGCTTCGCCAAAAAGAGGCGAGGAACTTTTCCATCACTCTTGGCTTTTGTGAGGGTGTAATTCCAGTTCTTAAATACATGATCAAGTTCTTTCACGCTTGAAACTTGGAAATGCTTTTCCTTCGGAACGACAAGACCAACGGCTTTTGCGGAACCGGGGGTGTTGCGGTGATAATGGCCTTTATAAATGGCAAATCCCACTTGACCTAGTATCATTAATCCCAAAGTAACAATAAGGGAAATCTGAGTTTTCGATTGTTTTACCATAATTAACTCCTTAACTCTCTATAGCTCTGACTTCTAAAACTTCCGGCACATAATGACGTAGCATATTTTCAATACCAGCCTTCAATGTTGCGGAAGAACTCGGGCACCCATCACAGGCCCCCTGCATACGCACATAAACGATGCCGTCTTCAAAGCGATCAAAGACGATATCTCCTCCGTCCATAGCCACCGCTGGGCGGATACGGGTATCCAAGATTTCTTGAATCTGGATCACAAGAGGGTCATCGTCGTCTTTTGGGTATATGGGGATCCCAATCTCATTAAACAAGGGTTGATGTGTTATAAAATGTTCCATGATGGCTCCTAAGATGGCAGGCTTAAGCACTGCCCACTCAAGGAACTCATCCTTAGAAACTGTAATAAAATCCGCGCCAAAAAAAACACCTTTCACGCCGTCAATCTCAAAAAGCTTAAGAGCAAGGGGTGATGGGGTGGCCTCTTCCCGGGATTTGAAATCCGCCGTTCCTTCTACCATGAGGACACGGCCGGGAAGAAATTTTAATGTGGCCGGATTAGGTGTTTCCTCTGTTTGTATAAACATTGTACGCACTCATCCTTATGAACGATATTCTTTAATAAACTAAAAGGAGGGAGTAATGCAACCCTTCTTCCCTAAGTCATTCTTTTTGAGGGAAATTATATGTATATTTACGCATTTGAGCGAAAATACTACAGGTCGGAATGATACGTATGGGCAGGGCAAATCGTGATTCTAAATAATTATTAAAGGAAAAAGGAATAAGTGAGTGGTTTAAGAAATAAGAACGAGGCCCCTCCATTTTCTAAAGAAGGGGCCGATGTTTCTATCCTTTATGAATTGTACATGCAGTTGCACTCGTAATTATAAGATTGAACTCAGCTTGGCCAGCCTTAAAACTATTGTCTGTACACGTAGCAGTAATAGGAGAAGTGATCTTTGCGGAGATTTTACTGCCCTTAAATGAATCCAATTCCGGGCATTTAAAGGGGACCAGATCTCCGGAAACGGAGAGACCTACTGGTGTGGCCTGCCCAGAACAAATTGTTGTAGTGGTTCCTCCAGTGGTGCCAGTGATTTCAAAACTGACTGGTTTGCCATCATACTCAGGTAAGTCACTGTGCACATAAATATCAGTGGCATTCCCATGAGATGCGATCAAACAGGTTGTAGCCATTACTGAAGCTGCGATAGTTAATGATTTTAAAGACATTTTTTTCTCCATTTTTAGTAAGGTATGTTCATGCTAGGTTGCATGCGTTCTATGATTAAAAGAAATACATTAAAAAAGAATTAAGGTTGACAAAGGTTTTATAGCTTTCCCATCTGGGTCAGAATTTTCCATGATTGTTCATCAATAGGCACAACGGAAAGCCGGGATTGGCGCACAAGACCGAGGTGTTGGAGACGGGGATCTTCTTTGATTTCTTTTAATGTAACTGGGCGGGGAAAGGGTTTGACGGTTTTAACATCCACCATACCAAAACTGCCTTTCGGATCAGATGGGTCAGGATAGTAAGGTTTTACGATTTCGACGACACCCATAATTCGCCGCTCATCTCCTGTATGATAGAAAAGGGCGAGATCCCCTATCTTCATTGCCTTAAGGTTATTTCGGGCTTGATAGTTTCGAACCCCATCCCAAAATGTCACGCCGTTCTTCACTTGATCTTCCCAAGACCAAACTTCGGGTTCGGTTTTTATAAGCCAATATGTCATTTATGCTGCCTCCGCTTTTAAGGGTCGGGCGAGAAGATTTTGAATCAAGGTTTCTATGTCTCCTCCTCCATTTAAAAGGTCATACAGGGCAAACGTGATTGGCATGTCCACCTGAAATTTTTCAGCAAGGGCAACCGTTCCCGTGACCGTGTGAACACCTTCTGTTAACGTTTTTTTATTGCTTAAAAGTTCATCAAGGGGGGTGCCGCGTCCTAAAGCGAGGCCAAAGGATTTATTTCGTGATTGGGAACTTAGGGATGTTAAGGTGATGTCCCCCACCCCTGAAAGACCCAAGAAAGTTTCAAGTTTGCCCCCCATGGCACACCCCAGTCGAGCGATTTCGGTAAGACCGCGTGTCACCAAAGCGGCTCGTGCATTATCGCCAAGGTCTCGGCCTTCAATGATTCCACAAGCAATAGCGATAATGTTTTTGCAGGCTCCCCCCACTTGTGTTCCGATAATATCTTCAGAGGCATAAAGGCGAAAATAGGGGCTACTCAAAAGGCCTGCGATCTTTTGGCTTAGGGCAAGATTCTCAGCAGCAAGAGACACAGCTGTTGGAAGCTTCTTGGCCACATCACTTGCAAAGCTGGGGCCTGAAAGGACGAGGAGAGGATTTCGAGGAAAATACTCATTTATCACTTCAGACATAAGAAGGGCAGTTCCATCCTCAATACCCTTCGAGGCAATGATGAGGGGAATATGAGAGGGAAATACCTTGCAAAAAGTTTCACAGGTGCTGCGCATAAATTGTGCGGGGGGAGCTAAAATGACAAGGTCGGCTTTTGAGGTTTCCTCAGGATTCAACGTGGCATGAAGGCTAGGATCAAGGGCGATTCCTGGAAGTCGGTAAACATTTTCATGACGTTGGTTGATGGTTTCAACCTCATCAAGGCTGATGGACCACAGAGTGACCTGAGATCCCGCTCGAAAGGCAACCAACGCTAAGGCCGTTCCCCAAGCTCCTGCTCCAATGATGGAGACGCTATTCACTAACTTTTCTCCCCTATCTCACTCTTCAAGTTCTCGAGCGGCCACCGAGGCCGCGGAGCAAATGTTAACGATCCTACTAAACGATGATTCAAATGTTCAACCCCTGCCCAAGCGATCATTGCTCCATTGTCTGTACATAAACTCACAGGCGGTGTTATCAATGTAAGGCCTCTTTCTTGAGAACAATTCTCGAGGCGTTTGCGGAAATATTGATTTGCGGCCACACCTCCTGCCAAGACAAGATTGACGATATCTGGCTTTTTTTCAAGGGCCATTGTTACGGCATGGTGGCATCTATCCACCAAGATCTCGCCGATTGTCTTTTGAAGTGAGGCGCAAAAATCCGCTTGGAAAGAAGGTGAAGAGGCTTCATTTTCTAAGATAATTTTGCGTGCTGCTGTTTTAAGACCTGAGAAAGAAAAGGAACATCCATTTTGGCCTTTGAGGGGGTGTGGAAGGGCAAAGGCTTCAGGATTTCCTGTCAGGGCCAATTTTTCTATCGTTGGACCTCCTGGGTAAGGATATCCTAAGAGACGGGCCGTTTTATCCAGACATTCCCCGATGGCGTCATCAAGCGTTCCTCCTAAGTAGGTATAAACCCCCACATCTTCCACAATTAAAAATTGGCAATGACCCCCTGAGACGAGAAGCAAAAGGTAGGGAAAAGGCACATCGCCCGTAAGTCGCGCCGTCAAGGCATGGGCTTCCAAATGGTTGATTGGTATAAAAGGAATGTTTTTCGCCATAGCGAGCCCCTTGCCGATCATGACGCCCACAATAACCCCTCCTATGAGTCCAGGTCCACCGGTGGCTGCAACGCCGTCGATCTGATCGAGAGAAAGATTAGCTTCTTGGAGCGCGCGTTGAATAATAAATTCAATATGTATGAGGTGTGCCCGGGCCGCAATTTCAGGTACAACGCCGCCAAAGGGTTTATGCTCTTGAAATTGGGAGGAAACTATATTTGAGAGAATCCGCTTATCATCTGTAACGAGAGCGGCAGCCGTTTCATCACAACTGGTTTCAATGCCTAAAATAATCATGTCTTCTTCAACCATAAAACGTCCCCTCTAGGCAAGAGAATACAAAACATTTAAAGTCGCCCATGGAAAACACGCTGTGGTCGTAACTACTCACGCGTCCACACGCACTGTGTCATCCTTGGTAAGAAATGCTTAGTTTTCCGAAGGAAAACTCTAGCATTTCTTGACCGAGGATCTTATTGCCTGAGAGATCCTCGGCCAAGAAAAGGTAAGCCCTCGCCTTCGCAAGGGCAACCTTTTCTTGCCAAGGATGACACCGCGGAGTGAGTAAATACCCGTGGCCTTTGGCCATATTTTGGAAAGATCTTAAAAAATGTCCACCTTCCCGACAACGAGACTCAGGCGACTTCGTCAGACGTCTTCCCTCCGTCAGCTTACGAAGGAAACACGGCTTCACAAAGAGCAACTCATCCTTCCTTTGTTTATTAAAGAAGGGATTGATGAACCCGTTCCTGTTCCTTCCATGCCGGGATATCATCAACTGAGTCTCAGCTGCCTTAAAAAAGAGATAAATGACATCAAAGACTTAGGAATTAAAAACATTATTCTTTTTGGTGTTCCTGATTCAAAGGATGAATGGGGTTCATCCTCTTCTCGGGAAGATGGAATCGTTCAGAAGGCCATTCATGAAATAAAATCCCTTCATCCAGACCTTTTGGTTATGGCCGATCTTTGCTTTTGCCAATATACGGATCATGGCCATTGTGGCATCACCCACCAACATAAAAATGGTTATGACGTTGATAACGATGCAACCCTTGAAATTCTCAATAAGCAGGCCATAAGCCTTGCAACAGCAGGAGCGGATGTCGTGGCTCCCAGTGGGATGATCGATGGCATGGTCGGTTATATCCGCCAAACTCTTGATAGTGTAGGTTTCAAACATATCCCCATTATGAGCTATGCCGTTAAGTATGCTTCTGCCCTGTATGGCCCTTTCCGCCAAGCAACGGAAGGAAGCCCTCTTTTAGGGGACAGGCGGACCTATCAGATGGACTTTTCGAATGGGCACGAAGCTCTTCGAGAGGCCGCTCTCGATATTCAAGAAGGGGCAGATATATTAATGGTTAAGCCCGGTCACACATACCTTGATATTATTTACCGGATTAAACAAACCTCTCCTTACATTCCTCTGGCTGTTTACCATACGAGTGGGGAGTATAGTATGATTAAAGCCGCTGCGGAACGTCAGTGGATCGATGAGAAACAAACTGTTTTAGAAGTGATGACAGCTTTCAGGCGCGCAGGTGCCGATATCATCCTCACCTATTATGCGAAAGACATTGCCTCATGGTTGGAGGAGAGCTAGAAGAGTCTAAACTCTTTCGATAACCATGTAATTTCAACTTTATATGTTGAATTTGCATGGATACCTTATTCATGTTGGGGAAAAACAAAGAAGGTAAAAAATGGACTCAAATTCTAGATTGCTTTGTCCCCCCGTTTTCACGGGGGTCCTCGCAATGACGAACAGGTGGTACATACTATGCTAACCTCCGCTCGTCATTGCGAGCCTCTGAAGGAGGCGAAGCAATCTCATTGAACCCTTTAAGAATGTTTCACGTGAAACAATTTGTGTATTGGAAAGAGATTGCTTCGGTTCCTGCAGAACCTCGCGATGACGGTCGTTGGCTCGTAAGAAGTCAATCCATTCGTCATTGCGATCCGCCGTTGCTCGAAGAGCTAAGGCGGAGAAGCAATCTAAAAACGATGAATATAAGACAATGAAACAATGAAACTTATGCAAGAAACCCAGCCCCATGAATAAACGAATCTTTCGCATCGGAACACGAGGAAGTCCCCTCTCTTTAATCCAAACGCGTGAGGTGATGCGAGCTTTCGCAATTCATCACCCTTCCCTTAAAGACCGCCTGGAAGTTGTTCCTATGAAAACAACAGGGGACACAATTGTTGATCGTTGCCTTATTGAATTGGGGGGAAAGTCCTTATTTACAAAAGAAATTGAAACGGCCCTTTTAAAAGACAGCATTGATTTAGCTGTTCATTCGATGAAAGATATGTCTGCAGAATTCCCATCCGGGTTAATTGTTCCAGCGATGCTTGAACGAGAAGACCCAAGGGATGCCCTCATAACGCGAGAAGATCAACACTTAGAAGATCTTTCTGATGGCGCTCTCTTTGGGACGTCTTCCTTAAGGCGACAAGCTCTTGTTCTCCAGAAATTTCCACACCTACAATCGGTTTCTTTAAGAGGAAACGTTCAAACCCGGCTCTCAAAGGTTGAAAACGGAGAAGTAGATGCAACTCTTCTTGCAGTAGCGGGGCTAAAACGCTTGGGTCTTTTGGAAAAAGCAACTCAAATTCTTTCTCTTGAGGAATTCTTGCCCGCAGTTGCACAAGGTGCCATTGGGATTCAATGTCGAGAAGAGGATTCAGATCTCCTCGAGCTTTTAGCCCCTCTGAATCATCAGCCCACCTATCAAGCTGTTCGCGCGGAACGAGCTTTTATGAAAGCTTTGAACGGGTCTTGTCGAACACCGATTGCAGCCTATGGAATGCTTGAAGGGGAGGTTCTTTTCCTCAGAGGTATGCTAAGTGAACCCCAGGGTCATAACATGCGTTTTGTTTCCCACAGTGGTTTTGCTTCACAAGCAGAAGATATTGGGCGAGAAGCAGCTAGGTTGCTTCAGGAAAAAGCGTGACCTGCGTCCTTTTGATCCGCCCCCTGGAGGATGCTCTTCCTCTTGCTAAAATTTTGAAATCCAAAGGAGTAGAATCACTTCTACACCCACTTTTTGAGCCTCGCTTTCTTCCTCTCTCTCCTTTGAAGGCGCCACAGGCTTTAATTATCACAAGCAAAAACGCCCTTCGCGCCCTTGAAGGATATGAAGAACTTAAAGAGGTTCCTCTTTATGTGGTTGGGGATCAAACAGCTCGTCTCGCCCGAGAGAGGGGATTTTTAAAAGTGTTAAGCGCTTCAGGGACCACTCAAGAGTTGACAAAACTTATCCTAGATCATGCCCACCCTGAGAAAGGGGTTCTTTATCATTTTGCGGGTGAAATTATGAAGGGTAATATCGTTCATGAGTTACGCTTCAGAGGATTTGATGCTGAGCGGCATATTGTCTATCATATTCAAGAAGCTGAAAATCTTCCTGAACCTCTTCTTCTCGATCTTCAAAACGAAAAGATTTCTCACGTCATGTTTTTTTCTCCCCATACGACCACTATTTTTGTTAAACTGATCATTAAGAACGCACTTGAAAAAATAGCATCCCGGATGACAGCCTTATGTTTAAGTCAGGATGTGGCCGGAAAAGCAGAATTTCTCGATTGGAAAAAAATTTGGGTTAGTCCTCAACCAGCAACACAAAATATGACGGGGTATTTTGATGAAGAAAAACAAAAAAACAAATAATGTCTCTTGGTTCCAATGGACTCAATCGTCCGAATTCCTGAAAGGAATTTTTATTTTTGTTAGTCTTCTCATTCTTTTGATCCTCTCGGTTTTCATTATATGGAAGCGATATACTGAAAGGGTGGAAGGTCAGCCAATTCCACTCCTTCAAACGTCCCCACCGCAGCAAGTGGTCCAAACCATTGAACCTCCCCCCCTGTCTCCTCGAGAAGAATTAAAATTGTTTTCAGATCGGCTCGCAGCCTTGGAAAATAGAATGAATCAGCAACAACAAATTATGCTGACACCTCCTAAGCTTGTTGCGATTGAGCTTTTGAGGGCTGTTTTAAAAGGTTGGCTTCCTTTGGAAACCTTAAAAACATATCTTCAAAAAAACGCTCATCCATGGGCGCAAGGTCTATCGAGTACGCTCGTTCCCATAAATGAGAGTAAAACTTATCCTCAACTCGAGGCTTTATTAACTCTTTCTCCTGTGCAACTCCCATCAATGTGGGAGCGTATTAAAAGAAAAATAAAATCTCTCGTTCATATTCGAAAGCTTGATGAAAAAGGTGATTATCAAGAGGGGCAAATTGAAGATGCTCAAAAAGCGCTCCAGGCCCATGATATTCAAAAAGCTCTTGAGAGTTTTGAAAAGCTTCCTCCTCAAGAGAAAGCTCAACTTTCTGCCTGGAAAGACGCGGCTCAAGATCGACTTACACTCGAGGTTATGATGAAAAAATTGATCTTAGAGCTTACGGAAGGCTAACTCTCGATGAAATGGATTTTATTTATTCTTGCCTTTGTCCTCGTTTTTGTTTCACTGGGCCTTTTAGCTCTTCAAAACCCAGGTGTTGTCGAAATTTCCTGGCTAGGATATGAAGTTCAGCTCACGGCTATGTTCGCCTTACTCATCCTCCTTTTTTTCTTTTTTAGCATTATCTTATTAGGCTATGGAATTTCCTGGCTTTTGGGGATACCTCTAAAATGGTTATCTTTTTTCAGGCGATCTAAAAATGAGAGAGCTGAGCTTGGACTCTTGGAACTCCTATCCTCATATGAAGCTGAAATCTTTTCGGATGCACTGCAGCATCAAAAAAAGGCGGCACACCTTTTTTCAAACAATCCCTTTTTCCTCTGGGTGTCAGGAAACACTTTTGAAAGAGCTGAAAAACACTTTGAAGCAGAAAAATGTTACATGGCTCTTACAAAAAATCCGTCGAGCACTTTTTTAGGGTTGAAAGGACAAATTAGAGCAGCCATGCATCGCGGGGACGTTAAGTCAGCTTATGACCTTTTGAAGCGCGCTGAAAAAGTTGTTCCGACCTCTCCTTGGGTTTTAAAACATCTTTTGGCTTTGACCCGTGAAAAAAAGGATTTTGAGGAAGCAGAAGTCCTTATCCTACGTTTAGAAGATTTAGGATATTTTACGCCAGACCAAAGTAAAAAACAGATGGGATTCGTCCAATACCAACAGTCGCTCCAACCTAAAATTTCTCTTTCTCAAAAAGAAGTTTTTTTGAGACAAGCTCATTACTTAGACCCAAGCCTTGCTGAAGCCACAGCAATTCTTGCCCCCCTCTTACAGAAGCAAGGCCACATTACCTATGCCTTAACTGCGCTTGAAACGACCTGGAATTTAAATCCCACCCAGACCCTTGGAGATTTATATCTTAAAATTGTTTCGCCTAAAGATGAGATGAGAGCTTTTCAAGAAGCTCAAACTCTTGTGAAAGATAACCCTAAACATCCGGAAAGTCTTTTCTTTTTAGCGCGAATTGCTCTTCAAGCTAAGCTCTGGGGAGAGGCAAGGGCATTTTTAACCGAACTTTTAAAACAAAATCCAACAGCTGATGTCTACCAACTTTTGAGTCATTTGGAGTTAGAAGAAAAGCATAACGGGAAAGCAGCCCTAAAATGGTTGGAAGAAGGCCTTCAAGCTCCTCGGCATGTTTAGCTCCACCCCGTCACCTTTTTAAGAATGTTTCTCGTGAAACAATTTGTGTGTCGGAAAGAGATTGCTTCGTCCCCCATTTTCATGGGGGTCCTCGCAATGACGTTTGGGGGTTAGCACACCATATCTCCACCATCGTCATTGCGATCACGCCGTCGCGCGAAGCGCGAAGGCGGAGAAGCAATCTCTTTCTTATTCCAGTCAGATTGCTTCGCCCTCTTCGAGGGTTCGCACGGAGGAAGGGTAGCCCCATACAAAGGAAGACTATTCATAGGAAGGCGCTTGTCGAATTTTAAAGCTTGGAGACTCTCAGAGACCATTTGAAATCCATTTGTCCACCGATGGAGAACAAAAGAAGGATGAGTTAAATCGATCGCTGTGACAAACTCATCCTCACCCGTTGCAAAATAATGAGATGGAGCAACACTAGGAGCGACAAAGCATAATTTCCCTCCAAAAAGTCCTGCGCTTACTTTATGATAATGACCAGCTACAATTCCTAGAACATGCGGAGAAGATAAAAGAAAGCTCTCAAACTCTCCTTCCACCCGGCATATGATGTCATCAATACATCTTTGCCCCACTTTCATAGGAAAATGATGCATGAATAATAATGTTGGTTTTGCAGGGTTTGTCTTTAGTTTCTTCTCAAGCCATGCGAGCCTTTCCTTACAAAGAAGCCCATAATCTTCATTTGGCACATGGGTATCAAGCCCAATAAGACGAACAGGGTAATCATCGATAACGTATTGGATAAAGCCTTTCTCAGGCATGTAAGCTTCAGCAGAAAAGGCTTTTCGCATTTTCTCGCGGTCATCATGATTGCCTGGAATAACATATAGGGGAATAGAAAGGGGCTTTAAAATTTCTTTTAAATGCTGATAGGCTTCTTCACTTCCCTTATCCACGCTATCACCTGTTAAAAGTAAGACATCTGGACGAGGATTCAGGTTATTTAAGTGTTGAACAACGAGCTTTAAACGCTCAGTCACTTCTGTCTCAGGCCTATCCAACCAGACCTGTCCTTTAGGCAAAATGTGCGTGTCTGTAATTTGTGCAATAATCATCATTCTTCTTCTTTACTCAAAAAAGAGAAATCTTTTAGCAGGTGTAGTTAGACGAATGAAACTTTCCTAGTCTATATTTATCAGTATATGCTCTTTTAGGCCTTTAGCAAGTTATTAAAATTGGCCACTTAAGACACATATTTCCCAAAATCGTCATTGCGCGGAGCTTTGCTCCAAAGCAATCTCATCGAACCTTTTAAGAATGTTTCACGTGAAACAGTTTTAGTGTATTGGCAAGAGATTGCTTCACCCTGCTTAGCAGGGTTCGCAATGACGGTAGTGGGCGATTGTTATTGCAGTAAAGGTGAGGGCAATCCTCATTAAAGAGAAGTCATATAACTTTGAAGAGGCTTTTTGAGGATTTTTTCGGCGACTTCTTTGGTGAGTCCCGTTGCGCCCGCTAAGGTTCCCGCGCTAAAGTGTTTTGCTCCACTGAGAAGAGTCACCTCTGCCAACTGTTTTGATGCATTAAATGCCTCATAGATTTCGAGCACCTCTGCTCCCACATTCACATATGTATGGAATGTTCCTATCGGAATAAAGATTAAATCTCCTGGGTTGATGAGAGCATTATATACCGTACCTTCATCATCCATCATCGTAAAAAAGGCGGTTCCCTTATTCACAAATAAAACTGTATCTGCAACCGTATACCAGTGAGGCTCGCGAATGGTTCCTAGGTTAAGCATGGTTTGTTGTAGGGCCATGGATTCCATAGCAGGGTTTGTGTCTGCATCAATTCGCCTAATCGACCCCAAATCACTCTCATAGAGCGGTTTGCCCGCAAAGAAGTTGCCAGCAAAAGGATCGGTAAGAATTCTTTCCTCTGGAATGGATTCTGGATCATAGCTATTTAAACGATTGTTAGTGGTTTTTTTAAGTGTCGTGATTTCGTCGGGTAGAAGTCCCAAGGATCGTTCGAGGAGGGTATCGGGCAAGGCTGCCCAAGCCGTTACAAAGTCCCGGTCTGCTGCCTTAGGAGAGTTATATATCACCAGAAAATCTAACTCAACGTCCCCCACATTTTCGAGGGCGTGAAGTGAGGCTTGAGGAATAAGCCATGTTCCATTTTTCTCAACCGTAAAAACCCTTGGTTTATTTAATCCATCCCAAATCGTGACTTTCATTTTTCCCGTCAAGACGACGCCAACTTCGATCGCGTTTGCATGCCAATGGGGCACACGCATGGAATGGTCGTAAAGTTTATAATAAAAGAGAAGACCACTTAATCCCAAATCGTCAAACTGCTGAGCCGTTTCAGAGATTCTAATCCCGGCCTTATTCTCATCAATTTTGCCGTCCTTATATAAATCGAGACAATAAGGAAAACTCGGGGATAATTTTTTGGTTTCTTGATCTAGGAAATGCTTGATTTTTTGCAAAGTCTCGTCAGAAACGGTGTGATTATGATCAGGGAG
Organism: Alphaproteobacteria bacterium 41-28; assembly: GCA_001897795.1. Taxonomy (GTDB): domain Bacteria; phylum Pseudomonadota; class Alphaproteobacteria; order UBA9655; family UBA9655; genus UBA9655. The sequence continues at coordinate 105,524 of MKUL01000037.1, read as the reverse complement.
TATGGGGAATTTATTCATAGCATCTACTGATTGTCTAATCGAGACTCTGAAAGAGTATCTGAAGATACACAACCCGTTAGATTATCTTTTCCAACTTTGCAGGTGTTGGGGATTACCGTTCCCTTTAGATCTACTTGTCCACTTGGTGGGCAATAATCTCGACCACTAACATGTTTATAACAACAGGAAAAATACATTGCATTTTGTTTCGTATTCCATATTACCCTGGAAAAGGGGAGTTGCTGCTTTCTAAATTCTACTGTGGGAGCACATGTATAGCTGGTATAAGTTTTGTCTTTTTCAGCGTCTATTTTTTTTGTAATTAAAGACTCGTCCGCCAAAGTAGGAGCAATTTGCATCCAAATCACAATAAAAGTTAAAAAAATACGCATGCTTATTTTCCTCAGTTGTTGTTCTGTTATTATAATAAAGAATATTTATTAATTATCTGTTAAAACTATTGATGAGGCAAAAATTTGACGTTGTCGTCTTTTTATGATGGGTTCCAAAGGGATAGGCCGTTTCACCGTTTCATTCTTGAGAAAGGGTCCGCATTTTCTTCCCCAGAAAGGTGAGGAACAAGGTTATTTCAAATATTCTTAAAATTTTTATAAAATTTTTCTAAATATAAATTAAAAAATGCATTGCAATTTATTTAATTTAATCCTATACATATTTTTGGTGGTGATTTTTCTCTTTTACAGAACAATTGCCCTATTTAATGATAGAATGGTTCTCTTGACAGTCTTATTTCACTGAAGCCATTTCTAAAATAAAAATTGTAAATTAAAGGAGTAATAAATGAAAAAAATATTATTATGTACAGCGCTTTTATTGTCCTGCGCAACTCTTGCGCATGCTATGCAGGAGGAAATGGCAACTGAAGAAAAAGGTTCGAGCGTTACCTACACAAAGCCTGATGAGAATAAGTTAAAAGCGTTTATAGCAGAAAATATTGAAGATGGGATTAAAACTGGACGCTTGACCTACAACGATGAAAATGGAACATGGGAACTCTCGCGTATTCATGGACAGTACAATAATCAATATTGGCAGGAAAAAATGGTAGCAGGACCGCTAGGGCAGACTGTTCTTTCATTGAAGCTTTATATTTGTCCATTCCCTCCACGTGATAAAATACATCACAAATGGGATTTTGAGGCTTGGGATAAGAAAATTTTTCAAGCTGGCGTCGCAGACGGTGGAGTGAATTTCATAACATTTATGATTAATAAGCAAGATTAAGAGAAACGAATCCCCATTTGTCACCCCTACAGGGGTGACATTGGAGTCATCACCCCTTTCTCCGTCAAAATATAATTCAAAGCGAAATCATGGTCTTGCCGGGGAATTTGTTCAACCTCTTGGCCCCTGAAGCCAACCCCAATCGTGAGGACTTTATGCTGGTGGAGGAGGCGATCAAAATGGCCTTGACCATAACCTAACCGATGGCCTTCCTTATCAAAGGCTAAAAGAGGGACAAGAAGAACATTGGGAATTGTCGCAGGTGCTGTGGATGGGGGCTCAAGAGCATGAAAGGTTCCTTTTTCAAGATGTGTTGAAGATGTCCATGCGCGATAAATAAGCCCTTCTGATGTGATACTGGGGAGAGCACACCTGAACCCCTTATCGAGAAGCTTGTTTAACAGAGGTTTGATATCAAGTTCGCTTTTCATCGGCCAATAGCCGCCCACAATGGCATCAGGGGGTAAATCAAAAAAATTAAAAAAGTGAGTTACAATTTTTTCACCCGCATCAGGGCGGTCTTGGAAAAGAATTCTGCGTTTCTCTTTCATGACAATACGCATCAATTTTTTTTGAGAAGCGGGCATAAGAGAGTATCCTTGCAGAATGAAATCTTTTAAAATGTTTCATGTGAAACAATTTCTATATTGGCAAGAGATTTCTTCGTCTCCCCGTTTTCCCGGGGGTCCTCGCAATCTTTAGCCCCGGGCTTGACCCGGGGGACGGGTGGTTCCCCGCTTTCGCGGGGACAAGCATTGCGAGGGCGAAAGCCGAAGCAATCTCAGGCCCTAAGGAATCACCATCCGAAAATGTTTCACGTGAAACATTTTTGGATGGAAGAGGGTGCCGCAATGACCGTCAGCGATATTTGTCCTCGTGTGGCCCGCGTATGCAGGTGGGCGCCATATGCCTAACCCACGGGTTATGGCAGAAACGGCTCCCTTAAGGATCTTATCGGCCCCAGGGAAATGCACGCTTAACGCATCCCACAGCAACCCTCATTTGTTATCTAAGCACAAATTCATAAAATGGCAAGAGGAGATCCGGGAAGAATTTCTACCTCAAGTTGTTTCCGATATGAGTCCGTTCCCAGCAAATAGTCTATAAAGTACCCCCGCTGATTATCCAACATTTCAGTCCATTCAAAGGGGGAATAATTTCTTTTCAAGAATTCGAGTATCTTTAGCCCTGAGGAGAAAGAATCAAGCTTATTCAAGTCAGTTATGAAAAGGTGGGCACCCTGGCATTCTTTTCCCCTAAGGTCACCGGATTGGGGTGTGAATAAAATAGGTCGCGCGTGAATACCATCCATCCTATTTATAAAATCCACAAGCTTCTGATGATCCAATCCAGGAGCTCCCAGGCAAGTGAAGGGCAGGCTTGTGCCGCGTCCTTCAGAAATGTTTGTTCCTTCCAGAAAGACAAGAGCTGGATAGAGAAGAACGGAATCCCATGAGGGAAGATTAGGAGAGGGGGGAATCCAAGGGTATTCGTATGGTTTGTGATCGTGTTGGCAGGGTATGACAGTTAAAGGCAATTTTAAGGGCTGATTGTAAGTCGAGAGGAGCTCTCCTATGGTTTGGCCATGTTGAAAGGGAACATCCAAATACCCCACAAAGGAGCGGTAGTGGGGATCAAGTGCTGGTCCCTTTTGTTTGGGCCCGAGAGGATTGGGCCGATCACAAACGATGATCTCAAGGGAAGAGCCGGCACAAGCTTCTAACACTTTTGCACAGGTGGCCGTATAGGTATAACAACGTAAACCCACATCCTGGAGATCAATGATGAGGGTGTCTATGTCAATTTCATGAAGCGATTTTTGACGCATCCCATAGAGGCTGAAGATAGGAAGTCCGAGTTGGGAATCGAAACCATCACTCACTTTCACGCCTTCAGGGATGAATCCACTCCACCCATGTTCAGGGGTAAGAATACATGTTAGGGCCGCTCTTAGCCTCTCTGATAAGGCCTGAGCGGTGGGTTTATAGTCTCGTGTGAGGGCGCTTTGATTGGTGAGAATCCCAATCCTCTTCTTAGCAAGATGGTAAAGCAACTTCTCATCTTTAAGCAGGAAATCGATACCAGTGAGGGGTAGCTTATGGAGCATGGGTCCCACAGTCGTCTTCCCGTGCCAAATATGGGGCTTTTCCTGTTACGCCCATGGCATGTCGGATCATGAAATGTTTGAGAGGGGTTAAGTGTTTTGTGAGACCAAAACCTATTGAGCGCACGTGGGCGAGGGTGCGGCTTTGGTTTGAAAAAATACGTACCATCCCATCGGTTAGAAGCGTCATGAAAAAAATATCCATTCGCCTCCATTTTTGATAGCGATTGAGGACAGAAGGTGAGCCCAGATCAAGCCCCAACGCATACGCATCCGTTAAAACTTCTGCGAGAGCCGCCACATCCCGAAGCCCTACATTAAGCCCTTGACCTGCCACAGGATGAAAAATATGGGCCGCGTCTCCCACAAGGGCAAGGCGAGAATCGACAAGTCGTTTTGGTAAACAAACATTTAATGGGAAACTCTTGCGCGGACTTGAAAGGGTAAAAGTTCCTAGGGAGGACCCAAAAAGAGCTTGAATTTCTTCAGCAAATTCTTGTTCAGAAAGGGTCATAAGTACGTCAGCCTTCTCTCTTTCGATGGACCAGACAAGCCCTGATTCTTTCCCTGGTCGTGGAACAAACGCGAGAGGACCCGAGCTCAAGAAATGCTCAAAGGCCTGGTTGTTATGGGGCAGCGTATGAACCATATTACAGACAATCGCTATTTGATTATAGGACCATTCAATGAGGGGGATCTGCGCCCACGTTCTTAAGGTTGAAAACTTTCCATCGGCTGCAATACAAAGAGGAGCTTTCAGGACCTCTCCTCGATCGGTTTCAATGAGAGCATAGGTTTCTTTTCTTTCAAGCCGAATGACTGAGGCGGGTGCCTGGATGCAAATATTTTTGGAGGATAAAACTTTTTCTAGGATCTTGGATTTCAAAAGCGCACTATCCACAACATAGCCGAGGGGGCCTCCCTTAACATCATCTTCATGATACTCCATCCATTGAGGGAGAAGGCCATCGGAGGTATGAATTTTTTTAATAGGTGTTGCTTGATCAGGCCACATGCCTAATTTCGAGAAGATATTATAAGAACTTCGAGAAAGAGCAAAAGAACGACCATCAGAAATCATTGGGGTATGAGGATCAACTTGATCGATGAGAATGACCTCTAATCCCTTTTCAGCAAGAGCACAGCTGAGTGTACCTCCTGTTAGACCCCCTCCGACTACGATGACATCTGCCATAAAAAGGTCCTCTTTTAGACTAGAATTCTGACCCTAAACTAGAGTAAGTTGGGCCTTAAAAGCAAGACAGGAAATAGGCGTTTATGATTCCCATCCTTAATTCACATCCTCATTCGGCCCCGAGTCTTGCGTCGTTAACATCCCTTCTAAAAACTCAACTCAATGCGATTAACGCCTGTATTCTTGAGAAAATGCAAAGTCCTGTCACATTGATTCCTCAAATTGCTGGCTATCTTATTTCTCTCGGAGGAAAGCGGTTGAGACCCCTTTTAACTGTTGCCTCAGCTGAACTCTGTGGGTATGAGGGAACACGTCATATTCAACTTGCGGCCTGTGTTGAATTTATACACACTGCAACTCTTCTTCATGATGATGTTGTAGATGAAAGCACTCTTCGCCGGGGAATGAGCACCGCTAACGCCCTATGGAGCAATAAAGCCAGTGTTCTTGTGGGCGACTTCCTTTTCAGCCGAGCCTTCGAACTTATGGTTAATGATGGATCATTGGATGTGCTACAGATTCTTTCACAGGCGTCTTCTACTATCGCCGAAGGAGAAGTGATGCAGTTGGCATCAAGCCATGATTTGGAGTTAAGCCAAGAGACTTACTTAAAAATTATTGGTGCTAAGACGGCGCGACTCTTTTCAGCTGCGACAGAAGTTGGGGCTGTTGTCGCGAATGCGGATGCTTCAAAAAGGAAGGCATTGGCTTGGTTCGGACATACTTTGGGAATTGCTTTTCAACTTATGGATGATGTTCTTGACTATGCCGCAGATCAAGAAAAATTGGGAAAGGCCATTGGCGATGATTTTCGTGAAGGGAAAGTCACTCTCCCCGTTATCCTTGCTTATGAAAAGGGAGCAGATTCCAGCTTTTGGAAAGAGGCATTTGAAGGAGGTGTCCGAGACGAAGGAGCCCTTGCTCATGCCACTCGTCTTTTGAGAGAGTCTGGATCCCTTCTAAAAACCAATCATATCGCACAAGATTTTGTGAACCAAGCGCTTGAGAGTCTAAAAATCTTTCCTAAATCTCACTTAAAAGAAGCTCTTCAGGATCTGGCCTATTTTTCCCTTCACCGGGAGGTGTAAAGCTAGAAATCTTTGCTTAGCTCTAATGAGACACACTTTAAGGCTTCCCCATAGACTTTAAAAATGTAGTCTTTTGTTTTTTTATCCTCATTACAATGTTCCAAAATAAGTTTTGTCAGTTCAATCGCTCCTTGCTGCTGCACCTTAAGAAGCTCTGTCACCGTTTCAAGGGACTCCATTCCACTATCTTCAATCCAATCTTCGAATTCTTGTAAGGCCATTTTTTCTTTCATATTAATTTCCTTTATCTTAATGGTATTTGTAACGATACACCTTCTCTACAGACGTGTCACTTATTGTAAAGTATGGCAATGGAGTGTGAGTAATGACTTTTTTTAAACCATAAAATTGGCCATTTTGTCAAAATATTTGGCCTTTCTCTCTTACGTCTGGCATACTGAAAAAAGTAATAACTCACCAAATTGTGTCATCCTCGGGTTAAGAAGCGCTAAGATTTTCTTTGAAAATCGAGCGCTTCTAGCCCAAGGAGGACACGTGCGGGGAAGGGAGAGACGTTACGAGAAGGGGTGAGCGAAGAATGGACACAAAAAAGAAGAGATCTAAACGCTTAGACCTTTTCATCTTTAGAACCCCCTTAATAAACTTAAGGAAAAAGGACTGGATTGCTTCGGAGCAAAGCTCCTCGCAAAGTCGGCTCTCTAGGTCGTCTTCGCGAGCCCTCGGAGAGGGCGTGGCGATCCAGAACCTTAAATTTATTTCATATTTTTCCACCTTTTGGTTGTGGGTTTTCCTAACTCAAGAAGTTCAAGCAGCACCTCCCTTACGTTTTGCGGGATCTTCGGCTGTTTTTCCTTTTGCTGCAACCGTTGGGGAACACTTTAGTCACAAATTCCGTGAACCGATTCCCCTTGTTGAGGCCATTGGTACAGGGGCGGGAATAAAGCTCTTTTGTGGAAACCTAGATGGTCCTGATGGTGCCATGACATCAAGGCCGATGACGAAAGGGGAGAAAGAAAAGTGTCAGTCACAAGGTATTACTTTTGAAGAATTTATAATTGGGAAAGATGGTCTTATCCTGATCCAAAATAAACGCGAGACTCCTTTCTCTTTAACTCTTAAGGACCTTAATGGCGCACTAGCCGAAAAAGTTCCTCAAGGTGAAATTTGTATTAAAAATCCCCATAAAACCTGGAATGAAATTCAAAAAAATTTTCCGATCTATCCCATTCGTGTTTATGGACCAGCCCCAACATCAGGAACCTATGATGTTTTCGTTGAAAAAATCAGGGGACTTTGTGGATCTGCTTTGAGACATGATGGGGCTTATATTGAAGCCCCCGCTAATGAAAACCTAATTGTTCAAAAAATCCTGAATGCTCCTCAGACAATCGGAATTGTGACCTTTAGCTTTTATGAGCAAAATAAAACACGTCTCCTTGCCCTCCCCATCGATGGTATTTTTCCGTCCATTACATCAATTCAGAAGGGAGATTATCCTTTAAGCCGTCCTCTTTATGTGTATATTAAAACCAATAAGATGAAAGATTTCCCATCGCGTGCTGGCTACATCATTGAATTTACATCGAAAGACGCCGTTGGGGAAAAAGGATATTTAAATAAAAAGGGGTTGATTCCACTCTCTTCTGAAGATCAGACAAAGATGCGTGAACGAGCTTTAAATCTTCAATCAGGGGAGAGCCTCAATTGAAGTTATGTTTTCTGGATTGCTTTCACCGCCTTAGCACTTCGTGCGACGGTGTGATCGCAATGACGGTCTTTTTTTCAACGAATTATCTGACCTTCACATACACGCATGGCAAACCGCAGAGCCAAAGCAGAACGACGACATCGAACTCAAGTTAAATCAATTGTCTTTGACATTCAATTCTTGTCGATTTAGAAGCGAATAACGTTTTAATTTAAATTTGTGAATATTGTAATGAAAAATATATTAAAATCAACAGCTAGTATTTTTGTTCTTTTAGGAGCTCTTTCAAATTATACGCCTTCCCTAGCGATGGAAGAAGAGAACGATAAAAAAGGCCTATACAAAGCTCAATGTATACCTCCAGAATGCTATAAAATTTCAGAAGATCTTATTAAAATCCTTATGCAATCACAGGCAAGACACCGTGAGCGAAAAGATTTTGAAGTTGAGCAAGAGGCTTATAACCCTGAAACGCCTATTACGATGCTTCCTCAAGAAATTCTACAATCGATTTTTAGTTTTTTTGATGGACCCACAACCGAAAGAATCTGGAATGTTTGCAAGCATTGGAGGATGCTAAGTATTGACCTTAGCGAGAAATCCCTCCTAAGAACCGAACTATGTCTAAAAGAGGAGCAACCCGGAAATGAAAGCGAACAGTTCATAGAAATCTTTACTTCAGGGCATAAAACATTAGCCCATCAACAACTTCTTTATCCCACTCCTGAGAATAGAGGTTATGATATAAGAATCCAAACAGTAACGACGGATGAAAGTGTAGTTCCTGAAAACGTTCGTAAATTTGTTTCGGCTATAAGAACGACTCCTTATCTTTATTCGTTTTTGTGTGGGTTGTATCGTGAAGGTATTGATGTATTGGATATTCCTACAAGCTCACTTGCGGGTTACGTCATCAGTCAAGTTTCAGAGATCAAAAGCCTATTACAAAAAGGTATGGAAGACATTGAGTTTAATCCCACTGAATTTTCAACACGTGCTGAAAATCCGGAAAATCATCCACAAATGCACCAATACTTAATGAGTTTAAAACTTTTAACCTTGAGCGGGGATGTTAAAGCAAATGATAAACTCTATGCCTTTTCATTTCCTGTGATGAGATTTTTACAACCAAGGGACCCTAGTGACTGGAAATGTACACACCTTCTAAATCATCCTTTGTGGGGAGCGTATATTCAAAATAGCAATTCATTGAATAGTCAATGGCAGGCAATACGTTATAACTTGGACATAGATCTAAGTGCTTTAGATGCATTTTGGAGGTTTACATCTCTTGTAACACCAAGAGTTGCAGATTTGGTTAAAATGAATTATTTAGCTAATTTATTAAAAATTTACGATAAAAACGGGGATAAAGATAACCTTACCAAAGCTGTATGTGCATTGAGTCAATCAGAACTGGAAAAGTTCGTAACTCGAGAAAATCCATTTCATCTTGATGGTGATCCTGGTTATATCTCTAGCCCCGTTGAACAGATTATTTCCCAAGGCCACCTTGTTCCTGGAATATCAATCCTCAACCAAGCTCAGAAAAAACTTGAGAATAATCCTCATTTGTTAAAAGTCAGGTTGGATGTAGCCCGAGGCGTCTTCAATTCTTTAAAAGAGAAACGAACTCCTGCTCCTGAAGTTGAGGAATTTCTTCAAAGGGTGGAGGACCATGACTCTGAAAAAGTTTGGGCCTATTGTTCTTCTTTAGAACCTGAGCTTGAGAACAAATGGAAACGTGAATATTTAGGTTATCTAATGGCAGGATATCGAAAAGGAAATAAAACCGATTTTGGTAAAATGTTGCATTCATTGGCCATATCAGATGTAAAGGTATTTTTAATGCCTCCACCGCCAGGTCCTTATCTGAGTAACCATTCGGTCTTCATGACAAATATAATCTCTGATGGGAACTATAGTCTTGCAAATTCAATTTTAGAGGAAGCTCTGAAGCAACTTGGGAGGGATGATCTAAAAACAAAATTTTACATGGCAACTTGTATTGTTGGAATGCAAGATCAAAAGAAATTCCAAAAGCGGCTCTCTGAGGCTGAAAGCTATCTTCAAGAAATTTTTGACACCTATCCTCAGTTGGCTGATTATCAAGAAAGCTCAAATTCCTCTGATTCCTCAAGCTCTGAAGAATCAAATGCCCTTGAAGAATGGGAAAGAGATAGAGAAGTTTTGTCTGAAAATCCTGTACAGATAGAAGAAGTAAACCAGAGACAAGATCCACTCAAAGCTTTTTTCTTCTATGATGGAAGTGTTCAAGATATGGCTCTTTCAACGCGAACCGCCCTTGCAATCTATCAAGGTAAATTTAAAGAAATTTGTGAGGGAGATCTTAAGAGCTCATTTGGCGTAAATGATAGCGTCATGAATGCCTTACAAAGCCAAATTGACAATTCTGATTTACCCGATGGCCTTATAAGGTTAGTGGGAAAAAATCAGTTCCTCGAATTTTTCGAGTTCACGCCAAAGCATAAAAAGGAATTAGATAAATATGATACGTTAAGATCTGAAGTTCTTGAAGAGGCAAGAAAATACGATTGGTTTTTAAGAGCTGCTATGGAAAGAAAGCTTATAGATCCTGCGCTATTTCAGGAAATTATTGAATTATGTAAATCCTCAGAAGAGACTTCCTCATCTTCCGTTGAAGAGACTCTTAGCGTAAAAGCCAGCGGGGAAGATAATGAAAAGGAAAAAGGAAGAGATAACTAAAAATCAAAGGAGGGTTGCACACCGTTTACACGGTTAATAGCCAATCACCTTGAGTTCGAATGACTTAAACTTTCTTTATTGACGTGCTACACTCGCCCATATATGGCGCTTGGGTGGTAGTCCACGCCACTAGAGTGTGGAGTGCTCTCAATGACGAGGTAGGAATGAGATCTCTTTGGCTTGAAAGACTTGTTAGGTATTTTTTCTTCCTCTGCGCCCTAAGTGCTGTTGTCATCACAATCGGAATCGTGGTGTCTTTACTGGGAGAAACCCTTCGTTTTTTTGCACGGGTTTCCATCATCGACTTTCTCTTCGGTCTCACGTGGGCTCCTCAAACGCTTCCCACCGGAGAAACTTCAGGATTTGGTGCAATTCCTCTTTTCACAGGAACTGCCCTCATTACCCTAATTGCGATGGCCGTGGCCCTTCCTTGTGGGACGATGGTTGCCATTTATTTGTCTGAATATGCGTCACAAACGATGCGCCAAATCTTCAAACCAGTCCTTGAGACTTTGGCAGGGATTCCCACACTTGTTTATGGATTTTTTGCAGTCACCACCCTTGGCCCTCTTTTACGAGATACCGCAGAGTTTTTTCATCTTTCCCTTGTCAGTGAAAGTGCCCTGAATGCAGGACTTATTATGGGGATTATGATTCTGCCTTACATGTCATCCTTATGTGAAGATGCCCTTCACAGTTTGCCAGTGGCATTACGGGAAGGATCAATGGGTCTTGGAGCGACTTCATCTGAAACCATTCTAAAAGTTCTTCTGCCAGCTGCTTTTCCCAATCTAATGGCTGCTTTTCTCCTCTCTCTCTCAAGAGCTATCGGAGAAACAATGATTGTGGTCATGGCCGCAGGTCTTGCTGCAAATTTGACCTTTAACCCTTTTGAAGCCGTTACGACTGTTACGGTTCAAATCGTAAGCCTTTTGACGGGAGACCAAGAGTTTGATAATGCCAAAACGTTGGCAGCATTTGGATTAGGATTCGTGTTGTTTGTTCTCACCTTTGTCTTGAATCTACTCGCTTTATATGGCGTTAAAAGATATAAGAGGATTTATGGCTAAAAAACTCCGCCCTAAAGTCAAGGATGATGAGAAAATTGATATAAAGGTTGAAAGTTGGCAGTGGGAAAGAGCCTCTCCTCCTCGTTTTTCCTGGAAACACTGGTTAATCCTTGCCCTCATTATCGCCGTTGCGATTTTATTTGCTTTTGGATTTTTAATTATTGCAAGCGTTGTTCTTATTGCTTGGATCGTTATTCATATTGTGCTCTTCATTTTTAAAAAGCTCTCATGAGATATAGCACCCCACCGACTCCCACTACGTGTCATTCTTGGGCTAGAAAAAACTTGTTTTTTGTAAGAAAAACAATGACTTTTCTTGACCCGAGAATCTTGGTGCCAGGGGATCCTCGGCCAAGAAATGCTAATGTTTCCCCTTGGAAAACAAAGCATTTCTTGCCAAGGATGACACGGGAGGAAAGTTAGTTAGTATGACCTCTTCTTTAAAAACCCGACGCAGAAAGGAAAAATGGTTTCGACGGATGGGGTTTCTCAGTCTTTGCCTCGCCCTTCTTTTTTTAGGGGGCATTTTGGGAAAAATTGTTTACACAGGTTATCCTGCTTTTTTTAGAACTGAAGTTGCTGCTCAGGCAGAACGACCGGACCTTTTAAACGTGCATGCGCGCTATTTTCTCAAAGAAAACAAAAAGTGGATCACAGCCTCAGATGATGTGGATATGTATTATAAACACGAGGTTGTTGGCAATTTAACACCTCATCAAATCCAAGCCATCGACTCTTTAAAGAATCAAGGACAGATTCGTCTTGTTTTTAATACGGGTTTTTTCACCCATTCGGATTCTCGAGAGCCTGAACTTGCGGGGATTTGGGGAGGGCTCATTGGCTCCTTGCTTACGCTTTTTGTAACTTTTTGCACAGCCTTTCCCATAGGTATCGGCACAGCTCTTTATTTGGAAGAGTTCGCCCCGAAAAATCGGTTTACGAATTGGGTTGAGGCTAACATTAATAACTTAGCGGCCGTTCCCTCCATTTTATTCGGTCTTTTAGGCCTTGTTTTCTTTATTCACTTTTTGGGCCTTCCTCGGCCATCTGCTCTTGTCGGTGGCCTGACCCTTGGGTTGATGAGCCTTCCTGTGATAGTGGTTGCAACGCGTGCAGCTCTTTCATCTGTCCCCCCAACCTTAAAAGAAGCAGCTTTAGGTCTTGGAGCAACTCCCCTTCAAGTCCTTTTTCATCATGTTGTTCCGATGGCAATGCCAGGGATTATGACGGGAGTTATTTTAAGCCTCGCCCGGGCTCTTGGTGAGACAGCTCCTCTGTTAATGATTGGAATGGTGGCTTTTATTGCAACTCCTCCCTCTACTTTTCTAGATCCCACAACTGTTCTCCCCGTTCAAATATTTAACTGGTCTCGGAGTTCCGAAATGGGCTTTGTGGAAAACACATCCGGTGCTATTCTGGTTTTGCTTATTGTATTAGCGATTTTAAATGGGATCGCCATTTTCATCCGTAAAAAATTTGAGTCGTAAGATGCCCCTCAAAATTGATGTCAAAGATTTGAATCTTTTCTATGGCGATAAACAAGCCCTCTTTAATGTTAGTTTAGGGTTCCCCGAATTTCAAACAACAGCCCTGATGGGGCCTTCGGGATGCGGAAAAAGCTCTTTATTAAGATGCCTGAATCGTTTGAATGACATCATTCCGAATGTCCACATTCAAGGTAAGGTTTTACTGGATAAAGAGGATATCTATGCCCCTTCCCTCGATGTTGTTGAGTTGAGAACTCACGTGGGAATGGTTTTTCAAAAGCCAAATCCCTTTCCTCACTCGATTTATGAGAATGTGGCCTATGGTCCACGCATCCACACTCTTTTTAAAGATAAAACGGAGCTTGATGAAATTGTCGAAAAAAACCTGGCTCGTGCGGGACTTTGGGATGAAGTTAAGGACCGCCTCCATCAACCTGCAACTCGTCTTTCTGGAGGGCAACAACAACGCCTTTGTATTGCACGGGCGATTGCGGTCAATCCAGAAGTCATTTTAATGGATGAACCTTGTTCAGCTTTGGACCCGATTGCAACAGCAAGGGTTGAAGAACTGATTGATGAATTGCGCGAAAGGTTTACGATTGTTATTGTTACCCATAATCTTCAACAAGCGGCCCGTGTGTCACAACAGACGGCTTTTTTCCACAGTGGTCATCTTGTAGAAGCGGGAGAGACAGGGGCGCTCTTTACGATGCCCCAAGATGAACGCACTCAAGGATATATTACGGGACGCTACGGATGAATAACCATACTGTTAAAGCTTATGATGAAGATCTTAAAACCCTTCGTGCTCTTATTCGTCACATGGGTGAGTTAACCCTTCAGCAAATTCGAAAAGCAACCCGTTCGATTTTAGAGCGTAATGGAACCCTCGCCCATGAGGTCATTGATCATGACTACGAAATTAATCTCTTGGAAACAAAGGTGGATGAACTCGCCGTTCGGGTCCTCGCGCTGCGCCAACCTCTTGCATCCGATCTGCGGATGGTGGTTGCAACTCTGAAAATTTCAAACCAAGTGGAGCGAATTGCAGATTATGCCGTTAATATTGCAAAACGAACCATAATACTGGATGAGATGCCCCCTTTTCCAGAAGTTGAGGGGTTATCCACCCTTGTTAAAATTCCCAAAAATATGATTGAACGTGCCCTGACCGCATTTGAGACCTATGACATTAATTTAGCACTTGAGGTATGGCAGATGGATCAAGAGGTTGACGAATTTTATAACGCCTATCTTCGCAAGATTTTTGCCGAAATGATTGCAGATCCTAAAAATGTTGGCCCTTGTACTCAGCTTTTATTCGCAGCCAAAAATATTGAACGCATTGGAGATCAAGCGCAAAATATTGCAGAAGCTGTCTATACGATGGTCACGGGCAAATCTTTTAACGAAAGTGATATTTTAAAAAATGCGTAACTATTCACCATTTTGTGTCATCCTTGGTAAGAAATGCTTAGTTTTTCTTCGGAAAACTTTAGCATTTCTTGACCGAGGATCTTATTCGTCAAGAGATCCTCGGCCAAGAAAAGGTAAGCCCTTGCTTTCGCAAGAGCAACCTTTTCTTGCCAAGGATGACACCTGTGGGTAGGGTGATGTATGGTTACAAAAATGCTCCTAAAGTCTGAATTCTTAAATATTATCAATGAACGGGGATTTGTTTATCAAGCCACAGATCTTGAAGCCCTTGACGCGCAAATGGCTGCAGGACCTGTAACAGCTTATATTGGCTTTGATGCAACGGCGAGCAGCTTCCATGTTGGGAGTTTGGTCCAAATTATGGTTCTTTATTGGCTTCAACAAACGGGCAACCGGCCCCTGGTTTTAATGGGAGGGGGAACGACGAAAATTGGAGATCCAACGGGAAAAGATGAATCGCGCAAGCTTTTATCAGATCAAGAAATACAAAAGAATATTCAAAGCCTAGCTCTCGTTTTTAACCGAGCCCTCATCTTTGGGGACGGCCCAAGTGACGCTCTCTTGCTGAATAATGCGGACTGGATTGATACGTTAAATTACCCTGCTTTCTTACGAGATTATGGGACCCATTTCACCATCAATCGAATGTTAAGTTTTGAGAGTGTGCGCCAGCGCTTGGATCGTGAGCATCCCATGACGTTTCTCGAATTTAACTATATGATTCTTCAAGCTTATGATTTTCTTGAATTTTTTAAAAAATATAAGTGCATTCTCGAAATTGGTGGATCGGATCAATGGGGGAATATTATTAATGGCGTAGAACTCGTGCGCAAAGTGACCCACAAGACTGTCTATGGCCTGACGACGCCTCTCATCACGACAGCAAGCGGCATCAAGATGGGGAAAACAGCCCAAGGCGCTGTCTGGTTAAATGCGGATCTCTTGTCTCCCTATGACTATTGGCAATTTTGGCGTAATACGGAAGACCAGGATGTAGGCCGTTTTTTAAAACTATTCACAACCCTTCCTCTTGAAGAGATTAAACGGCTAGAAAAATTGGAAGGCGCTGAAATCAACGAAGCGAAGAAGATTTTGGCAGATCAGGCAACCGCATTCCTTCATGGAGAAGAAGCTGTTCGAGAAGCGCGCGTAACAGCTCAAAAACTTTTCGAAGCCTCTGGAGCAAGTCTAGATGAAGCTGCCCTTCCAACGATTATTCTCTCGGAAGAAGAACTTCGAAGCGGGGCTTCCATTATGGATCTTTTTTGTCGTCTGGGTTTAACGAATTCAAAAGGGGAAGCCCGCCGTTTGATTGAAGGTGGTGGAGCACGACTGAATGAAGAACCGATTAAAGACGAGCTGTTAGCAATCACCTCAGCCACTTTTGACGGAGAAAGTCTCCTGAAACTATCTGCTGGCAAAAAACGTCATGGGTTGGTGAAGAAGAATAAAGGATAATATTTTTGAAAAGATCCCTCTCAATATTTTCTCTCATATGTTATTATTTAATATAGGTACATGTAAGACCATGCTACAGAATACTTTCTAACGTAAATTTGAAGGAAATAAAACATGAGACCTTCGATAGTACTCGACTCACATAGGCAAACTATCAGACACATCGTTGAGCAAAATCATGCATGTAATGCTCGTGTTTTTGGATCTGTTTTACATGGAAATGATACTGACAAAAGTGATCTTGACTTGCTTGTTGATCCAACACTTGAAACGACTTTAATGGATATCGCAAAAATTCAAAATCGGTTGCAAATTTTACTGGGAGTTTCTGTAGATGTTCTTACCCCCAGAGCGTTGCCAGAAAAATTTAGGAGGCAGGTTCTGAAAGAGGCTAAGCCTATATGAGCAAAGAATCTAAACTCAATGTACTCAATTATCTCGAACACATTCTGATAGCTATCGAACGGATAAATCACTACACGAATGATGTAAGCGAGGTTGGTTTTCTTGAGAGTGAACTTATTCAAGATGCTGTTATTCGTAACATTGAAGTCATTGGTGAGGCTTCTCGCAATATAGATCGCTACCATCCGCATTTTGCTGCACAATATCCAGAAGTTCCTTGGAGTGACCTTTATTGGATGCGTAATCGAGTATCACATGGTTATTTTACTGTAGATTTAGAGCTCGTCTGGAAAACACTTGAAAAAGATATTCCATTACTTCAGGAGCAAATTCAAGTAATTTACAAACACCTATCTTCAGTAGAATGACAGGAAAATGCGCCAGCGGACTAGAATTCTTGTAAAAAAGGTTTTTCTTTTATTTCCTTATTCTCCGGCCTATCCTTCCTATGAATCGCCTTTCGGGTCCAGGGACGATCGCCTTGGCAATCACGAACTTTTTCAAGGCGGGGGCCTTCAGGCGTAAACCAAACTGCATGCCCTCCGTGGCGCCAGAGATCAAACCAATCAAGGGTTAACATAGCTTCAGGGCAAGCTGCTTGGCTGGGCTCAAGACGAATAAGAATAGCCTCTTTTTGACAAGGTTGATTTTCTTTATCATATGAAATGATGATGGGAGTATTTTGAAAGGACGCCCGACATACGCCCGCTTCGCAGGATAAAGCCTTTATCTCTTGAGCGGCCAAATATTTCTGCCACATTTCAGCTGTAAACTTTCCCTTTCGAGTGGAGCTCACATGAAGAGCCTTCCCGTCATAAAGACCCACAAGTTTTCCTTGCCCATCGATCAAAAGATGGGGGAGCTCCCCTCCAAAAGCGGTCATAAAGCCTATGACCATCGGAAGAAGCCCCCACCTTCGCCAGGGTTGTTGCCAGAGACAAAGCCAAAGACCACCCCCAGCAACCAAGACAAAAGAAATGATGGGGGGATGGGGAACTCCAATGTTCGCTCCAGGCCAAGTAGATACCGTTGCTGCGATCTGAGTTAAAAGGTTTAAAGAATATTCAAAAACCCGAAGAGGACCATCACCCCAACCGAGAGGGGTTAAAAGACAGGTGATAAGTGCCATTGGCATAATAACAAGACTCGTTAAGGGGACGGCTACGAGATTGGCTTCGATGGCGTGAAGACTGAAGCGATGGAAGAGATAAATGGTGAAAGGAAGAGTGGCCATCGTTGCGAGAAGAGAGGTAAAGACAAGACCCCCACAATAAACAAAAAGCTTTCGGAAAATGCCCCCCTGAACCACCCAATGGGTGACTGGATTTTTCAAAGCCTCATACCCAGCAATAAGAGCAATGACAGCGGCAAAAGAGAGTTGAAAACTGGGCCCTAAAAGGGTTTCAGGCGTGCTAAGAAGAATGATAAATGCAGCCAGAGCAACGGTGCGCATGGAAAGGGCGGTTCGATCGATTAAAATTGCGCCCATCACTCCAGAGATCATAATGAAAGCCCGTTGGGCAGGAATGCCAAATCCTGAAAGAACAAGGTAAAGGAAAGTCATGAGAATGGTGCCAACTGCTGCAATTTTTTTACTGTTATAAGCTAGGCAAAGGGGAGGAATGAGGGCGATCCCTCGTCTTATAATCATAAAGACAACGCCCGCAATAATGGTGAGATGGAGGCCGGATATGGCTAAAATATGGGCAAGTCCTGAGTTGATAAAAGTCTCACGGACTTCATCAGGGATGGCGGCCTTATCCCCGGTAATAAGAGCCGCAGCGATAGCTCCTACCGGAGCGGGCATGTGGCTGAGAAAATGAGCTGTGATCTCCTCGCGGCGTTTTTCAAGGAGAGTCCTGCAAGAGGGAGAAGATCCCACAACCTCAGGGACTGAAAGGGCAAATCCCGTTGCCCCTATGCCATTAAAATAAGCTTGTCTTCGAAAATCAAATCCTTTGGGAAGAGATGGCTCAGTGACCGGATTCAATTTCCCTTGAAAACGTATGACTTGCCCGGGCCAAAGATGGTCTCTTTTTCCCTTTAAGGTGAGCCGAACTTTTTGAGGCAACTTTTCTGGTGTTTCAGCTTCAAGATTCGTCAGAAGGATTCTCTGATAGAGGCTTCCTTTCTTAGTGGGTTTCAATTCAACTTGTGTTACGCGACCTTCTAAGAGAAGGGTTGGTAAAGGGTAATGGAGCATCTCTGTGTTTAAAAGATGGGTTCTAAAAAGGGCTGCTGAAAAGCCAAGACTGACAAATCCAAGGCTTAAGAAAAGAAGTCTGAGTGTTTGAAGACGTATCCTCCAGAGAGTAAGGGTAAAAAATGAAAGTCCTCCAAAGGCCCATACGAAGGGAGGCTCAATGGGTAAGTTAAAATAAAGAACAATCCCAAGACCCAAAAAAACGGGCAACCACAAAGGCCACCCCTGAAAGTCATTAAAAAAAGAGGAGACGAGAAAAGTCCGAACGTTCATATTTATTATGAAATTGTTTTTTATTTTTTATCATAAAAGATGACTTAAAAATTTCAAAGAAGGAAGTGGGGGAGATTCATCATGAAAAAATTTTAGAGGTTCGACCTTCTAATGGCTTGATTTTAAAAAATCAGAAGGTTTCAAAATGGGGAGACCTTTATAAGGATTCAACTTCAAAAGATGCTTGTCGCCACTAATGATGCAATTTGCTTTACCCTCAATGGCCGTAATAATATATGTGTCATCATCTGGTTCCTCTAGGACAATTGGATCATACTGAAATCTGGGACAAACGTCATGAGCTATCATCTCTAACGATGTTACCCAAAAATCCAATTGATCATCAGAAAGAGAAATATATTTTCTTACTTTTGGGTATCTTAAAACACGCCTTAATTCATTAACGATCTTCTCGGAAAGTAGGAGGGTATGGGAATTATTGAAGAGGATTTCTCTTAAGATTACTCCTGGAATCCCCTCAGGCTTGATGAGGGAGCTGACAATTACATTTGCGTCCAAAATAAGCCGCATTATAGAGCTTTAAAGTTCTTTTTTTCGAGAAGCATGTTTAGCTTCATCTGCAAGCTGATCAGCTTCTTTTTGAGAGAGTTTTTTATTCTCCCCTATAAGGCTTTTAGAAAGAAATTCTCGTGCCATTTTTTCAAGAACTTTGTGTTTTTGAACAGGAATTAGAACGGCCAGGGCTTTATGTTTACGTTCGATTAGAAACTCATCCCCCCGGAGATTAACACAGTCTAAGATCTCTCCCATACGTTTACGTACATCATCTGTTCCTATATGGATAATAGGTGTTGAAGAAAATTTTTTTGTGTCGGAATGAGGTTTCATCAGGTATCTTTCACTTATAGTAAATAGTACATCTATCATAGATGATACACATTTATAAGTCAAGAAAAACTAATCTGAGACCGATAGGACAATTTTCTATCTTCTTCTCAAGCGTTGCATAGGATAAAATCAAATTAAAGATTGCGACCATAAAGGAAACCCTATGTCTGTTGTCGTTCGTTTTGCCCCGTCGCCCACGGGCTATCTTCATATTGGAAGTGCAAGAACCGCGCTTTTTAACTGGCTTTTTGCGCGCCATTATCAGGGTAAGATGTTGCTGCGGATTGAAGATACGGACAGGGCCCGCTCTACTCAAGAGGCTGTTGAAGCTATTTATAAAGGTCTTGAATGGTTAGAAATTGGATGGGATGAAACGCCCGTCCATCAATTTGATCGTTTAGAACGCCATGTTGAGATTGCGAATGAACTCTTAAAGAAAGGGATGGCTTATTATTGCTATTGCTCGCCAGAAGAACTCGAAACCATGCGAGAAGAGGCCCGCGCAAAAGGTCTTCCTCCCCGGTATAATGGGAAGTGGCGTGATCGTTCTCCTGAAGAAGCGCCAAAAGGAATTGATCCTGTCGTTCGCTTTAAATCTCCTCAAACTGGAGACACGGTGATCCATGATCTCGTCCAGGGAGAGGTTCGCGTTTCCCATCAACAACTTGATGATATGATTCTTTTAAGGGCAGATGGAACTCCTACCTTTAACCTTTCCGTTGTTGTGGATGATCATGATATGGGGATTACCCATATCATTCGAGGGGATGACCATTTAACCAACATGTTTCGCCAATTCAACATTTTTAAGGCGATGGAGTGGGCGATTCCCCATTATGCCCACATTCCCTTGATTCATGGGCCAGATGGAGCAAAACTATCGAAGCGTCATGGCGCACTTGGGGTAGAAGCCTACCGAGACATGGGTTTTTTGCCAGAAGCCATACGAAATTATCTCTTGCGACTGGGATGGAGCCATGGGGATGAGGAAATTATTTCAACGAAAGATGCCATTCAATGGTTTGATCTTGATCATGTGGGTAAGTCTCCCGCCCGTTTTGACTTTGTTAAATTGACGAACCTTAATGGTCATTATTTGCGAGAAGCCGATAATGAGCGCCTTGTAACGTTGGTTATTCCTTTCATTGAAAGTAAGTATGGAATTTCTGTTAATACAGAAGCGCGCGATCTCTTGCGTCGGGGAATGACGGGCCTTAAGCAACGGGCAAAGACACTTATAGAGCTTGCGGAAAATTCACTCTTCTATATTGTTCCTCAACCTCTTGATGAGGCTGCTCAAAAAATTTTGAATGAGGAAGGCCTCCAGATTCTTAAAGTGATGGGAAGTCGCTTACCTTGTTTCCCTGAAACTTCATGGACGGAAGTGGGGCTGGAAGATTATATCCGTCAAATTGCTGAGGAAAGAGAACTAAAACTGACAAAGGCAACTCAACCTTTACGTGCTGCATTGACAGGAAAAACGGTTTCACCGAGTGTTTTTGATATTATGCATGTTCTTGGAAAGGATAAGACTCTTGAAAGATTGTATGCTGTTTTAAAGGGGAAATGATTTTCTAAATTCTAAATAGATTCTTAAGGAAGATAGACGTAAAATTCATAGACGTATGAAGAAAGGTATATTGTGATGACAGCCCGTTTTCTCGACGAAGACAATGATCTTGCCCACCTTGAGGTCATCCCTGGTCGACCTGGGGGAGTAAAGGCTGTTGATCTTCCTATTCTTCATGGAACGATGGGGCCTGCCGTCCTAGATATTCGAAAGCTTTATTCCGAAACGGACTGTTTCACATATGATCCTGGGTATACCTCAACAGCGAGTTGTGAATCCAAAATTACGTTTATTGATGGTGAAAAAGGGATTTTATTGCATCGCGGTTATCCCATTGAAGAACTTGCGGAAAATTGCTCCTTTTTGCAGGTTGCCTATCTCCTCATGGAAGGAGAAATACCCACGGAAGAAGAATATCAAACCTTTGTAAAAAATATTACTTTTCACACGATGGTTCATGAGCAATTGCGGGATTTTTATCGTGGGTTCCGAAGGGATGCTCATCCGATGGCAGTTATGCTGGGTGTCGTAGGGGCCCTTTCTGCTTTTTATTATGATAGTCTTGATATTCGCGATCAACGACAAAGAATGATTGCGTCTCATCGTCTTATCGCCAAGATGCCGACCATTGCAGCGATGGCTCATAAATATTCCATTGGCCAACCGTTTATGTATCCCCAAAACGATTTAGGGTATGCAGAAAATCTTCTTTATATGATGTTTGCAACCCCAACGGCGCCTTTTAAAGTCAATCCAGTCGTTGCGCGAGCTTTAAATAAAATTCTTATCCTTCATGCCGATCATGAACAAAATGCATCCACCTCAACCGTTAGGCTCACAGGATCGAGTGGAGCAAATCCCTTTGCCTGTATTGCGGCAGGGATTGCTTGTCTTTGGGGCCCTGCCCATGGTGGAGCCAATGAAGCCGTTCTCAATATGCTTACTCAAATTGGCCATAAGGATCGGATTCCTGAATTTATTAAACGGGCGAAAGATAAAAATGATCCTTTCCGACTGATGGGATTTGGTCATCGGGTGTATAAGCATTATGATCCGCGCGCTTCTGTTTTAAGAAAAGTCTGCCAAGAAGTTTTAGAAGAACTTGACTATCACGGCGAACCTCTCTTGGAACTCGCAAAAGAGTTGGAGAAGATCGCTCTTGAAGATCCTTATTTTATTGAAAAGAAGCTTTATCCCAATGTGGACTTTTATTCTGGGATTATTTTGAAAGCCATAGGGATTCCCACATGTATGTTTACCGTCCTTTTTGCTGTCGCTCGAACGGTGGGTTGGATTGCTCAATGGATGGAAATGATTGGGGATCCCTCTCAAAAAATAGGGCGGCCGCGTCAACTTTACACAGGCCACACCTTACGTCATTATCGACTTTCATCACCGCGTGGAGTTTAAATGATTGCAAGACCGCCTGAAAAAAAATCATTTCTCAAAACCAAAACCCTCCCGCCTTTTTTTTCAAAGGTTGCAAATGACAACCGCCCCCCTCAGAAAATCTTATTTGGCTGGATTCTTTTGGGAGTAGGGGTTCTTTTAATTATATGTGCTTTCCTCTGGATCTGAAAAGTATGTCTTTCTTCTTCTAAAGACCTTATAAAATATTAATTAACAAATTTTCTTATATATTTAATATTTCTTTAAATTTTTTGTGTCATAAATAAAATGAATAATAAAAAGCTCTATAAACACCTCTAAAGCTGACCCATAGCTGAGATGTGTTGTTTCACATAAAGAAGGAGAGAGGGGGGTGTCATGAAAGTTAAAGAAATCATGACAAAGGAAGTCAAAATGATCGGTCCGAATTTACCCATAAAAGAGGCGGCTCGTTTGATGCGGGACAATGATATTGGCATTGTGCTCGTGGAAGAGGATGATAGGCTTGTTGGAGTCCTCACGGATCGTGATATCACAATAAGATCGTTAGCTAGTGGTCGTGATCCTTTAGCCATTGCGATAAAAGAGATTATGACCCCGAAGGTTCTCTATTGTTTTGAAGAAGATTCGATTGAAGACGTGGCAAAGAATATGGGAAAAAACCATGTCAGACGCCTTCCTGTTCTGAATAAAGACAAACGTCTCGTGGGGATTATTTCTCTCGGAGATGTCGCTAGTAAGGGATCAAAGCCAGCAGCAGCTGAAGCTTTGTTTCTTATTTCGAAGGAGGGCCACCCCCCTATTTTTAAGATAGCTTAAGGCTAAAGTTGCAAACTAAAGGGCTTATTCACTGTACCAGTTTACTGGCAGAGAGAATAAGCCCTTCTCCTAAAGGAGTCATTTTGGCGTGGGTTTGGAGGATTTCTAATCCTACCTTACAGCGTTTTTGATAATAATCTTGAAGTTCCTTGCAATAGTCTTTTTCTTCCTTGGGGATTTCATTAAGCGCAAGAGCTTTGGTTAAAACATGATAAATTCTCGCAAGAACAAAGGTCGCATGATAAATGCCCATAAGAGGTCTTTTTTCTTTTCTTAAGGGTGATTCGTGAAATTCTTTAGGATTCAATACAAGAGGATCATCTTTATTCAATAAATAAACATAAAGATGAGCTTGCTCATGGGTGATTAAATCAAGAATTTCAGAAACTTTTTTCCATTTATACAAATAACTTGCATAAATCATTCCGAAGAGGTCAAAACTTGACCCAGCTTTTAGCCCTTCAGAATTCATGATTAAGACTTCGCTAATCAGTTCTTGAGACTCCTTAAAAAAATCTGAAAATGACCTCTGAAGGATCCCAAAGCCACGTTGGAGTGATTCTTGAACCTGTTGAAAATGCTCAGAAGACAAAGGAAAAAAGCTAGCTTTAGCCATGGTTTCCTGGGAAAACGTGTGCTTCACCAAGGGAGAATAATAGTCATCTAAATTTGATAAGTTTAAATATGCCATGTTTTTAACTTGAAAGTCATTCGTAGATAACTTTCGTGAAATAGCTATAATTCTTTGAATATCTTTTTTTTCGACGGCATTAAAGAAGTCCGCATTAATTTGGCTTAATAATCCAGACAGTTTAAATTCGGGATTTAGGGAACCCAACTTTTGGTTAGCTTGAAAAAAAAGATCTTCAGGAATAACCTCGACGCAAGCATCTAAAAGATATTTAAGACTCTCGAGCAAAGATTCATTAAAAGAGGTCCTTAAAGACAAAGCTCTTCCTTCTACAGGAAGAGCTTGAGATAGGAATGCCGTGGAATTATTCAAAATAGATCATTAAACTATGGTTGTTCTAAGAGTATATCCAATGCCATGAACTTTTGATTTTTCAATTTTCTTAATCATTTTTTTTCTCCTTTTTTTGTTAGTTTATTGTGAAATGTAATAAGACTACCTAAGAACATATTTTCTTACATTTAACATGTTTTAAAAAAAAAAAAAGAAAAATTTTTATAATATTTTAAAAAAGTTAAGAAATCCTTAAGATGATAGGATTTTTAAAAATTTTTTTTGAATCATTGTCAGAACAGTATCTGCTCGTGTTATATAGAAAATATCTATCGTAGGTCCTGATTCATTTGGGAGGATACGAACAAGGCTTGAATTTTTTAGATACTCAAATTCTTCCATCATTGTGATGATACCAAGGTCTTGGCACCCAGCCTCAAAAACCAAAAAACCTGAATTTATGCTAAGACAGCTCTCACGTAAGGTATGATCAGGAAGACCTTTCTTTAAATGCCAATCAACATTCCCAACATTCCCTTCAAAATCAGAGTAAAAGCTGATTAACTTATGGTTCTTTAAATCATCTAAGCTTGTAGGAGTTCCATACCTGCGCAAATATTCGGGTGTTGCAAAAAGTTGTGTATGAAGCGTTTTAATCTTCTTTTGAGAAAGCCCTTTTACTGGCTGTTTCGGTAAAATGCCTATATCTGCTTTTGAAGTATCAAAATCAATATCTGCATTGGTTGTAATGATCGCAATTTTTAGATCGGGAAATTCTTCTGCTAGGAGTTTAACTTTTCGAATAAGCCAAATGCCAATAATCCCAGTTGTTGTAATAATTCGCAGTTTATTTTGTTGTTTCTTTGGAGATGATAATATTTCTGTCGCTCCATTTTCAAGATTTGGGATAGTGGTTTGAGCGAGCTTAAAAAGATCATTTCCTTTGTCCGTCAATTCTAATCTCTTTCGTTTTCGGACAAAAAGTTTAATATTATAAGTGCTTTCCAATTCGGTTAAATGTTTGCTAAGAGTAGTGTGATTTTTATCTAAGACAGCAGCTGCTTTTAAAAGAGAGCCTTCCTTAATGACGTAATAAAAAGAGCGTAATTTTTCTATATCAATCATGATTCAACCCTATTTTTAACCCAATAAATAAGCTGAGGAACGCGTTTATGAAGCCCTTGGGCAAACATAACACCAAGGATAATTACAAAACCCGAAACCATTTGGATCGCTGTCAAAGTTTCCCCCATAATAATATAGGATAAGATATTCGAAAAAACAGGGAGTAACAACATGAAAGGGGCAACAGAAGAAGCGGGAAATTTTTGCAGTAAATTTAACCATAAATAAGTAGCCCAGATAGTTGATAAAAGAGCTGCAAATATGACGCAAAACAGGGCCGTTGGAGAGAGATGAATCACCATTCCAAAAGTTTGAAGCGGCCCTTCAAAGAGGAGACAGGCAAAAAGCAAGGGGATTGAGGCAGCGATTGAAAGCCATGTCACATCTGACATATTTTCCCCAATCTTATATTTTTTTGAAAAAGCAATCCCGACGCCAAAAGAAACACAGGCAGCTAAAAGGAAAACAACACCAGAAAAAGGAACGTCTAGTGGGTCAGAGGTGGTTGTTAAAAGGTAAACACCCCCAAAGGAAATAAAAAGTCCAGCGACTTGAAACCAGGTGGGTCTTTCCCCTAACATCAAGAAGCAACAGAGAACCACAAATAACACTTGCGCTTGAAGGAAAAAAGCGGAAAGTCCAGCACTAATCTCTGATTTAAGTCCAAAGCCAAAGAGGGTTAAATAAATAGCAAGGAGGAAAAAGCTACACAAAAAATACTTCCAAAGGCTTTTGTTTGGTTTTGGGTAGAAAAAAACCAAGGGAAAAACGAGAGCAACTCTCAGAAAACTTAAAACAAAGACAGAAAGATGATCAACAGCGATTTTTTGAACGACGAGGTTTGAAGACCAAAGCAAGATAACCCACAAAGCAATACTGATATCTTTTCCTGACATGCGTAACATTTACCTCCTTTGCGTACATACCATTTTGATTGTCGCTTATCTCAGAGGTTTTCCTTCTTGAGTGTTGACTGAAACTATTTGTAAGAAATTATTAGATAAAAAAATAAGAGTCAAGAAATTTTATTTCTATTACTTGTTTTTGCAACAAAAAAAATAGTTTGCAAAAATATAAAGTATGATTTTTATTTTTTATTTATTTGTAAATAGATGATAAATAAATGTCTTCCTCGAATTTATTTCATAATAATCCCTCTTCTTTACATAAATAAATCAACTGATTCATATGGTCTAAGCCTGATTTAAAGAGAATTTTATTGAAATGAGTTTCTACGGTTCGGGGAGAAATGTCGCATTTTCTGGCAATTTTCTTGGCTGTGAAGCCTTGACTTTTATAGAGAAGGCATTCAATTTCTCGCAAAGTTAAGTTAAATTCCTTTTGTCCGGTGGAAAGGCAATATCTTTTTGTCAATATTTTCTTATTAAATTCAATAACTTTTTCAGGGTCTGCTTTGTAAAGATTTGATTTTTTATCATGAAAAGCAATATCAATCGTTTTGTGCTTATCCGCTAAATCAATTATATCCTTTGCAGCATTTTTAAAATACATAAGAAATCTTTTTAAAAGATCTAAATTATTTAAATAGAATTCTGCTAATCCACTATTCTCCAAAGTTCCTCCAAATGCCCAAGTTTCTATATAATCTTCGGTCGTTTGATAGAAAGAAATTCCATTCCACATATCCACAGACATTCTCATTGACCCTCCAGGGCCTTGAGGGGTCCATAAAAAGGATAAAGTCCTTTTTTCTTCTGAAAAAGAACCAGATTGGAGGAAGCCTCTGTAACAATCAGATTGATTGTAAAGGTCATGTTTAAAAAAGAGCTCCGTATATCCCTCATGGGTACCGATCCTAAAAAATTTTTGGTCTTTGGTAATTTTCCCATAAGCAAAATTCGAAATATCGAAAATCTTCAGGGGTTCGCATATATCTTGCAACCGTGGCAAAATAGACTGATTGTATTCTTTCAACAATTTTACCTTTCTATTATCTGCCATTATTTGAATTCTCCTCTATATTTCTCGCTCATAATAAATGGCATGCTAGCTGAAGGCAATCATCTGTTACAGACTCTTCATTAAGGAATCCATGAAGCTTTTCAAGAGCCGCCTTCCAGCAATTTATATACTCTTCTGCAAGGCGAAAAAGATCTTGCGAGACTTCAGTTCCCACTATATTTACCGTATCAGCCACTTCATAAACGTTTCCCCAATCATTAGAAACTTCATCTTCAATATGAGTCCCAATCCAATCCATCATCTCCGATGGATTAAATATTTTTTGCCCTTGCACCTCGATCTTTGAAAACAAAGCCAATAGAAATAAAACCATATCGATAATGATGGATTCAGTAATGCGCAGTTGAACCGCAAATCCTAAAGGGTTTTCAGCGAGCTCATCCATCAATCGAAACAATCGCTGAGTTTTGGGTGAGATTGGGGCTGTGGATAAACTCTTCTTGGGAGACGCGGCTATTAAGGGCCTTAATATATTGGCTTCCCACCAAACGGGGTTCATTCCATCAGGGTCGGTAGGAGCTATTTCTTCAAGACTGAAAAAGGCATTATTGAGATCATCTAAGATAACAGTGATACCTGTTTGCAAAGCGCATATCTCGTATTCAGGTGGCATGTCCCATTGGCCGACGTTATCTGCTAACTTCCCTAAACTGATGAGAAGCGTATACGTATACTGCATCAAGATCTCTCGCCAGTGGGATGCAATCTTTATTGCAGTCTCTAATGAAAGAGCTGGCGTTTGTTTGGCTCTGATAAAGAAAGGATTTCCTCGGTCTCTAAGCTGAGCTTGTTCTATCAAAGAGAGCATTTTTAAATCAAACTCTCTCGCTGATATAATGCGTTTAATGGCTTCGTAAACCATAAAGTTATGAAATTTATTAGGGGAGATCTTGAGATTTTCCCCCATCTTATTAAGCCACATAAAAGCCTCCACGGTTCTATAGCTTACGATTACAATTCTCTACATACCAATTATTAATCACTAACATTACTTTTACTCTCGGCGACGCTATGGCGTTTTTTTGAAAATTAATACCCGTAAAAATACGTATGTTGGAAGAGCACTTTTTGACATTTTGTGTTCTAAATCAAAGGCTAAAAGCCTCATATATTAGGTCTTGCGAGTTAATTATTTTTCATCTAAAAATTTAATTTGAGGAAAATAACATTGTCTTTTATGTGATATTTTCTCAACGAAAAAATTTTTATGAAAAAAATTCATTTTTTTCTTGACGCCATCCTGTTGAGTTGTGTATTCTAATAAAAGTTAAAAAGGAATAATAATTGTGCGCTGAAAGAAGAATTAATGCTCAACGCACATAGAAAAATAAAATAAAAACTTATGTTTTAGTAAATACTGTTGGTTTTTTATAAATAGTAAAACGTAAACAGAAGCATTCAAAATTTCCCTATGGGTTCTTTTGAGTGCAGTCTAAACAAAAGGAGCGTAAAAATGGTCAAGGGAAATCTTTATTTACTGTCCCCTTCTCTTCATCCTTTTTTTCGTCTTCCTCAGAGTTCAAGCCTTTTTGCTGAAATGAAGGAATGGGTGTTTTTTCGGTTATTTTCAGTTTTTGGTGGTATCATTTCAGTAAAGCTCCACGGGTTTATCCCCGTGGAGTTCTTGAATCCAAGACACATCAATTTAAGGGACAATTTCATTAGCTTCACGACATATTTAAAACAACGTAATGGTGATTAGGATGTGGAAAAATGTTTGCAATCAGATCTCCTGTTCCTCATTTTCAAGGGATAAGATGTATAGAGGATGGAACTCTTCGATCGATTGGCCTTTATCCTCTTTGACGATCAAGAAATGTTCGGATAGGCGTTTTAAGGATGAGCGAATTCTTTCGAACGAGTTCCCCCTTTCGGAAGGGGCCCTTCATAGGTATACAATTGAAGCAGAAACAGGGATTTCTCAAATACAAGACCCTCTTTGGCGTAGAGTCTGCTTAGATGTTCTTAGAGTCTTAGGACCCGTCGCATTTAAGGACCTGTGGAAAACAAATTTAATGAGTATTTCCCCCAGAGAACGAAGAGCATACCTTGCTTGTCCGACCCAAGGCATTGCGGATACTGTTGAAAATTATCACTTTGTGATCATGGGCGCCCTTAAAAAATTCTACCCCTTTCTCTTTTCTCTAGAGACAGAAATAAGCGAAAATGAGGGCACAAATATGAAAAGATCAAAAGCCAGTGTAAGTCTTTATCGTCACCTCACATAAAAAAACCGACACCCAGTTCAATGGAGGGTCGGTTTTTATGTTTTATAGTAGATAGTACTTTAAGCTGCGACTTTTTTCTGACCTTTTGGATGAGTCCCAAGACCAATATCTTTTGCAATGCTACTCCGACGTTTTGCGTAGTTGGGAGCAACCATAGGATAGTTTGTTGGTAAATTCCAACGTTCCCGATATTGCTCAGGGGTCATGCTATAAGCTGTCTTTAAGTGACGCTTTAACATTTTTAACTTGCGTCCATCCTCAAGGCAAATAATATAATCTGGATGGACGGATTCCTCAATGGGGACGACTGGCTCTGAGCGAGCTGAGAGTAAGTATGACTTACCTGAGCTGAGAGCACATAGGCTGCGATGAATAAGCTGAACAAATGCAGGTATGTCAGAGGATGCCATCGCGTTCTTTGAAATGTAAGCAGCAACAATTTCAGTAACACACGACGTTAACTCTAACGATTCGTTTTTTGTTGTCATTTTCAACCTTCCTTTTTTAGAAATTAGACCTATATTACATGTTAGGTAACAAATCAAGAAATTTATTTTTTCAATTTTTTATAGGTGAATTTGTCGATTAACTTACTGTACTAGATTCTTTTTTGACCTGTTGCCAGAGAGTGGAAAGTTCAGTTGCTGAAGCCTTTTGCAAAGAAATACCTTTTTCTTTTGCATAAGATTTAAAGCGTATATACCGGTCCATAAACTTCTTAAGTCCTAAATCAATGGCATCATCAGGCTCTACCTGACAATGTCGAGCAAGGCATGAACATGCTAGAAAGAGATCACCAATTTCCTCTTTCAAGGCTTTTTGTTGAAGCGGAGTAGAAGGTTTTCGGAGTTCTTTAAGGACCTCTTCTAGCTCTTCCTTCGCTTTTCTTGCAGCTGCTAAGGGAGAATCCCAGTCAAATCCTTCTTCTGCCACTCCTTGAAAAAAGAAGTAAGCTCGCATCAAAGGTGACGGCGATACATGCATGGGGAGCCCTTTCGTATAAGCGAGGAGTGAAAGATATAATAATTGTCTGAGGAGTGTCGTCAAGTGTTATTGACACTTTAAAGTGGGAAAGACTTGAGTCTTTTGATTCTGAATGTTCCTTAAACAAAATATTAACTCTTTTAATAGAAAATCAATATTATTTTGATTATATAAAATGGGAAAAAATGGTCTGGGAGTTAAGATCTTCAGGTACAAAATTAGCTTGCGGCAATAAACGAGAAATTGTGGCTCCCTTGGCCGGTACCATATGCACAGGTATAGGAATCGTTGTCCTTATTGGTTGGTATGCACACATCATAAGATTGGTCCAAATTCGTCCTGAATCACCCCCTATGCATTATAACACTGCCCTCTGCTTCATCCTTTTGGGGATAGGCATTTTGCTGTTGACTTCCCATTATAAAAAATTGGTTTTTTTTCCAGGAGTTGCCTTAGTAACAATAGCAGGAGTTACATTTCTTGAATACGTTCTGGATACAAATTTAGGTATTGACCAACTCTTTTTTAAGACATACATGCGTTTCCCCACATCATCTATAGGTCGTATGAGTCCGAATTCAGCTCTCTCCTTTTTGATGAGCGGAATGTCTATCACATTGCTTTCTGTGGCCAAATCAAGGCTGATTTATTGTATTGCCTTGTTGCTGGCAATAGGCGTCCTCGCATTAGGATGTATATCTTTACTTGGGTATACGGCACAGATCCCTATAACCTACGAGTGGGCAAAGCTCGTCCCCATGGCAGGGCATAGTGCACTTGGGTATTTAATCGCAAGTGGGGGCATTATTTCTTATATATATGTAAAACACGCCTCACAAGAAATTAACCTTTCTCCAGCTCTACCTTACTTTGGAGCCCTATTTGTGCTTTGCATAATGGGCTTAGTTTGGAAGGCGTCTGTCGAAGAAGGACGTCGAAATCTTCAAGAATCCACAGATGCAGAAACAGAACGAATTCAAGCAAAAACAAAAGAAAAACTTTCGATTGTGATAACCGATTTAGAGCAACTACACCTTCAACAGCAAATATTTCCAACAACATCTTACGAAATCTGGAAAAAATCTTCAGAACTCTATAGAAAAAATATTCCCTGGTACAAATCTATCGAGTGGGTTGATTCCTCGCTTCATATCCGAGGAGGGCAACAACAGAAAAAAAAAGAATTCTTATCAAATTTTGCACCTGAAAGCCGTTCTTTTATTAAAAAGTTCTTAGAAAGTTTAAAGGACGAAAAAACTTTAAAAATTAGCAAAATAATTAATCTTATTCCGAAAGGTCATGTTCTTCTGATGGCTGTTCCTCTCTTAAGCAACTCTCAGTTTGAAGGATTTATCGTTAGCACCATTGATCTTGACTCTCTGCTTCAAGAAATTCTTAAAGAAACTGTAAGCTCTGAATTTGATGTCGCTTTTTTTGAAGGAATGAAAGCGAAACATAGTTTTTTCCAATCGGGTATCAAGTACGTCCAAGACATCACTTCTAAGAAAGAAATTAATCTTTATAATTTGTATTGGTCCATTGAAGTATGGCCTTCTGCTGTGTCCTATTCGGAACATATATACACGTTTCTTTCAATATTAATTCTTTTTATTGGGTCATTAAGTGCATTTCTTCTTTTTATGACGATTCGCTCCCGACAAATGCTCAGGCAGGCCAAGGATATTCTTGAATTGAAGCTTATAGATACGAGCTTGCATATAAAAGACCTCCAATATCTTAAGGAGATGGTGGATACCTTACAAACTTGTCCGTCTCTCAAAAGTGCCGCAATTCCTCTTGCAAAGTTCTGTGGGCTTTTATTTCCATCAACATCAGGTGTTATTTATTTATCAGATAAAAATTCTGCAATTTTAAACCCATTCGCTCATTGGGGAATGAAATCTTCAAGAATGCCCTCCTTCTCAAAAAATAAATGTTTGGCCATTAATCAAAGAAGTTCTTTTCGTATGAGTGGGGGAGATAGCACGAAGTGGTGTTTGCATATCGAAAAACCCTCCTCCAGACTGGATGACAAGGGTTTCTTATGTCTACCTCTCCTTAATAAGGATGATCCTTTTGGACTTTTATATATTCAAGACAACCAGATTTTGTCCCTCCCAGAAAATGAACAAACAAGAAAAATCCTGCTAGCAGAAACAGTCGCAAGACAACTTTCTCTCTCAATTACAAGCCTAAAGACACATGATCTTCTGAGTAATCAAGCCATCATTGATTCTCTGACAGGTCTTTATAATAGGCGCTATTTTGATGAATCTCTGCAGCTCGCACTTTCCAATGCAAAAGGTCAATCTCAGCCCTTTACCCTTCTCATGATTGATGTTGATCATTTTAAAATGGTTAATGATACTTATGGTCATAAGGCAGGCGACGAAGTTCTTAAAAAGATGGGATTATTATTGCAAAAACACTATCGCAAAACCGATATTATTTGTCGTTTTGGGGGGGAGGAATTTATCATTATTTTGCCCGAAGCACCGCTTAAAATCGTTCTTGAGAAAGCTAGAGAAATCCGAAAAGCTGTCACTAAGATTGATTTGTCTTTTAAGGGGGAAAAAATTAAGAATATCACTATTTCTATAGGCATTGCCACCTACCCAGAACATGGGTCCTCAATGAAGAAGCTCTTTAGTGCAGTTGATAAAGCCCTCTATAAAGCAAAAACTTTAGGTCGAGATAGAATAGAAGTTGCTTAATTCTTCAGGCCCCTAGAGAATAATTCAAAGTTTTTTGTACCGACCAATAAGAATTCATTCTTAGTTGGTGTTGGTTGTTATATATAACTTTGATCAAATTTTATCTTGTACCTTGGAAAAGTTATGTTTATGGTTCATTATAAATGATAATTTCTATGGCTGTTAGAGAGGAAATACCCATGATGATCCATCCAAAAGCAAGACCCCTCATATCAAAATTATCTTTACCGACCCCTATACAGAAATATTTCTCTAATCTGAATTGGGAAATCGACTTGAGTAACAATACAAATCCTCATGTGGGAGGTTTTTCTGAATATCCAGATGTCAAACAAAACGACCTGAAGACGCTTTATTTAAATAGGATTTTTTCCATTAACCCTCCCTCATTCTTTTCAAACAAAGGTCAAGAGGCTCTCTTCGCCGAAAATATCCTTTTCACAGCTGGGTCGATGGAAGGTCTTGACTTGATATTAAGAACTTTTGCTGAAC
Source organism: Alphaproteobacteria bacterium 41-28 (assembly GCA_001897795.1). Lineage (GTDB taxonomy): Bacteria > Pseudomonadota > Alphaproteobacteria > UBA9655 > UBA9655 > UBA9655. The sequence continues at coordinate 72,046 of MKUL01000037.1, read as the reverse complement.
CAAATAAGGATATTATTTGCGTTACCTCGCCTAGTTTTTCTGCCTACACACACTGGGCTTTGATTCACAATTTAGCAGTCAAAAAAATTCCTTTACTTGGCGATAACTTAAACCAAATCGATAAGGAAGAGATTATTCAGTTGAACCCAAAAATAACTTTTTTGTGTGACCCTAATAATCCAACCGGCACGAAACTTACAGATGAAACGATTCAAAAGTTATGCAGTTCCTTAGACGGGCTTGTTATCGTTGATGAGGCATATATTGAATTTTCTGATCAACCCTCCTCCATTTTTTATCTAAATAAATACAAAAACTTAATTATTCTCCGAACCTTTTCCAAAGCCTGGGCACTCGCTGGCGTGCGTTGCGGGGCTATAATCGCTGACAAATCTATTATTAATGCCTTAAGATATGTTCAACTTCCCTTCTCTTTTTCCTCATCGTCTCAAGAAAAAGTGGAAGAACGGCTACTGAACCCTGAAGAGACCTTTGCTTCATGGCAAATAATCAAAAAAAATAGAAAAGAGATGTTGGTAGAATTATCAAATTTGAGGGATGTTGCTAAAGTTTTCATGAGTGATACGAACTTTATTATGCTCGTTCTTAAGGATTTTCAAAAAACCATCCGTTTATTAAATGAAAACAAAATCCACGTTCTTGATTGTTCTGCAAGCTTCCCGAATTCCATGAGAGTATCGTTAGGAACAAAAGAACAGAATGAGAGATTTTTGGAGGTTTTGAGGAAGAGCTAACCTGTAACTATTCAGCACATTCCCTAGCGTTTCTTGCCAAGGATGACACAACGTGGTGAATGGTTATGCTAGCCTAACTCTTCCACTTAATATTACACCCGATACTGGGCTTTTGATCTTTTGAAACTGGTTTTCCACTTAAGATGGAATCTAGCGCAGCCTTCAGATCTTTTCCCGTCACAGGAATTTTATTACTTGGCCTTGAGTCATCAAATTGTCCACGGTAAACACATGAAAGAGTTTCATCAAATACAAAGAAATCTGGTGTACACGCTGCATCATAGGCTCTCGCAACGTCTTGAGGTCCATCGTAAAAATAGGGGAAAGGAAGTTTCAATTCTTCAGCAAACTTTATCATATTTTGAGGGGAATCTTCGGGATATTGCTCCATATCATTTGAATTAATGGCGAGAAAGCTTATCCCTTTAGAAGTATATTGATTTGCAACGTTTATGAGCTCCTTTATGATGTGCGTTACAAAGGGACAATGGTTGCAAATAAACATGACAACGGTCGCCTTTTCACCTTTCATTTGAGAAAGAATAAGCACCTTCCCTGAAACAACGTCCCGAAGACTAAATATAGGTGCTTTTGTGCCAAGAAGTATCATACGAGAGGGGGTGACAGCCATTTTATATTCCCTTTTTAACCGGTATAAGTTTTATTAGGAATGATTATACCGCAAAACGACTCATATACCGAGAAAATAAAAGTGAGATTTAACACGGGACGAATTCCCAAAAATCATCATCGACCTCAGTAATGCTGGGAACCCTAGGCGTTGCCAGGTCGCTTATAGAGGAAACAAGGATTCTTTGTAAATCTGCTCAATGTCATAGTTTCACTATAGGGAGGATGTTTCCAAATATCAAGGAATCTTTTTCGATCCACATTGCCAACTTTAACGCTTTCCCATAGAGTGCAAAGAAAAAAAGCCATAAAATATGTTTTACATAGCCTTTCGCATGCTTGTAGGGGATCGGGGAAAATTTTTAGGGATTATCCTGGGCCTTTCATTTGCTTCCCTCATTATGACTCAACAACCTGGTCTTTTCGTGGGCATTATGACTCGTGCCTATAGTTTTATTACGGACCTTGGTCAGCCAGATATTTGGGTCATGGATCCTACAGTCCAATACATTGATGATATTAAGCCTATGCCTGATACTTATCTTTATCGTGTGGCAAGTGTTGAAGGTGTTAAGTGGGCAGTACCCTTATACAAGGGAACCATTCAAGTCCGTCTTCATAGTGGCACTTTCCAAACCTGTAATCTTATTGGTCTTGATGATACGACTTTAGTTGGAGCGCCAGCTGTGATGCTCGAGGGAAGGATAGCAGATTTACGTCGCGCTTATGGAATTATTGTTAACTTAGAAGGGGTACTCGATAAACTTGCAAATCCTCCTACTTATCCTGGTGGTCCGAAAATTCCCCTTCGGGTGGGTCAAGAAATTGAGTTGAATAACAACCGCGGAATTGTTGTTGGAATTGCTCTCACGACTCGTACCTTTCAATCTCAGCCGGTTATTTTTACAACCTATTCAAATGCGACACTTTTTACTCCACCTCAAATGAATCTCCTCAGTTTTGTGCTTGTGAAAGCCAAGCCAGGTCAAAATTTAGATGTCCTCTGCAAACGCATCAAACGGCTCACGGGTTTAGTGGCATACACAAAACAACAATTTAAAGATCTAACCGTCAATTACTACCTAAAATATACGGCCATTCCCATTAACTATGGCGTGTCGGTCCTTCTCGGATTTTTAGTCGGAGCAGCCATTGCGGGACAAACATTTTATAACTTTACCTTAGAAAATTTACGCTACTTTGGGGTTTTGAAAGCCATGGGAACCTCCGATAGAACCCTCCTTTACATGATTATCTTTCAAGCCCTTATCGTCAGCTTTATAGGATATGGGATCGGCGTTGGTTGTACAGGGATATTTGTGTTCTTAACGCGAAATACTGTGGTTGCATTTCGTTTTCCTTGGCAGCTCTTTGTCTTCAGCACTGTTGGTATAACTCTTATTTCTTCTTTCGCTGCACTTTTGAGCATTCGAAAAGTCATAAAGTTAGAACCTGCCGTTGTGTTCAGGAGCTAACTTCTAATGGAAGAGAACCAACTTGCGGTTAAGTGTAAGAATTTGATTAAAATTTATGGCGAGGGAACGGGCAAAATTGTGGCTTTAAGAGGCATCGACCTTGAAGTTAAATCGGGTGAGCTTATGATGTTAGCCGGACCTTCAGGTTGTGGGAAAACAACACTCATTTCAGTGATTGCTAGTATTCTTGATCAAGACAGCGGGGAATGTAAGGTTTACGGCCATGAATTAAAGGATCTAAACAAGGACGAAAAAATTGCCTTTCGAGCGAAAAATATTGGATTTGTTTTTCAAGCTTTTAACCTTTTTCCAACGCTCACAGCTGCAGAAAATGTGGCAATCCCGTTGATAATTGGTGGGATGGATCATACAGTGGCAACCCAAAAGGGAGCAGATCTTCTCGAACAAATGGGGCTGGGAGATCGAGCAACCTCTTTTCCAACGGACCTTTCAGGAGGTCAACAGCAGCGCGTTGCCATTGCTCGAGCCCTTATCCATAACCCGCGCCTTATCGTTTGTGATGAGCCGACAAGTGCTCTTGATGGAGAGACGGGACATAAGATCATGGAGTTGATGAAGAGCATTGCTGTAGATAAAACACGGACACTCATCGTTGTAACTCACGATTCACGAATTTTTCAATTTGCCGATCGAATTGCCAAAATGGAAGATGGACATATTTTAAAAGTTACAAGCAATTATAAAGAGTTTGAATAATAAAGGATACTAAATGGGTAGGAAAATAACAAACTTGAATTTCATCCTTGCAGTTCTCGCTATTATAGGGATCGTGGGTGCAATTTACATGCTTATTCTCGATCAAAGACCCGTGCCTGTATCTCAACCCCTTACCCCTCCCTCTGTCTCTCCCTTTGAGAGCTTCATCTCTGGAGCAGGAATTATTGAGGCAGCTAGTGAAAATATCGCCGTTGGGAGTATGGTGAGTGCTGTCGTTGTCGAAGTTTTAGTAAAAAAAGGAGATATTGTTCCCAAAGGAACTGTTCTTTTTACCCTAGATTCTCGCCAAGCCGAAGCTGATGTTAAGTTAAGGGAAGCTCAAGTTGAAGTGGCGCGAACAGCATTGGAACAAGCAAAAGCCTCCCTAAAATTTGCTGATGATGAATTTTATCTTGTTAATCATCTTGAAGACAAACGAGGCGTGACAAAAGATGAACTTGTGACTAGACAGGACAATGTCTTCATTGCTCAAGCAGCTGTGGTGAATGCACAAGCGAACATCGATGCGGCTATTGCACAGTTAAAAGAATCTCAAGCCGTTCTGGATTTTTATACCATAAGGGCGCCTATGGATTCTGAAATTATGCAAATTAACGTTCACCCTAGCGAGTTTGTGAGCGCAAATATTTTAGCAACCGGTACAACGACCGCAGCAAACACCCTATCCATACCTTATATGCTTATTGGAAATGTGAGCCGCTATCATGTCCGAGTTGATGTTGATGAAAATGATGCGTGGCGGTTTGATAAAACCCAACCTGCTGTTGCCTATTTGCGGGGGAACATCTTATATAACACGCCGCTTAAATTTGAGTATATAGAGCCATATGTTATTCCCAAAGCTTCCTTTACGGGAGACCCTACGGAACGGGTTGATACGCGGGTTTTACAAGTTATCTATAGCTTTGATCCAAAGAAGATGCCCTCCTATCTTGGTCAAGAAGTTGACGTTTATATAAAAGCGGCAAAAGTCGGACCCGATGTTAGATATGGCGGCCCCTTGCCGATATCACGATGAAAAAGCTCAGTACCCTTTCTTCGTTTCTACTCCTTTCAGCCTGTATGGTAGGGCCCGATTACCGTGAGCCCCGCGAATGTCTTCCAGAAAAGTGGAAGAACGCCGAAAAAAATAATGAAAAAAAGCCGAGGAATATCCAGGAAGAGATCAAATGGTGGGAAAATTTTAAGGATCCTCTATTAACCAAATTGGTCCGTGAGGCCGTAAAATCAAACTATGATTTAAAAGTGGCAATTGCTACGATTTATCAAGCACGTGCAACTCTTTTGGGAGCAGAAGCAGACCTTATGCCTGAAATTGATGGTATAGATTCCTTTACCCATAATGAAGATAGCCTCAATGCAACAGAATTTGCGAATAGACAAAACCTCGTCACTGTGACTCCTACAACAGGTGGTACGGCAATCGGAACGAATCGTTATTTTAATCTTTTTACCACTGGACTCACAACGACTTGGGAAATGGATATATTTGGTCGCTTGAGACGGGGTGTAGAATCTGCGGAAGCGGGCCTTGAAGCTCAAGTTGAGGACATGCACAATGTGATGATTAGTATCATTGGCCAAGTCGCATCTAATTATATCAACCTACGCAGCTACCAAAAACAACTGGAAGTTACCAAAAAATCATTCGAATCTTGGGATTCGATTTATAAATTAAATAAGAGTCTCCTGAAAGCCGGGTTAGCAACTGATATAGATGTCGCCCAAGCTGAAACGTCGCGAGATCAAACAGAAGCTGCGATTCCTCCCTTGGAAGCTCTCATAAAAACGACGATTCATCAGCTTTCAATCTTAACTGGAAAACCCCCCGCCTGCCTTTATGATTTGTTATCTAAGGTAGGGCCCATTCCTTACATTCCTATTGAAATTTTTGCAGGAATCCCTTGCGAGCTTCTGAAACGTCGTCCCGATATCAGGGCAGCTGAACGAAATTTAGCTGCCGCTACTGCCCAGATTGGCGTTGCAGAAGCAAGTCGTTATCCCATTTTTACCTTTACTGGAACTATCGGCTATCAAAGCAATTTTGCTAAAGACTTCATTAGTCCCGGCAGCGGATTTTATACTTTCGGACCTGGCTTTACCTGGGACTTGATAGATTTTGGAAGGGTTCGCGCGAAGATTAATTCTGCCACAGCGATTCGAGATGAAAACTATTATCAGTATAAAAGCACACTCCTTAATGCTCTTGCCGACGTAGAAAATTCTCTTGTGAACTATGCAGAAGAAGCAAAACGATACCCAGATTTAATCAAGGCTTTTAAAGCGAGTAAAAGAGCCGCTGATATCAGTTTGCTTCGTTATGAATCGGGGTTGATTACATTTATTATTGTTCTTCAAGACGAACTTACCTATCAGGCTGCAACTCTACAAATGGTTCAAAGCCATGCAACCCTCGCCCTCAACGCGGTAGCCCTCTACAAAGCCTTAGGAGGGGGATGGGAAATCGACAAGACATGTTGGATGCAATATCAGCCTCCCCTCTTATTATGGCCACAGACAGAGGATTAAAAACCTCAACCTCACTAATTCTATAACTTTCCCATAACTGTTTTAAAAACATTTGTCTTTTTAACCTAGTACCAATCGAATAAATAAAGCTGAAGTCCGTTCTCACATTCAAAGCAGATCGACCTTACGACCCCACATATATAGTCACTCCCTCCTAAGATAATAGATTTTACTCCAGCGTCATGCGAGAAGCGCAAGCTTCGGAGCAATCCAGAGATCAAATAAAAAACTGGATTGCTTCACCCAGCTTTCGCAATGACGACAGGGGTTGTGTAGAGTATCTAACATCTATTAACTCAACTAAAAAATACTATAGAATATATCCACCAAAAAGGCATATCAATTCTTGATATCTTTTATACGTCGTGTTAATTAAAATTTAAATCTTTATTAGAGTTGAGGGTAAAAAATTATGTTTAAAAGAGAAGGTAATGCCAAGTCTTCCATTTTAATATTGATGTTTTTGGGATTCTTCAAAATCATTGATCCCTCCTGTGCAATGCAAGAAGAACAAGAGCCTATCAGAACTGGGGTTCCAAAAGTCCTTATTCCCACCATTAACGAACAAATTAAATTGTATAGAGCAGCCTATGCTTCCCATAATCATTCTGAGTTTAAAGTCAATGAGACGTCGATTGAAGGACTCATTCCCCTTGTAGAAATTGCTCATAGTTATACTGCTAAACTCTTGCCTTTGGAAGATCCGCGTCATCAAAAGCTAGCTTATTTTTGGGAAGAAACACAACAAAGTATAAAAGAGCAAAAGCTGACCATTCCTTATTTCAAAAAAATGAATTTGCGTCTTGCTTTACTTGCAGCAAGGGAAAGAGATCTTTCTCTTTTCGCTGATCAGATAGGCCTATTACAGCATTTGAGCACCTCTCCAGATTGGGAAAATCTCGATTCTTATGAAGCTGTTGCATCTGATACAGGTGAGTTCGGATCCCTTAAAGGTCATTCATACCCTTTATGCTTCGAAGCCATCATTTACCATGAAAGAGGAGTCATCAGTCTAACAACCTTTTTAAATCAGTATTTAAACCCCGAAATGACATTAGGTCTCGCGGCCTTTCCAAAACTCGGTAAGGGGGCTCATGAAAACATAATAAATGACCCTGCAACCCTTCTTTTTCATGATTTTGCTCATTGGAGAGACTTTGTGAGTGATGTGGGGAAGAAACAAGAAAGAATTTGCCAATATTGGCCTCAAATACAGACTGTTGCTCGTAAAATTTATGGGGCAAAAAATCCGGCAGACCCTGCTACAGCCCTAGGACTCTTTTTCTTGCTTCATGAATATGAGCCCGACGCCTCCGATATATTTCAAACGAAAAGTTCCTTAGATCAAGCTCCTTCTGAAACAATTGCGATATCGGAACGCGAAATTTTTAAAAGGTGGGTTGAAGGAAGCCAAAAAAGTATAAGCGAGTATAAGGCTGTTGAATTACAATCTATCGAACATTTGTTTACGCAACTCTGCCGAGAATGCTCTTGCTTAGAAGGTCTTGAAATGACTTGCTTGAAGGCCGAAAGAAATCAAACAGGGAATGACTATAATATAGAGTTTGAAATCACTCGAGAAACGAGTCCCTTTCTCCTTGGCAGAGGGACAGCTCTTGTCACCGTTTTTCCTACTGAAAATCCATATAAAACCGTAGCTCATATTAGTAACGTCATAATTGACGGCCAAAATCCTGCAGAAGAACAAGAGGAGATAAAGGTAAAGAGAGGAGAAGTTCAAAAAGTGATAGAAGGTGTAAAAAAAGAAGTTTTTACGCCAAAATTTTATTCTGATATTTTATATGGTGATTATATAAAGATGCTGAATAAGGCTTATGGGAAAGAAAAATTTTCCTTAGAAAATTCACCCGCGCATCTTCAGAAAGGATTGACAGAATTTCTTGATAAATTATACCAGTCAAGCTTGTCTGTACTTAAGTAAGTTCAATAGATTCTAATTTGTGAAAAGGCGATAGCAGTCAACCTGGATTTAAGAAAATTAAATTCGTTGAGAAGTCCTGCTTTATGCTCATTCCTCAACTTATTAAATAAGTTAAATATTTTCTTCTCTCTACATCTTCCCCATCGCAACCGCCGTATCTGCCATACGATTTGAGAATCCCCATTCGTTGTCATACCATGTTAGAATGCGGCAAAACGTACCATCCACGACAAAAGTTTCTGTTAAATCAAAAGTTGAACTTGCTGGGTTGTGATTAAAATCACAGGAAACCAAGGGTTCATCATTAACGGCGAGAATTCCCCTGAGTTCCCCTTCAGCAGCTTCTGCCATGGCCCCATTGATTTCGGACTTTGTGGTTGGGCGTTTTGAGACAAACTTAAAGTCCACCAAGGACACATTTGGGGTTGGAACGCGGATTGCTGTTCCATCGAGTTTTCCCTTTAATTCGGGGAGGACAAGGCCAACCGCCTTTGTGGCTCCTGTTGAAGACGGAATCATGGAAAGGGCCGCTGCACGAGCGCGCCTTAAATCCTTGTGGATGGTATCCACAAGACTTTGATCTCCGGTATAGGAGTGAATGGTTGTCATAAACCCATGCTCAATACCAAACTTTTTGTGAAGGATGTAAGCAACAGGTGCTAAGCAATTGGTGGTACAGGATGCATTGGACACAATCTTATGATCAGGCTTCAAGTCTTTATTGTTCACGCCCCACACAACTGTTAGATCTGCTCCTTCTGCAGGGGCAGAAATAAGAACTTTTTTAGCCCCAGCTGTTAGGTGTTTTGCAGCATCTTCTCGCTTGGTAAAACGACCCGAACATTCCATCGCTACATCAATACCAAGCTCCTTCCAGGGCAAAGTTGCAGGGTCCGGTTTTGCAAAAACTTTAATAGACTGACCATTAATTTTAAGGCCATCGTCAAGAACCTCGACCGTTCCTGGAAAGGGACCATGGACAGAGTCATACTTAAAAAGGTGGGCATTACCCTCTATAGAACCTAAATCATTGATCGCAACGACTTCGATATCGGACCGCCGATTTTCAAGGATGGCTCTTAAAATGAGTCGTCCGATGCGCCCAAATCCATTTATAGCAACTTTACAAGTCATGTTTTCCTTCCTTCAACTATTTTTACAATGTGATCAGCCGTAAATCCAAATTCATGGAAAAGTTTCTCAGCAGGGGCAGAAGCTCCAAAGTTTCGCATTCCGATCATAGCCCCGCGTTCGCCAATATACTTTTCCCATCCCATGGGGGATGCGGCTTCGATCGCCACACGGAATGTGTTTTTGCCCAAAACCTCATCTTGATAAGCCTGATCTTGTTGATCAAAAAGCTCCCAACACGGCATGGAAACAACGGCTGTCGAAATCCCCTTCGTATCTAAAATCTCTTGAGCCTTAACGGCAATTTCAACTTCAGAACCAGTTGCAAGCAGTGTGATTTCACGCTTTCCCTTAGACTCCTTTAAGACATAAGCCCCCTTTGCGCAAAAGTTTTGGGAAAGATCTTGACGCAAGAGGTTAAGCTTTTGCCGTGTTAGGGCTAAAAGGGAAGGAGATTTTTCTGATTCAAGGGCAAGCATCCAGCATTCCGCAACTTCAACCGCGTCCGCTGGACGGAAGACCAGAAGATTGGGAATTGCGCGTAAGGCCGCTAAATGCTCGATGGGTTGATGAGTAGGACCATCCTCTCCGAGACCGATAGAATCATGGGTCATCACATAAATCACCCGAATGCCCATTAAAGCAGAAAGCCGAATAGCAGGTCTGCAGTAATCTGAAAATGTCAAGAATGTGCCACCATAGGGGATCAGACCTCCGTGCAGAGCGATGCCATTCATGGCCGCAGCCATTCCGTGTTCTCGCACCCCATAATGAATGTAACGTCCCTTATAATCGCCGAGACGGACGTCCACCATATCGTTAGCTTTTGTGTTGTTGGAACCTGTAAGATCTGCCGACCCTCCCACAAGTTCAGGAAGCTCAGGAGAAAGCACATCTAAAACCATTTGAGAAGATTGACGACTTGCAACGCTCGTCTTATCGGCCACAATTTTTTCGAGTAATTCCTGAACAGGAGCTTGCCATTTTGAGGGTAGATCTCCTCGCATCCGTCGTTTAAATTCTGTTTTACGAGGATTTTTGGCGAGACGTTCTTCCCAGCTTTTTCTCTGTTTACTCCCAAGCGTTCCCACTTTCCGCCAAGCGGATAAAATCTCCTCAGGAATCACAAAAGGCTCGAAGGCCCAACTGAGATTATCGCGGGTGGCTTGAACTTCTTCCGCTCCCAAGGGAGATCCATGAGCAGCCGCCGTTCCTGCCTTATGGGGAGAGCCTTTGGCAATCTGGGTTCGACAGGCAATAAAAACGGGTTTTGTGGCGGTTTGGGCGCGCTTGAGAGCGGCCTCAATTTCAAAAAAGTTGTGACCATCAATCGCCATGACTTCCCAATGAGATGCTTTAAAGCGTTCGAGCTGATCATCAGAGACGGCCAACTCTGTAGGGCCATCAATGGAAATGTGATTATCATCAAAAAGAACAATAAGGTTATTGAGACACAGATGACCTGCTAAGGAAATCGATTCATGGGAAATGCCTTCCATCAGACAGCCGTCGCCGACAATCGTATAAATCTTATGATCAACAAGGTCTTCTTCAAATTGGGCGCGCATCATTTTTTCGGCGAGCGCCATCCCAACCGCGTTGCCAAGGCCTTGGCCTAAAGGACCTGTTGTTGTTTCAATCCCTTCCGCATATCCATATTCAGGATGACCTGCCGTACGGCTTCCCCACTGACGAAAGTTTTTAATTTCTTCAATCGTCATATCTTCATAGCCCGTTAAATACAGCAGGGCATAAAGAAGCATGGATCCATGGCCAGCAGACAAAACAAAACGATCTCGATCGGGCCAATGGGGAGCATGTGCATCAAATTTTAAGAACTTTGAAAATAAAACAGTTGCCACATCAGCCATTCCCATAGGCATGCCGGGGTGGCCGGAATGAGCCTTCTCGACCGCATCCATGGCGAGGACACGGATGGCATTCGCCATTGTCTGAATTTTATATTCCGTAAAGGATTGAGGAAACGCGTCTGTCATGACTGGCTTTTTACTTTAATATTGTCTTCTCAGCAAGAGGTTGTTGTCCGTTGGAAGAAAGTTTCTGGATCGCCACGCCCACTTTTGTGGGCTCGCGAAGACGACATCAGAAAACATCCCCCGCCCCGTCTTTGCGAGGAGCTTTGCTCCGAAGATCCAGAACTTGAGTACACTTCTTTTTACATTTCGTATTTTCTCCGGACACCAGTGCGCTTTCGCGGGAATGACGAACCAGGGAGATGTGGTGTGATGCTTTAGAAAAAGGTCAGGTGCTAAAATTGGCCATTTTAGAATTCTGACAATATACTCTCAAAATCGTCACATTGCAAGTCTTGACGTCTCATGATTCGTGATTTATGGTTCTCAACTGTACTGACAAAGTAAGTTTCGAAGTTAGTATACCTATCTTATTTCAACTTTATGTAAATAACAGGTATGTACATGAAAAAATATTTAGGTTTATTCACAGTATCCCTCCTTTTAAGAGATTGAATTGTAGCAGAAGAAGCAGAAGCAGTTGAGGCGGCTTGATTTGCAAGAGAAGCAGAAGCAAAAAGACTGTTCATGATGTGAGGGACTTATAGAGTATTTTTTTTACAACATGTTATAAAATAGTTTTTTTATTTTTTTTCGCCTTGACGCCTCTTGCTATGTGATCTATGGTTTTCCACTGAACGAAAAAAGTAAGTTTCGAAGATAGTGGTTTTTATCTTATTTTAACTATATACAATGACAGGTGCACACATGAAAAAATATATAGCCTTATTCACAGTATCCCTCCTTTCAACAACAACGGTTTTAAACGCTGTTCGCCTTCATCCTGCTGATTTTGATCTTGCGGATAAAGTCGCAGCGAGAAGGCATTTACGCGGAGTAACTACTGATCAAACAAAAAAGAAAGCTACGCTTGCCAAAGGTAGAGTCAAGCGGGAAGTTATTGGGGAGCAATTAAAGATTAGCGCTGGTTTGCATAGAGAGCTAAATAAAGATGCACCTGACGCAGCAAAAGTTAATCGCTTCATTAGATTATTTAATAAGTCTGGCCTTAGCTTTGAGGGTCTTGATCTTACAGTTGCAGGAGGAATTGTTGCCGCGAGGGACGCTATAACTGCTAAAATGCTTCATTTGCGTGAAAAAGCAGATAGACTCGCTGTGGAGGATCGTCGGGGGAAAGTTGTTGCTGAAAAACTCAAGGTTGGTGGGGAGATATTAGGCGAATTAAATGGTGCAGCCGATCCTGCAACAGTTGATCGTTTGGTTAGATCCTTTAATAGGTCTAAAGCAAGGCTTTCTGCTGAAGTTTGGAACCCTCTTGATCTTCTTGATTTTGATGTTGCAGATGCAGCAGCTATTGATCACGCCCGGCAGAAAATAAATGAAAAAATTGCTTTTCTGAATACAAAATATGACCGGCTTAAGCCTCTCCATATCAAGAAAGCAGTTTTTGACGAGAAAAAAAGGGATGCTCAGGCGATATTAGACGAATTAAATGGAGCAGCTGATGCTGCAACAGTTGAACGTCTAGTTAAAAAATTTAATAAGGCCGAGGATAATCGCTTTGATCCTTATGGATATGATCTTAGCGATGCAGGAGACCTTGGTAACGCGGGACGGGTGATAGCTGCAAAAATTCAACATCTGAGTGATAAAGCAGATAGGCTAGATCTGGATGACCTTAAGTACCCAGTTGTTACGGAGAAATTAGGGATAGCTCGAAAGATAGAAGATGAGCTAGGGCGTCGGCGAGTTAATGAAGCAACGGTTAAGAGTTTAACTAGTTCATTCAATAGGACGAAAGCAAAGGTTATCTTTGAAAAAGCAGCGCGTGAAGCGAATCAAAACAATATAGTAAATGCGGAAGCAGAAGCAAATCTGTTTGCGCTAGAAGCGGCTGCTTTAGTGCCAGTTGCAGCTGAGAGATCACGGCAGGCGACAGCTGCATTAGCTGCAGCTAGAGGAACCCCTAACGAACTTCAACTTGCAGTTGAAGAAACAGAAGCAAGAAGAGACCATCGTCAAGCCATGGTTGGTGAACAAGAAGCAACTTGTCAGGTTGCGACATCAAAGTTGCGCCGACTTGAAGCAGAGGCAGAAGGATTTCAGCTTGCTCATGATACAGTAGAAGCAGAAAGAAATCGGCTTCGAGGAGTAATCGCTGCAGCAGAAGCAGAAAGGCTTCGCCAAAGTGATCTCGAAGTGGTTGAGCGAGGTGTTGGCCGTGACGCGGAAGCTGATGAAGCGCACCGTTTGGCTGAAGAAGCCGCAGCAAAAAAGGCTATACTTGAAATAAAAGAACGAGCAGCTGAGACACGTCGCGAGGAAGCAGAAAATGAAGTAGCTAGAGTTACACGAGAAATTAATAACGCTCGTTTAGCAGTAGAAGCAGCAGAAAGAGAAATTGGACGACTTAATAGGGAAGTTGTATTAGCAGAAAGAGATTATCATGATGCTGAAGCAGCAAAAGCAAATAATGACTCTAGAATTGCGACAGAAGAAGCTCGAGTTGCCGGAGTAGGTGCCGATGCAGCAGACGCTGCATTCGCTGCAGCAAACGGCGCAGGAAGCCCTGACGCACCTCGACTTGCAGATGAAGCTTTAGAAGCAAATAGAGTTCGACATAGAACAGGGATTGCAGCAGCTCGTCATGCATTTCAAGCAGCGGTAGCAGCAAAAGTTCAATTACAGGCACATGCTAAAGCAGCAGATGTAGAAAGACGTTTCCAACTGGATATTGAAGCGATTGAGCGATTTGCCACCCGTGACGCGGAAGCTGATGAAGCGCTACGTTTAGCTGGGGTAGCGGAAGGAGCAAGAGATCGATTGCTAGGTGAAGTTGAAGAAGCAGCTCGCCAGGAAGTAGTAGCAGAAAGAGTTATGCTTGAAGCTACAGCGGGAGAAGCAGCTTTTGTGTCTCGACTTACAGCTGCCGCGGCACGGATGGCAACTGAAGCCGCACGGGTGGCAACAGAAGCAGCACGGGTGGCAACAAATGCATTAGCTGCAGCTACAGCTGCCGGAACTCCTGACGCACCTCGACTAGCAGTTGCAGCAGCAGAAGCAACACTTGCAGCAGCAGAAGCAAGTATAGTTCGATTTAGAGCAGAAACTGAAGCAGCTGAATCTGCATGTGCTGCAGCAGATAAACAAGGGATTGTGTTAAGAACAGCTGCTGATATTGCAGACGGAGAAAAAAATCGGCTAGAATATGTTGCAGCAGAGCATAGACGCCACGGTCGTAATGCAGAAGCTAATGAGGCTATGCGTTTAGCTGGAGAAGCGGAAGCAGAAAGAGATCGACTTCTAGGGGAAGATAATACACAACATGCTCTATTTGATGAAGCCGTAAGAAATAGAGATGCGCATGCAGCTGCAGCAGCAAATGCCGAAAGAGACAGAGACTGGATTGCGGGTGAACTAGCAGAGGCTCGTCGTTTAGCGGGTGAAGCAGTAGACAGAGATCGTTTAGCCGAAGAAGAAGAGAGACTTCGAGTTGGAGCAGCAGAGAGAGATCGTCTTGCAGAAGAAGATCGTGTGAGAGCAGAACTTGAGAGAATTCGGTTGGACGAGGCAGCGAGACTTCGACGTGAACGTGTTGTATCAGATGAAGAAAGAATTCGGATTGCATTAGCAGATGCAATTGAAGCAGCAGCAGAAGCGGATCGGCTGAGAGCAGCAGCAGAAGCAGCTCGGCTTGCAGGAGGCGTTGAGGCAGCTCGACTTGCAGCTGAAGCAGCTGAAGCAGAAAGAAATCGATTTGAAGCAGCAGCAGCGGCAGCAGAAGCTGAAAGAATTCGGCAAGTAGGGATACTTGCTGCAGCTGGCGCTGCAGCTAACCCGGTGGCAGAAGCAGCTCGTCTTTTAGCAGAAGCTGACATAGCTCGACATGCAGCAGCAGTTGTTGCAGCTCAGGGTGCAGGTGATGCCGTGGCAGAAGTGGCAGCAGAAGCAGATCGAGGTCGAGCAGAAGCAGAAAGAGATCGGCAAGTAGAAATACTTGTTGCAGCTGGCGCTTTAGCTGACCCGGCGGCAGAGGCAGAAAGAGCTCGGCAAGAAGCAGAAAGAATTCGACTTGCAGGAGAAGCAGCGGCGGCAGTAAGAGCTCGGGATGCAGCAGAAGCAGACAGACTTCGGCTCACAGCTGAAGCAGCTGAAGCAGAAGCAGTGCGAGTTGCAGCAGAAGCAGAAAGAGTTCGGTTGTTAGCTGCAGAAAGAGATCGGGTTGCAGCAGAAGAAGCAGCGGCAGCAGCGGCAATTGATGCAGAACGAATTGCAACTTTAGCAGCTGAAGAAGTGGAAAGAGCTAGGCGTGTAGAAGCTGAAGCAGAAGCAAATAGAGCCCGTCTGGCTGTAGAAGCTGAAGAACGCCGTCTTGCAGCTGAAGCAGCAGCAGCTGACAGAGCTCGGCTTGAAGCAGATGCGGCAGCGGCAGTAATGGCCCGCGATGCGGCAGCAGCTGACAGAGCTCGACTTGAAGCAGATGCGGCAGCGGCAGTAGTGGCCCGCGATGCGGCAGCAGCAGAAGGAGCTCTACGTGCAGGAGAAGCAGCAACAGCTGAAGGTCGCCGCGCTGCAGCAGAAGTTAACAGATTACGGCTTATAGGCGAAGCAGAAGCAGCAGAAGCTGAAAGAATTCGGCAAGTAGGAATACTTGCTGCAGCTGGCGCTGCAGCTGATCCGGGGGCAGAAGCAGCTCGTCTTTTAGCAGAAGCTGATATAGCTCGACATGCAGCAGCAGTTGTTGCAGCTCAGGGCGCAGGGGATGCGGTGGCGGAAGCGGCAGCTGAAGCATTACGAGTTGCAGCAGAAGCAGAAAGAAATCGGCAAGTAGCAATACTTGTTGCAGCTGGCGCTTTAGCTGACCCGGCGGCAGAAGCAGAAAGAGCTCGGCAAGAAGTAGAAAGAGTTCGACTTGCTGGAGAAGCTGAAGCAGCTCGGGTTTTAGCAGAAGCAGAAGCAGCTGAAAGAGTAAGACTTGAAGGAGAAGCGGCAGCAGCTGAAGCATTACGAGTTGCAGCAGAAGCTGACAGATTACGACTTGAAGGAGAAGTAGCAGCAGCAGAAGCAGCGCGAGTTGCAGCGGAGGCTAACAGAGCTAGACATGCAGCTGAAGCAGCAGCAGCAGAAGCAACGCGAGTTGCAGCTGAAGCTGAAAGACTTCGACTTGCAGCAGAAGCAGCAGCAGCCGATGCAGCTCGACTTAGAGCGGCAGCTGACGTAGCTCGACTTGCAGCGGCAGCAGATGTAGCTCGACGTGCAGCTGATGCAGATGCAGCTCGACGTGCAGCGGATGCAGCGGCAGCAGATGCAGCTCGGCGTGCAGCAGCAGACGCAGCGCGTAGGGCGGCAGCAGCTAAAACACCTGCAGGTAGACGTGCGGCAAGAAAGGCTACACGTGCGCGCGGTGCAAAATCAACAACGCGTCGGGGGAGGAAAGCTCGTCCAACCGTATCTTCAAGAGCTGCTCGGAAGACAGCACGTACGAAGAAGCGTGGTGCAAGACCAATAGCTCGTCATGCAAGAAAAGCTCATGCAAGGAAGGCTACTTCAAGGAGAGCTACTCGGAAGACGCGTGCAAAGCGTGTTGGAAAGAGAGTCTCTGCGAGGAGAACAACTCGTCATCGTAGAAGACAGCCATAACTTAGGCCGTAGTTAAAGCAAAGAGAGGGTACTCTGACAAAAGATGTCATGAGTACCCTTTTTTTTGAGCTGAGTAAGCCGGGCGGCGATCTCCTCATACCGTCTGCGAATCCTACCTCCACCGTCCTCTACTTCCACCGTCATTGCGAGGCTTTGAAAAAGCCGAAGCAATCTCATTGAACCTTTACGAAAGTTTCGCTTGACACCGTTTGTGTGAGGAAAGAGATTGCTTCGAAGTTCACACTTCTCGCAATTGTAAAGGTTAGTTAATTCTTTTACAAACCCTGCGTAATCCCCCAAAGTAGTGTCATCCCTCGCCTTCGCAAGGGCAAGCTCTTGGCAAGAAATGCTTGTTTTCCACGGGAAAACTTTAGCATTTCTTGGCCGAGGATCCCTTGATGAATAGAAAAATATTTGCACATTTTTTATGAAGACCCAAACGAGAGATCCTCGGTCAAGAAAACTAATGCTTTCGCTTCGCGAAAAGCAAAGCTTTTCTTACCAAGGATGACACTGGAAGGAAGTCTATAAACGAATTATCTAACCTTTACAGCAATGACGACTTCCTTACTCCGTCATTGCAAATCCTGCGATAACACGAAGAATCAATCTTTTCTTATTCCAACGAGATTGCTTCACTCCTTTGGGGCTCGCAATGACGGTTATGAGTATACACCTACTACCCCAAAATTGTCATTGCGAGGGCGATAGCCCGAAACAATCTATTTTTTGTTCAAATGAGACTACTTCGTCGTTATACTCCCCGCAATGCTTGTCCCCACGAAAGTGGGGAACTAATAAGTCGTCTCCCGTTTTCACGGGGACAAGCTTTGCGAACTTTGCGAAAGCAGGTTGAGCAATCCAATGGCCATATACTACACTCATTAATACTCAATTTGTTTCACGTGAAACAAATTGAGCGTAGGAAATGGATTATATTCAGGTGTTTCAAGTCCTCCCCATGATGGTCTGCCCTATTCGACCATATATCTCGAATTGGTTAGATGTCGTGTTCTCTGCTAGTCCAGGTCAAGCGATTCACCAAATATGTTTGCATTACACATCATAAAAGATTAAATTAAAAACAAAACATAAAAAATAGCTTTAAGCAAATATGTAGGTACACGCTTAAATTCCCCCGGCTTGATTGGAGACTAGGCTAAAGAGTACAAGCTATACGAAAATGAGGGAAACGATCTCGAAATGGGCATCTCGTATATAAAAAAGAAGCAGTCGGGAAGGTACTGTGGGACAAACGGCTACTAAAAAATCGATTATCTCTCTTTCTCAAACCTTGGCTTCAATGCTTCTGCGGAAAGGGATTTTGTCACAGGATCAAGTAGATGTAGCCCTTAAAGAGCAACATCTCAAAGGCACCACTTTCGAAGAATGCTTAATCAATTTGGGGTTTATCAGTGAAGCCGCTCTTACGGAAGCGCTTTCCTTAACAATGGGCTATGACAAAATCACCCTAAAACAAATTCTTCTCGATCCTTCCCTCAGAAGTGTGATCCCACGTGAAGTGGCAGAACAGTTTTGTCTTGTCCCCCTTTCCCTGGATGAAGGCGTTCTGCGGGTAGCCATAGCAGACATCTACAACCTGCCGGCTCTCGATTATTTAAACCATAAAATCCCCTCTGTTCAAAAAGTCATCCCTCTTATCGCAGTGGAATCTGATATCCATGACGCCATTGATGGATATTATGGCTATGAGTTATCAATTCCGTGACTTTTACGCGAGGTAGAAGTTGCAGCCCCTGTCTCGGTTACAAGAGACGATTATGTCAATCCCACGGTTCGTTTAGTTAATGCTATTCTGATGGATGCGGTTAAGCGAGAGGCTTCAGATATTCACTTTGAGCCTGAAGGCGCTTTTATGCGCCTTCGTTATCGAATTGATGGCATTTTGTCTCAAATATGCACCCTTCATACAACCTATTGGCCTGCCATTTGTGTGCGGCTGAAGGTTATGTCGAACATGAACATAGCAGAATCACGACGTCCCCAAAATGGCCGTATGACTTTTTATGTGGGATCTCGAGAGATTGACCTCAGGGTTGCGTCTCACCCAACGGTTCATGGAGAAAATATTGTTGTCCGGATTTTAGATAAAAACCGTTCTCTCCTTTCTCTTGATGAGCTTGGGTATTCAGAAGATGTCATTTGTCAGATAAAAAAAGCTCTGCAGCGACCAGAAGGGATTTTTATTATTACAGGACCGACGGGATGTGGGAAGACAACCTCCCTTTATTCTATGCTCAGTCATATCAGCACCCTTCAACTGAATATTATGACGTTAGAAGAGCCCGTTGAATACCAACTCCCTCTTATCCGTCAATCGGATGTTAGAGACCAAGGGGGAATGGACTTTACGGAAGGAGTTCGCTCGATTTTAAGGCAAGATCCAGATATCATCCTTATCGGAGAAATACGGGACTCAAGTACGGCTCAAATGGCCTTACGAGCTGCGATGACAGGTCATCAAGTTTTCTCCACGCTTCATACCAACGATGCTTTAGGCTCACTCCCCCGTTTAATCGATTTAGGTCTTACCCGACCCATGCTTGCGGGTAACGTGATGGCTGTTGTTGCTCAACGACTTGTCCGGAAACTATGTTCTCTCTGTAAGCGGGAAACGAAAATGAGTCCATATGAAGCTATCCTCCTGGGACTCAAAACCCCTCATCGTCTTTTTAGCTCGAAAGGATGCGAAATCTGTCGGGGAACAGGATATCGGGGACGCCTTGCCATTGCTGAAATTTTGGTCTTTGATCCCGAACTCGATGAACTTCTCATCTCAACATCTTCAAGAACACCACTCAAAACGTTGGCACAAAAAAAGGGGTATATCCCTATGGAACAAGATGCCCGACATCGGGTTTTAAATGGAGATACAAGCCTTGAAGAAGTCTTGACTGCCGTTGATTTGCGACAAGGAATGTGATGCGTTATCGTTATAAAGCTGTTGGAAAAGATGGCCTTCTTCAAAAAGGAATTTTAGAGGTCTCTTCCCCCTCGGATCTCAAAGGCCACGTTCGAACTCTTGGCCTTTCACTTATTTCCTATTCTGTAGATATCTCATGTTTTTTCTCACGAAAAGTCAAATCACAAGCTTTAATGGATCTTTGTCTTCATTTGGAACAGTTTGAAAATGCAGGAATTCCTTTGAAAGAAAGCCTGATTGAATTGCGGCATGTTTGCAGCGCACCCAAGCTCCAATCTATCCTCATTGAGGTCATCAAAGATGTTGAATGTGGACTTTTATTCTCAAATGCCCTTGCCAAACATCCATCCGTTTTTGATTCCGTTTTTGTTGGGCTTGTGGCTGTTGGCGAGAAAACCGGGAATCTTTCCTTTGCCTATCAGCATCTTTTCCGACATTTAAAATGGGTGGATGAGGTTCAAGCCCAAACCTTTAAAGCTCTTCGTTATCCTTTAATCATGGCCATCGTTCTCCTCACCGTTGTCTTTATTTTAATGACAGTTTTGGTTCCGGGACTTGTAAAGTTTATTCAAAACTCCGGGGCGGAAATTCCTGTCACAACTTTTTTTCTCCTGTCTTTCTCAGGTTTTTGCTCCGATCACTTTTTTCTCATCCTTGCAATGTTGGGGATACTTACCACCCTTTCAGTTGCATTTTTTAAATATCATCCAAAGGGACACCTTTGGAAAGACAGACTTTTAGATACAATTCCCCTGATTGGCCCATTACGAAAAATGATATCTCTTGCTCGCTTTTGCCACATTTTTGCCGTTATGTTTGGGGGTGGGATTGATATTCTCCAATCTCTTCAGTCGGCGCGCAAATCCCTCAAGCCGGGGCAAATGTATGCGGCTCTTGAAAATGCGGAGACGCTTGTGAGAGAGGGTTTTTCACTCTCAGGCGCCTTTCAAAAGGTGGGTGTTTTTCCCTCCATGGTTGTGCGCATGGTGAAAGTCGGAGAGCAAACGAGTTCTCTTCAAAAAACACTATCGCATATGAAAGACTACTTCGATGCAACTCTCAAACGTAATGTGGATTATGTGGTGGGGCTTATTGAACCCTTTATGATTTTAAGTGTTGGATGTGTGATGGCATGGGTTATTTATTCAATTTTTTTACCCCTCTATGATACTCTTTCTACGGTAGATTATTGAAGATGGAAGAAAAATTTCTTTTATATCTAACCGATGACGAGGTTGTCTTATTCAGGGGACCCCAGGAAAAACTTTATACTTTTAAAGGCACTTCTGAAGATGCCCAACGAGACCTTCAAAATGTGCTCATCCGTGCTCCAAAGATTCCCCTTCGTCTTTTAATTGATCGGAGTCACCAGGATGTTCGAGAGGAAAAGCTTCCTCCTCTTCCTCCCTGGGATCGAATTCGTTTTCTCATCCATAAAAAAGCTGAATGGCGAACACAGGGAGGGTTCGCTGGGTATCATTTTTTAAAGCAGGATAAAGAGACTTACTTCAGGTGGGTCCATATTCCTCCAAATGATTCTTTAATCCATTGGCTTTTATGGGCAAAATCCCTCATTAATCCCATGAGTGTATTTTTCGTTCCTCTTGAAGCAGGGAATTTTTTGAAAAAGCATTTATCAGCTTCGGATGGTTATCAAATGCTCCTTTATCCAACTGCTTCCTCCTCTGAAACGCGTCATGTGATTTTCAAAGGAAACAGGCTTTTGCTCTCCCGCCTTTCACAGGAAGAAGAAGACCTCAAGTCTTCTTTGCACTTTCTGAGTCGCAACTACCCTAATATCCATGAGAACCTCCATGTTCTCAGTCTGGTAAAAAAGACCCCTTCTCTTCTTGACCATGTCACAACCTTAACCGATCCAAAAGATTTCATTCGTTTTCTTGCTATCCAAAAGCATCCTTCCCTTGTGCTTAATCGAGATTCACCTTTACAAAGTTTATGGGTGCGTGGGGGAGCGGGGATAGTTCTTTTAAGCTCTTTGCTGTTTACAGGAATGAATATTTATCAAGGTCTTGATTATAAAACAAAAGCCCTCGTTCTTTTGGCTGAAATTGAGGGTTTGAAAAGTGAAGCTCATCCTCTCAAGTCTCGATTACAGGATAAGGATATGGTGACTTTGCGCAGAACCCAAGAGCACTATCATCAGCTTAAATCCCATGCGGTAAATCCCCTACAAACTTTCGAAAGGCTGGCTGTCTTATTAAAGGAGCATAAAATCCGTCTCGAAAATTTAAGGTGGCACCATGGACAAGAACTTGAAATGATCATTGGTTTTTTAATGGAAGATAAAACGGGAGAACTCCTTGCTAGTCGATTCGAGATATTTCTCGCCTCTTGTAAACGCGCATTTCCTAAAAGTCAGGTTCAGGTGTTGGAAGCTCCTTTTAATAGCAGCACCCATGAGATTTTTAAAAGCCCTTCAAATACTGCTCTCCCTCTCGCGCAAATCAGGATCGTCTTTTTATGAAACGAGAACTCTTTCTTGTATTCGGCTTGAGTTGTGGACTCATCATCTGTCTTTGGGTAGCCATAGATTTTAAAAACACTCAAGAAACTTATTTTACACAATCAGCAACAGAAAAAAATACCCTGCAACGTCATCTGAAAATCTTGGAGGACGATTTAACGTTTCTAAAGATCCATCAAAAAGAATTGGATTTTTTGGCGGAAAAAGGATGGTTCATTTCTAAAAGTCGTCTCATTGCGGGAGAGGTTTTAGAAAAACGACGTGGTTCTTTAAATGATGTTCGGTATACTTTTGAACCTGAAACGCTGAGGGAAGCGAATAATTTCAAAGTCACCAAAATTGTGGTGGAAGTAGGTGCCCTTCTTGACACGGACATCTATGAATTTGTCGAATCGCTTTTGGAAGGATTCCCAGGAATCCTTAGACCCAATGAGTTTATTCTCGAAAAAGGGGTACATCCAAATTTTGTGGTAGGAAAACTTGTGTTTGAATGGGTTTCTATGGGAGGAAAAAACGATGAAAGCTAAGGCCTTCATAAGTGTTATCTTATCTGTATGGGGGAATGAACTTTTTGCTTACCCTTCTCTTTTTTTTACGGAGGAAGACATCAAATCTATTCGTGAAGATCAACTTGATGAACAACCTCATAGCTTAAATCTTCATCTTTCAGCCCTTCTTTATATAGATCAAAACCATTGGTCTATGTGGATCAATCATAAAATCATTCGTCCTGAAACGTGTCATGATATTGATGGCTTCCATCTCGAGGGAGTTACGGCCTATGGGGCAACATTTTCCCGGATATCTTCTGAATCCTTAATTCCTAGGACTTTTACTCTCCGTCCTTTTCAAACCTATATCGCAAGAGAACAAAAGGTTGTTGATGAAATCAAAAATGAGTGTAAGCTTTAAAGATATATAAAATCATAAAAATAAAAACATGCCTTTTTTTGACATTTATAAACACTTTATTTTCCCAAGCAAGAGAACGAAAATTCTTCTCTGTTTTTTGATTATTTTCATGCTTTTCCTAGGATATATTATCGTGCAACTGACGGGTGGTACGAAATTCGCTTACCTTCATATTCTCTATATTCCCGTCATTCTTGCGGGTCTGGTCTTCTCCATACAGGGAGGTATTGGGGCGGGAGTTGCTGCGGGGATTCTTATGAGTCCTTTTATGCCAACCCAATATATAAGTGAGCAGTCTCAACCCTTTTTATCGTGGGCTATGCGGATGATCATTTTTGTTCTCGTTGGTGCCATTTCAGGCGTTGGAGCCTCTATCTTCAGGGCATACATAAAAGAACTTGAATTGAAGCAAATCACCGATCCTCTGACAGGATTACCAAATCTTCATGGGCTCACTAAAATTTTTTCGGAAATCGTCCAAATGACACATAAGACCCTTATCGTTGTTGCTGTTGAGCTCAATCAAATACAGAAAATTAGTGCTGCTCTTGGTGAAGAGGGAACGGATCAGCTGACGAAGCAAGTTGCTGATAGTTTACGGCAATGTGTTGGGAAAAATGGCTTTTTAGGCCGGCTCCGAGCCCATGGTTTTGCTATCCTTATTCCTGAAGAAGAACATGTCCTCGAAATTTTGAAAAATTTCGAATCTCTGTCAGAAAACACATATCTTGTAAATACGATCCCTCTTTTTGTCGAAATGCGATTTGGAATTTCCCGCTATCCCAATGACGATAATGATCTAAATCATCTCATACGAAAAGCTCAGCTTGCAATCAAGACAAACCAAAATCAAACGGAACGGATCAGTCATTTCGACAAATCGATCGGTGATTTTTCGGAACACAATTTGTTGATTCTTAATCAATTCAAAACGGCCATCGATAACAAATCTCTTGTTTTAGAATACCAACCCAAAGCCTACCTTCAGACAGGAAAAGTAATGGGGTTTGAAGCACTTGTTCGGTGGTCTGATCCCGTGTTGGGATTGGTAAATCCGATGGATTTTGTTCCTTTAATCGAAGAAACCCTTCTCATTACCCCTCTTACAAGATGGGTTTTAGAGACGGCGCTTTCTCAAATGGATCAGTGGAATCGCAAAGGACTTCTGGTTCCAATAAGTGTTAATTTCTCCATCAGAAATTTACAAGACCCCTCTATTTTTGAAACCGTCGTCCATCTTTTAAAAAACTATAAGATACCTCCCCACTTTCTTGAAGTTGAGGTTACGGAAACCTGTGTGGCCTCCAACATGTCAATTCTCGTTGCTACTTTAAAGAATTTACGTGAAATTGGCATAAGACTTGCGATTGATGATTTTGGAACGGGACAAGCTTCCCAACAATATCTTTTTGAACTCCCTGTAAATGCAATTAAAATTGATAAACTCTTTGTCCAATCCATTTCCTACAATTCGACTGCTACCGCTATCGTTAAAAATGCAATCGCCCTTGCCCATGATTTGAACCTCGATGTTATTGCAGAAGGTATTGAAACACAGAACGAATACGACCTTTTGAAAGAATGGAAATGTGATGGGGGACAAGGCTACCTTATCGGCCGTTCCATGAAAGCAGAAGATGCCACAGCGTGGCTGAAGGAAAGGGTGAAACCTCATAAGCCTAAAGGTAAAGCATGAGAGGACAGTTTTTTAGTTTCGGCAATCCCCGATGAAAAAAAATGTAAACAAACAATAGAAAAAAATTTTATTTTTAAAATTGAATTTTAGTAATAGAAAGTTATTTTAATCAAATATCTTATTTGTTCCGGATTAATTAAAAAAGGAGTTTTTCCATGTTAAATTTCAAAACTTTTTCTGCAACCTTATTGGTTTCAACCTGTTTTTTATCGATGACCTCACCTTCTTTCGCTATGGAAAAACAAGAAGAAGACTCAAAAATTCTAAGCAGTCTTTCATCCGTTCCTCCCTCCTCTTCAGACGATTCAGTAGAGTCATTGGTACCTACAATATCTTCTTTGTCTGTTAGAACGGACGAAACAGAGGAATCATGGGTGTTTCCAATGTCTTCTCCTATCGACGGGCTGCCTTCCTTTATGGAATTTGATCAAGACGGAGAGTTTGAGCGATATAGCCTTACCTTAGAAAACGCTATAGCATACGAAGTAAAATATACGGAAGGAGCAAAGCCTATTCTCGAAGGGATTGATGAAGCACTAAAAGCTCTTAAAAAAACAAAACGCCTAGATCCGAAAGGACGTTTATGGAGCCTATACTATCTCGATGAGTATATGAAAACCGTAAATGAACACAGCGAAGAACTTAAGAGTCAAGGTATTAATATTACTGATGTTCCTTCTTCGCTTATCCTCAAAAAAATATAAAGCTCAGTAAAATTTATTTATTTATGTGAGGACAGATAGCTAGAAAAGTGGCCCGACAAGCCACTTTTTTATACTGCTAATTCTTCTTCTCTCGAAGAAGACGCCGTCATCCCAAGCGCGGTGAGATAAAGATCCAAAAGCTCCTCTTGTTCTAAACGCTCATTCGTTTCCATTTTTCGAATTTTAAGAACCTGGCGAATAATTTTGATATCAAAACCCGAACCTTTGGCTTCTGCAAAGACATCCCGAATTTGCTCACCGATAGCCGTCTTTTCTTCCTCGAGACGTTCAATACGTTCGATAAATGATTTAAGTTGCGCTGTTGAAACACCACCGACTTGACTCATAAGATTCTCCTTGAATGTGAATACGTATCCCTTTATAGAACTGGTTTTCTGATTTTGGCAATTGGGGATTTACGAATCTATGAAAAGAAACGATAATCCTTTTAGTATAAGGAGTTGATACATGCGTCGCCACCGCTCTGCGAAAATAACGGCTACTTTAGGTCCTTCGAGCTCATCTACCGAAATGATTGAAAAGCTCTTTCTAGCGGGGGTTGATGTTTTCCGTTTGAACTTTTCTCACGGAAGTCATGAAGATCACCAAACGCGACATCGGATTATTAGGGACATAGAAAAAAAAGTAGGGCGCCCTATTGGTATTTTGCTAGATCTTCAGGGACCTAAACTCCGGATTGGGACCTTTCAGCATAAAAGTATTTTGTTAGAAGAAGGGCAAACATTCGTCCTAGATCAGAATGAATCGCCGGGGGATCAAACACGCGTCTTCCTCCCCCATCCTGAAATCTTCGAAGCACTCAAGGAAAATACAGATATCCTTTTGGATGACGGAAAAATTCGTCTACGTGTCAAACAAAGTACGCCTCAGAAAATTGAAACACGCGTCATCACAGCAGGACCGCTCTCCGATCGAAAAGGCTTTAATATTCCCGCTGTCGCTTTACCTATTTCTGCGATGACGCCTAAAGACCGAAAAGATTTGGCTTTTGGACTTGAATTAGGCGTCGATTGGGTGGCTCTTTCCTTTGTCCAATGTCCCAGTGATGTTCTTGAGGCAAAAGAGCTCATCGGCAACCAAGCCGGTATAATTTCTAAACTTGAAAAACCCCTTGCGATTGAACATTTAGAAGAGATTGTCCAGCTATCGGATGCGATTATGGTAGCACGGGGTGATTTAGGGGTTGAAATGGCACCTGAGGAAGTCCCCAGCATTCAAAAACGGATTATCCGATGTTGCCGCAAAGCTGGGAAACCAGTCGTTGTTGCCACACAAATGCTAGAATCTATGATTAAATCACCGACCCCCACACGGGCGGAAGCATCCGATGTAGCAACAGCCATATATGATGGGACGGATGCAGTCATGCTATCCGCTGAATCCGCATCCGGTGACTATCCTCTTGAATCTGTGGCTATCATGGACCGCATCATTACACATGTGGAACAAGACCCTTTTTATCGTAAAATGCAGGAAGCGAGCTTACCTGAGCCTGAATCAACAACGTCAGATGCGATTACAGCAGCAGCACGTCAAGTTGCACATACCATTCAAGCCGCGGCGATCGTTACGTTCACAAGTACGGGAGCCACCACGTTAAGGGCGGCACGAGAACGTCCTGAAGTTCCCATTCTCGCTATTACACCCGAGTTAAGCATAGCGCGTAAGCTTTCGATTGTATGGGGTGTTCATTCCGTAAAAAGCGAAGAGGTCAGGGGCTTTTCGGAAGCCGTGGCGAATGCGTGTCAAGTGGCTGAAGAAGAAGGATTCGCTCGGATCAATGATCGAATTGTGGTGACGGCTGGTGTTCCTTTTCGGGTTTCAGGATCAACCAATATTCTGCGTATTGCCAGCATTAAGGTCGCACAAGATCAATGAGCGAAGATTCTCTTACCGGCCGTTTCAAGCGATACACTAATGTAACCACGGCCGTTGGGGGTCTTATGGCCCGCCTTTTTGGGGATCGCTATCTCGGAATTTCAATAAACGAACCTCAGCATGCGGAGGATCTTAAAGAAACCCTTGGGCATCTCAAAGGTCCCTTAATGAAAATCGCCCAAATTCTTGCCACTGTTCCTGATATATTGCCGGAAGAATATGCGACTGCTTTCCTTGAACTTCAGTCTAATGCTCTTCCTATGGGATGGCCTTTTGTCAAAAGACGCATGCAGGCAGAGCTGGGATCTGATTGGCAAACTCATTTTCTTGAATTTGAACCCCATGCCTCTGCGGCAGCGTCCTTAGGACAGGTCCATAAGGTCATTGATTTAGAGGGCCGGCATCTTGCCTGTAAACTTCAATATCCTGAAATGGGGTCGGCCGTAGAAGCGGATTTAAACCAACTCAAGTTCATCTTAAGATCATTTGAAATTTATAGTGGCGCACTTGACACGGAAAATCTGCGGCTTGAGATTGGCGATCGTTTGCGAGAAGAGCTGGATTATCTCTTGGAAGCAAAGAACATAAAGCTTTTCAAGGAAATGCTCAGTATTTTTCCCTTTGCCGAAGTACCTGAAGTTGTTGATTCACTCACAACCCCGCGTCTTTTAACCATGTCTTGGCTCGAAGGAGAAAAATTATTAACCCTCAAAGAGGCTCCGCAATCCTTAAGAAATAAGGTTTCAGCATCTCTTTTTAAGGTTTGGTATTATCCCCTTTATCATTATGGCATTTTACACGGAGATCCCCATCTTGGGAATTATTCCTGGAGCAAACAAGAAAAACTGAACCTTCTTGATTTTGGTTGTATTCGTGTTTTTAAAGCTCCGCTTATTCAAGGTGTTTTAGATCTCTATAAAGCGCTTCAAACCCAGGATGAAGAACTCGCCGTTCATGCTTATCGCACCTGGGGTTTTAAGGATATTGATAAAGAATTGATAGAGATCTTAAACCTTTGGGCACAGTTTTTGTATGAGCCTCTCTTGGATGATCGTATAAGACCCATTGAAGAAACACAATCCGGTCACCGAGGGAGGAAAGTTGCAGGCGCCGTTCTAGATGAACTCAAACGCCGAGGAGGTGTCAAACCTCCTCGAGAATTTGTATTTATGGATCGAGCGGCTGTGGGACTTGGTTCTGTTTTTATGCATTTGAAAGCCGAGGTCAACTGGCACCAGATTTTTGAAGAACTTATTCAGGATTTTTCTGCATCCGCTCTTGAAGCGCGCCAACGTGATGTTCTTGAAAAAGTAACCCTCACCCCTAACGACTCGCTCGTGGCCAGATAAAAACCTTTACTTCTGACACATCAATTTCTTGTTGAGAATGCCAAAGATTATAGTGCTGCTGAAGATTCAACCAACTTTCAGCTGTCGTATTAAAGGCTTTAGCGAATCTTAAAGCCATCTCAGAACTCACACCTGCGCGCCCATTAATAATGGATGATAGAGTCTTTCGAGTAATATGCAAACCCTTTGCTGCGTCTGTTACGGTTAAATGAAGAGGCTCAAGGTAAAGCTCCTTCACGATTTCCCTTGGGTGGGGAGGATTGTGCATTTTCATTTTTATCTCCTAGATAAGCTTTTCTAATTTACTAATTAAACCTAGTTTTAGTTAAAGACCCGGTTTTATGATTATATAACTCATTAAGAACGCACATTATTAGCTCCCATGAAGTGTCATCCTTGGCAAGAAATGCTTTGTTTTCCAGAGGAAAACATTAGCAATTTCTTGGCCGAGGACCTCTCACTTCACACTTCGGCGAAGCCTAGGCCATAAGGGCAAGCTATCAGCTTCAGTAAAATATAGAAGATTCACTGTTCTTAAATAGATCCTCGGCCAAGAAAAGCTAATACCCTGCTACGCTAGGGCAAAGCTTTTCTTGCCAAGGATGACACATTTGGGGAATCCGACTCAGTTTAATATCAAACCACTAATCCCCAATAACCTACCCCTACGCTTCTTCCCGGTGGGTTTTTTCCAGACGCTCGTGGAGTTCCTGGGCTTCGAGACATAAGGTCGCAATGGGACGAGCATCAAGGCGCGCAATACCAATGGGAACGCCTGTTTCTTCGCAGTATCCATAGGTTCCATCATCAATGCGCTCAAGGGCCTGATTGATCTTCTGAATCAACTTCCGTTCCCGATCACGTGTTCTTAGCTCAAAGGTACGGTCAGTTTCCGTTGAAGCTCTATCATTTACATCGGCTTCATTTACGGTTTCTTCTTGCATGTGATGCAAGGTTTCCACTGATTCCCTTTGTAACTCTTCTTTCCATTTCAACAATTTTTGTCGAAAGTACTCAAGTTGCTGCGGACTCATGTACGGTTCTTTGTCGTTAGGCCTATAATCTAATGGTAAGCTCATACTCTCCCTTTCCCCAATATTAAAAACGCGGTCATCATGACCGATCTTAAAAGCCCCTGCAATCTTAAAGTTCATGGTGCTTAAAGTTTATAACCCGTATGAAGGGCAACAATTCCTCCTGTTGAGGTTTCGTAACCAGCCCTTTCAAATCCAACTTTCCTCATCAGGCTCAAGAGTTCTTCTCGTGTAAGGAAGGTCCTAATGCTTTCACTCAGATATTGATAAGCTTCCTTATCTTGAGCAATCCATTCTCCCATTCTTGGAATGAGATGGAAAGAATAAAAATCATAGAGCTTTTGAAGGGGCGGAATGACTTGAGAAAATTCAAGACAGGCAAATTTTCCGCCGGGGCGCAGAACACGGTAAGCTTCGGAGATGGCTTTTTCTCGGTGGGTGACATTTCGTAATCCAAAGGCAATGGTGTACACATCGACTGAATGATCCTCAAGGGGTAAATCTTCTGCATTCGAGCAAACCCAAGATAAATGAGGATACCTTTTTTGCCCCACGGCAATCATGGCAGGATTGATATCGGAGACTGTGATGTGGGCATGAAAACGGAAATGGGTGAGGCGCTCAGAAATAGCCTTGGCAATATCTCCCGTACCTCCAGCAACGTCCAAGTAAACCCCCTCATGTCGTAAGGGAAGGCTTTCCACAAACCAGTTTTTCCATAAACGATGGAGTCCCAAACTCATCACATCATTCATCAAGTCATAACGGGTGGCCACACGCTCAAAAACATGGGTTACTTTCTCCGTTTTTTCGGCAGCAGAAACCTTTTCAAATCCAAAATCAAAGACTTTTTTTGAAGGAGGCTGACCTTTAGCCATGCTTTTAATCTTTCCTGACTTTATTTCTTGTAACCATCCATCCCACACTCGGTGTCATCCTTGGTAAGAAATGCTTAGTTTTCCAAAGGAAAACTTTAGCATTTCTTGACCGAGGATCTTAGTACCCCCAGAGATCCTCGGCCAAGAAAAGGTAAGCTTTTCTTTGAAAAAGCAACCTTTTCTTGCCAAGGATGACACAACGTGGTGAGTGGTTACTATTTCTTTATATTGATCATATCTCGAAGTGATGTAGAATGCACAAGAAAATAAAAAAGATTTCATGAGAAACAGGGACATGGGCAAATCCATGAATGGCTTTACGCGACGTGAAAGAGCCTTTGAGGCGAAATTTCTTCATGATGAAGAACTGAAATTTCGAATAAATACCAAACGGAATCACCTTTTTGGCCTATGGGCTGCTGGTCTATTAGGATATAAAAGTGAAAAGGCAGAACGCTATATAGCGGAAGTTATTCTAGCAGATTGCCAAAAAACCCATGAGGATGATGTGCTTCACAAGGTGCTGCGAGATTTGAAGGCAGCCAAAATCAAGATTAGCGAGCATCGCATTCGAAAAGAACTCGGAAAATGCTGGGAAGCAGCATGTGAAATGGTGATGAATGATAAAGAGCTTTAAGTCATGAAAAGCGAGCAAGCTGAAACGATTGCCCTGCAAGCTCTCTCTTTTTTAGTCAGAGATGATAAACTTTTGTCTCATTTTTTAATGACTACAGGCCTGACACCCCAAGAACTTAAAAAGCGGATCCGAGAACCCGATCTTTTAGGGGGTGTCCTCGACGCCATACTCTCCAACGATACGATTTTGCTGGATTTTTGCAACGCCACCTCCTTAAGCCCCGAGACGATCGTCATGGCTCGCCGTGCGCTTCCTGGGGGTTTTACGATCGAATGAGTTAAGACTTGCTCAGGCTTTGAAAGAGTGGCATAAATGCCACGAATTAAGAGTAAGTGAGAATCCCATGAATCTTCTTGGTTTTGAAACAAACCCCAAAGATACGCGCATTGTTGTCGCCATGTCCGGAGGCGTTGATAGTTCTGTTGCTGCTGCTCTGATGGTTGAAGCAGGATTTGAGGTGATTGGCATGACCCTCCAGCTTTATGACCAGGGCATGGCCTTGGGGAAGAAAGGGGCGTGTTGCGCTGGCCAAGACATTTATGATGCCCGACAGGTCTGTGATAAGCTCGGTATTTCCCATTATGTGCTGGATTATGAATCCCGCTTTAGCCAAGCTGTGATTGAGGACTTTGCCGATAGCTATCTAAAGGGTGAAACGCCTATTCCTTGTGTCCGGTGTAATCAGCAAGTGAAATTTAAGGACCTTCTCACAACAGCCCGCGACTTGGGAGCTAAAGCACTTGTGACGGGCCATTACGTGCAGCGCATTGCAGCAGAGAAGGGAGCTGAACTTCACAGAGCCGTTGATCCCACACGCGATCAAAGTTATTTTCTTTTTACCACAACTCAAAATCAGCTAGATTTCTTAAGGTTTCCATTAGGAGGGATGCCTAAAACGGAAACCCGTGAACATGCCCTTCGTTTTGGTCTTGAGGTCGCAGAAAAGCCGGACAGCCAAGATATTTGCTTTGTTCCGAATGGATCTTATGTCAGCGTTCTTGAAAAGCTTCGGCCAGGAGCTCTTGAGGAGGGGGAGATTGTCCACATTGATGGCCGGGTTTTAGGACGTCATAAAGGCATTATCAACTATACAATCGGACAGAGAAAAGGTTTGGGGATTGGAGGCTGTGATGCCCTTTATGTCATTCGCCTGAATCCTGAATCCCACCAAGTGGTTGTCGGCCCTTATGAGGCTTTGGCACGCACAGAAATTTGGGTCAAAGACGTAAATTGGCTGGGAGAGGACATGCTTTCTCCTATCCATTGTGAGGTTAAGGTCCGATCAACTCGCCCACCTGTGCCCGCAAAGGTTTATCTTGAAAAGGAGAGTCATGCTCGCATCGTATTTTTAAATCCAGAATACGGCGTTGCAGCTGGTCAAG
Source organism: Alphaproteobacteria bacterium 41-28 (assembly GCA_001897795.1). Classification (GTDB taxonomy): domain Bacteria; phylum Pseudomonadota; class Alphaproteobacteria; order UBA9655; family UBA9655; genus UBA9655. The sequence continues at coordinate 39,292 of MKUL01000037.1, read as the reverse complement.
CTTGTGTATTTTATGATGGAAATCGTGTCTTGGGGGGAGGATGGATTACGAGAGAAGAAAACGGTAAATAAGGCAATCAATTTTATTTTTTACTATTCATTAATACATTTCCCGCATTCTTAAAAGGCGACAAAAAAATATACAAGCGGAGAAAAGATATGAAAAAAGTTCTTTTATCAAGTATCGCAGCTATGGGCTTTTTTGGTGTAATCCCCCAGACAAAGTCAGATCGGATGGGTATTTGTCCAACGATTAATTCAGGAGTCGTGGGGGCGACCGAAAATGGATTAAAAGTTTTTGATAAGGAGAAAACAGATGGCAACCAGGTTTTTTCTAAGGTGGCGATTTGGCACCCAGCTACTCAAGTTATAGAGTGTTTTTACAATCAAGGTGCAATTGTTTCTCTAACAATTTCAGATATCAAAACCTATAGTTTTAGCAGTTGCACTTTTAATAATGCTGAAAGAGGGGTATGTACAATTAGCCGTGAGGGATGTGTAATTACGTGCAACAAACGATAAACTCAATAAATTAAGACAATGGAGGAATGGTGGGCGTAACTGGGATTGAACCAGTGACCTCTACGATGTCAACGTAGCGCTCTCCCGCTGAGCTATACGCCCTTTTTAAATAGTTAGACTGTGGTGATGTTTAGATTGCTTCGGCCCCTAGGGCCTCGCAATGCTTGTCCTCGCGGAAGCGAGGAACCACGCCGTCCCCCGGGTCAAGCCCGGGGCTAAAGATTGCGAGGAGTGAAACGACGAAGCAATCCAGAAAGCCACATTTTCTATTTATGACAAATATATACTCATGATTGTTTATAGGTGCAAGAAAATTACATAGCCCTCATACGGGGGCAGGTAAAATTCGTTCCATAACTTTTAGGAACCATAGAAACCCGCGTGGGATTGCAAATTGTATACCGCAAGCCTTTAACCTTGGCAAATTGAATCGCTTCTCCTAAGGATGGGAAAAAAAGACGAAGTTGTTCACGCGTATCAATAGACGCGACCCAACCCATAAAAGGTTCAGATATCATTGGGTCTTTTGTTTCGTACTCAACCATCCAATGTTTCGTTTTTCCTTTACCTGATTGCATAGCAGTTTGTGAGGGTTGATAAATTCGAACTGTCGTCATAAGCATATCTCCTATGATAAGATACCACAGAGAGGATTTTTCAGGTAAAGAAAAAAGATGACAAAGGATACCCCCATTGCAAGACGTGGTTTTATGCTCGTTCTTTCTTCGCCTTCCGGTGTTGGAAAAACGACGATTACCAGACACGTTTTAGACCTTGAGACCGAACTCGAACTTTCGATCTCAGTTACCACTCGCCCCAAACGTGACTCAGAGAAAGAAGGAAAAGATTACTATTTTGTGGATGAATCAACCTTCTCTCAAATGGTGCAAAAGAAACAGTTTTTGGAGCATGCTCATGTGTATGGGTATCATTATGGAACACCTATCGCCTCCATTCAAAACCTTCTTGCTGCAGGAAAAGACGTTTTATTTGATATTGATTGGCAAGGAACCCAGCAACTCAAACAAATTTCAATGAATGATTTGGTAAGCGTTTTTCTTCTTCCTCCGACCATGGAAACCCTCGAGACGCGTTTACGTTATCGTGGAGAAGACTCAGAAGAGGTAATCCACATGCGCATGAGTAAATCTGCGGCTGAAATCAGCCATTGGGCCGAATATGATTACATCATTATCAACCATACGCTTCCGGAAAGCATTCAGGAGGTCAGGTCCATCCTTCAAGCAGAAAGGTTAAAACGGCGCCGCCAAGTGGGCCTCGCCCATTTTGTGAACTCTTTGAGAGGAGAGGACTAGTACAGTGACTGTTTAGTTTGGTCTATCTGAAGCCCCTCACCCGCCACTTGCTTCGCGCGTGGCGACCTCTCCCACAAGGGGAGAGGTAATGCAGAAAGCACTTAAATCACCTCTCCCCTTGTGGGAGAGGTCGCCCGAAGGGCGGGTGAGGGGTTTAAGTGAACAGGTATAACTGGAAATTAGGCAAAATTAATACGGTCACTGTACTAGGCCCCTCTCTTCCCCATCAGAACGCCCAAAATATCAATCAATTTTTTTCGGATTTCCGATTGGGGGGTAACCATATCCACCACTCCATGTTCGAACTGGAATTCAGCACTTTGAAACCCAGGAGGAAGGGCATGACGGATAGTTTCTTGAAGGACCCGAGCACCCGTAAACCCAATGATGGTTCCTGGGTCCGTAATTGTTACCTATCTCTCGATAGGGGTTACGGACACTGAACTAAACACTGTGACGCTTCAGTCCCCGTGCATTCCTTAGCAGTTCCTTCATTAAATCCGCAGTTATCCAGAGATTGAGAGAAAGCAATCCCAAAAACAGTCGACCCTCCATAAAAACACTGTAGTACCCATCGATCCAGCTTATCTTTGGTGAGTCTAGCTTTTGTAAATGAACCAACTAGTTTAAAAAGTTGTCCTTTTCCTAAACCATTATCCGCAAATATGGGAGCGGTGGGACATGATGATACAATTTTTTTCCCTGCAAAAGTCTTTTGCGAAATGCAAAGTAAAGCTACTAAACTTATTAAAATTATGCGTCCTATCATTTTTTCCCCCTGAAAATTTGTTTTATAAAAAGTATTCTGTCGCAGAATCTCTTTAAGTTTATTGCAGAATTATGAATTTTTACTTAAATAAAGATCTTACGACTCATCTTTTTTGATAAGTTATTGAAAAATAAAAAGAAGTATTTATAGTTTGAAATTATACCAATTCAGTAAATTGTTCTAATAGATAGTTTTCAATGAACTTCAAAATGCCTGGATTGCTTCACCCTGCTTTCGCAGGGTTCGCAAAGACGGTTGGGGGTGATCGTTGCGAGGAGCGAAGCGACGAAGCAATCTAAATACTACAATAGGTATTTTTCCAAGATTGCTTCGGCTCTTTCAGAGCCTCGCAATGACGGTTTAGAGAAAGGAGACCCGCAATCACAATTCCACCAACCATCATTGCGAGGGGCTTAGCCTCTCTTCCCCATCAAAACGCCTAAAATATCGATCAACTTTTTTCGGATCTCTGGTCGTGGGGTGACCATGTCCACCATCCCATGCTCGAACTGGAATTCGGCGCTTTGAAAGCCAGGAGGAAGAGCGTGGCGGATGGTTTCTTGAAGGACCCGAGCACCTGTAAACCCAATGATGGCCCCAGGCTCTGCGATTGCAATATCTCCTAGCATAGCAAAAGACGCCGCCACTCCTCCCGTTGTTGGGTTGGTAAGAATAGGAATATAAGGCAAGCCAGCTTCTTTAACGTGCTCTACAGCAATGATCGAGCGAGGCATTTGCATGAGAGACAGGATGCCTTCTTGCATCCGTGCTCCTCCTGAGGAAGGGATTGTAATATAAGCGGCCTTAAGTTCCGTGGCCCGTTCGGCCCCCCTCACAAGTCCTTCTCCCACGGCCATTCCCATAGAACCCCCAATAAAAGAAAAGTCAAAGGCAGCAATCACAACGGGATAGCCTCCAATCGTTCCCTCTGCCACAATGATCGCATCTTCCTCGCTTGTATCGACACGAGCCGCTTTCAGACGATCGGGGTATTTTTTCGAATCCTTAAATTTCAAAGGATCAAGGGGGACGGAGGGGACGGATATTTTTTCGTAATTTCCTTGATCAAAAAGAGTTTCCAGCCGCATTTTGACAGGGATGCGCATATGATGGTTACAATGGCGACAAACATATTGGTAAGACACCAAATCCTTATGGAACACCATTTGTTCGCACTGGGTGCATTGGTGCCAAAGGTTATCAGGAATTTCTTTTTTCCGAATTAGGGCATTAATTTTTGGGCGCACGAAAGTGGTAAACCAACTCATGGCAAACTCCTTTTCATCTATTGCACTTCCTTACCAGAAGAAGAGGATTCTGGCAACTGAACCTTTGTAAATACTCGCCCACTCACGTGGGGATGAGGTGAGTGGTTACGAACTTTCACAGCTTTCCAGATACTTAAGGAGGTTGGGAAAAGATAAATGTTGTAATTGAGCTTGATATTACCTACATCCTACAGTGTAATTTTATCGTAACTTTTATTGTGGTGTTGATATGTTAACGTTGTTTAAGAAGTGTTTTGCAATTATTTATTTTTTATCCATTCCTTTAGGTTCGTGCCTTCTAAGCTTTCCCGCTGATGCAAAAGTTGCAAGAAACGTTTCCAGAGCAAAGAAGATACGACCTGCTAAGAAAAGAACTGCCAAAGCCTCTAGGGTATCTTCAAGAAAAAATCTTCGTACACGGGCGATAAAGAAAGTGAAACGTCCTTCTCCACGAATTCGGAAGAATTCGAGAAGAGTTGCTTCACGTTCAGTAGGAAGGAAAGGAAAAAGGCAATCAAGAAAATTATTACCACAGCCAGTAGCAGTGGTAGTCCCTCCTGCGCCACCACAGCCAGTTGCAGCGCCTCTTGCTCCTCCACAGCCAATAGTAGGAGAGTTCCTCCTGCGCCACCACAACCCGCACCAGGGGCAAACCCTCCTGCACAAAGTGAGGAAGACAGACTGAACTTAAGGATTGCTCGAAATCCAAATCTACAGGCTTATCGAGATATGGGATTAACTGATCTCTTCTCAAGAGGTTTCTACGGCCAGGGCGTAACTGTGGCTGTCTTAGAAACAGGTTTTTACCATACGGTTGCTCCCCAGTATCGACAAAATATCCACAATATAAATATAAGACCTACCGCCTTTGATTGGTATTCTGAACACGTAGACCAGGTTCTACCGCCACTAGAGTTTTGTAATCCGTACACAACTCCACTTCACGTTAAATTTGAGATAGGTATGGGAAGACAAGAGGGATTCAGATTTTATCATGGAGATAGCGTCGCGTCGCTTATTGCGGAAGCCTCACCGCTAGCTAAAATCTTACCAGTTGTCACATCCTTAGACTCTCGTGATGGGTCTTTTGCAAAGGCTCTTAAAAAGTTGAGCAAAAGAGAGGATGTTAACGTTATAAACATGAGTCGTATACTTGAAACAAAGGTGGATGATGAGACTCAATTAAACCCGCGCGTGTTAAGAGCACTTGAGAAATGTGCAATTAAAGGAAAAATAATTACTTTTTCTGCTTGTAATGCAGATAATCTCCCTATTCCCACAAATCCAACACGTGATTGGATTAATGTACAAACTTTAAATAATTTAAACTTAAATCTTATTGCAGATTTTTTTGAGAATGCAAGTGAAAACTTACTTAAACATACAATCGTTTCAGGAGCATTAAATCTAAATTCTGATACTATAGCCCATTATTCAACCTGGGCAGGCGTAGGAAAAGCTAGACAAAATTACATTGCCACCAAAGGTATAAATTACTGCTCTATTTTTCGTGGTAATTGGGATGGAACCTCTGTGAGTGCTCCTTACACCGCTGCGACATGTGCAAATCTTCTGAGTAGTAAGATATGGGCTGGAGCCGAGGTTGTAGAGTCTTTATTTGATGGTGCGGCTCCGAAACCTCATGAACAACATATTTATGGAAGAGGTGTGATGCGAGGCGGTGATGCTCTTGAAGAGCTTCTTGCTAACTAGCCTGAATTTTAGATAAGACCTGTTTTATTATTTTTATTCGGGTTTTTGGCAGGTAAATCCATGTTCTTCATCATTATAGGCTTCGCACTTGGTATATCCATGTAATTCTTCCAATTGCCCTTCAGTTATACCTGTAGATGGTTTTTCGTCCTTTATACCACTATATAAACAAAATAATGATTTTTGAGGACCATCCCCCGAGGTTTTTGCTAGCATCGGAGTAAGAGTTGGTAGTGCTCTACTAGCTGGTGTGTCAACCAGTAATTGGCTCCAGGGAGTTACATTCGGGAGTTTATAAGTTCCAGCCCAGATCTTGAGGGGCATCTGTATTGCCCAGCTGAATTGAGTCTGTATGGGACAAGGAATTTTCACTTTTTCTGCAATAGCGACTTGTGAAAAAGAAACGATTCCTAAACTCAGTAAAGATATTTTGAAGGCATTCATGCGATTCTCCTTATTCCGTTCTTAGGAAGATAAATCCATAGAGATATTTATAATGTCCAAGCTTACCTTAAAAAAGTTAATAAGGTGTGAATGTGTCGAAAAAGGAGTGAAAGGCCCTACTTCCCTGAAAAAAAGGTCGTAAGAATGGAATGATAAATCTTCGTCAGAAGTTCAATATCCTCAATGGCCACATGTTCATCAATTTGATGCATCGTGGCTTCCCGCATGCCGCATTCTATCACGGGGCAATAGGCGCTGATAAATCGCCCATCGGTCGTTGCACCTGTCACGTTGATATCGGGGAGATGACCCGTAACATTTTGTACAGCCTTTTGAATCAATGAAATTTTATCTTGGTCAGTTGTTAAATAGGCATTTCCATGAGCGGTAAGGGTTAAATCATGTTTGCCTGCATGTTTAGCACAGATTGAAGAAACAGCTTGGCGTATGCTGTCTTCCGTTTGCAACGTATTGATACGAATCCCAAACTTTGCCTCAATTTTAGAGGGGATGATATTTGTTGCGAGATTCCCCGCATCAATAGACGTGACCTCAAAACGAGTTGCTTCAAACACCTCTGTTCCCGTATCGAATTGATGGTCATAAAGGGCTTTTAGGCAATTCAACATTCGAGGGATGGGATTATCTGTGAATTGAGGGTAGGCAATGTGTCCTTGTTTGCCATAACACGTAAGCTCTCCCGTAATGCTCCCCCGCCGTCCTATTTTTAAGGTATCCCCAACTTTATGAAGAGATGAAGGTTCCCCAATTAAACAAAGATCCGGAATATCCCCCCGTTGGGCTAGAATGGGAAGGACATGTTTCGTTCCATAAAAAGCATCTGCCTCTTCATCACCTGTTATCAAAAGGCTAAGCGTGCCAGGGAAAGTATCTCGCTCCAAGAAGCGTGAAAGGGCACTTATGAAACACGCAATCGCACATTTCATATCCGCCGTACCACGGCCCCACAACTGGTCGTCTTTGATGTCTCCTTGGAATGGGTCATGGGTCCAGAGACTAGCATCCCCTAAAGGGACCACATCTGTGTGACCTGCAAAGCTGAGGTGGGGATGGCCGGAACCTTTATGAGCATAGAGATTCACAATGCCTTTAAAATCTAAACGTTCACAGGTAAATCCAAGAGATGTGAGGTACTCTTCTAAAATTTCAAGAGCTCCTTCGTTTTTGGGAGTGATACTGGGGCAACGAATCAGTTTTTGGCTTAAAAGGATGGGGTCTATGTTCATCGCAATAACTCGTTAATTGATGTTTTAGAACGGGTCTTTTCATCGACTTGTTTGATGATGACTGTGCACTGAAGGGCTGGCTTTGTTGGATCGGGATCAGGAAGAACGCCAGGGACTACCACAGAATAGGGAGGGATTTGGCCATAAGTGATGGCGCCTGTTTCACGTGAAACAATTTTGGTGGAGGCTGTAAGGATAACGCCCGCTCCAAGGACGCTTCCTTCCCCGATGAAAACTCCTTCTAAAATTTCGCAGCAGGCTCCTATAAAACAATGATCTTCAAGAATCACCGGATTGGCTTGGGGGGGTTCAAGAACTCCACCAATGCCAACGTTGTCAGAGAGGTGGCAATTCTTTCCAATTTGAGCACAGGATCCCACCCTGACTCCTGAATCAATCATGCTCCCACTGTCAATGTAGGCCCCTACGTTGATGAAGGAAGGCATAATCACTGCACCAGGGGCGATATAAGCTGAGTGACGGACAATGGCTCCAGGAACAACGCGAAAATTGGCTTCCTGAAATTGCTCTGCCTTCCATTCTTCAAACTTTAAAGGGATCTTGTCATAGGCAGGAGAATAGTGATGGTTCATGATAAAAGAATCATTCAGTCGAAAGGAAAGAAGGATCGCCTTTTTAACCCAACCGTGTGTGACCCATTTTTCTTCGATTTTTTCAGCAACTCTTATTTCTCCCCGGTCCAGCTCAAAGAGGATCTCTCGGACTGCCTCTGGAACTTCTCCCGTACTTGTGGGAGAAAGGGCATCGCGCTCCACCCACGCTTTTTCAATCAAGGCCTCGAGATGAGAGCGATCCTTAAACATATGATCTCCTAATATTTTTAGTAACTGTTCACCCCATTCCCAACACGTGTCATCCTTGGGCTAGAAGCGCTTGCCCTTGCGAGAGCGAGGGCTTAGTGTTTCTTGACCCGAGGATCCTACTGCCAAAGAGATCCTCGACCAAGAAATGCTAATATTTTCCATGAGAAAACAAAGCATTTCTTGCCAAGAGCCTGCCCTTGCGAAGGCGAGGGATGACACAAATGGGTGTGTCGTTACATATTCTCTAAAGAGGACAGCTTGGTTTTGAGCTGTTGTCAAGAGGGGAGAGGTTTTTTAGTTTTTGAGATGATGCTATGTTATTGGGTCATCAGGAATCACAGAACTCTTTTTCTAGTTCTAAGACACAAGGCCTCCCCGAAGGCTGTGTAATTCTATATCTGACAACGGTGTGGGGCCCCTTTTTTTCTTTAGGAAACTCAACGGCTTTAGCTAAACTTTTTTGAAAATAAATGAGCTCGTGATATTGTTCGAATTTAACGATGGTTAAATTGACACTAAAGACTATAGATCTTTCCTTTAGGTTTGATCCTTGGTTTATGTGCTTTCGAATGTGGTCCTCTCTGATCGTACAACTTTCTCCAGACTCAATTTTTCTTTTAAAACACGACAAAGATTTTCGTATATCGGGTGATATGAAGAAAAATGATCTGCCACATTTTAGAAAACTTTGCATTGATTCAACGCTAGAAGTATGGAAAACATTGATTCCTATCATGGAGTCGAGAGCAGAGAGTGTTGCATTTGTAATTTGAAAAACTGTTAAATTATCAATGTCCTTCTTAAGGCGAGTTTTTACGTTTGTTCCTAAGATGGAATCTTCTAAAAATTCGAAATCGTTTTCTTCAGCAAGTCTTTTCCCTATAGACCACCATAGAGAGTCTGTTTCAGAAATTGTCTTCCAGTAAGAACTAACTAAAGCCAGGTTTGCTAATTCCCGAGGGGAAAAGTAAAGAGCTGCGAGGACATGCAGTTCACGCGGTAAATTCATTAAGTGAGATTGATCTAACGATACTTCCTCTGCTTCCATGGCTCTGGAAGGCAGTGAGCAAGAAACAATGCTGTTTCCAAATATTAAAGAGTAAAAAAGAAATTGACGAATATTCATAAAGCAAACTTTTTTATTAAAACACTATTATTAACATGGGAATTTCATCATAAAAATACAATATTGAAGAGTGCATCTTTTTTATTGACTGTTATGAGCCCTCATCCATACGCGATACATCACGGCCAAATCTCAATGGGTGTTCCATCTCTAACGAGTTCTAAGATCTCGTCAATCTCATCATTACTGACAGCGATACACCCCAGTGTCCAATCATAGAGATGGTGGAATTTGCCAAGAAAGCTGAAAGACTTTGGGAGTCCGTGAAGAAAGATATCTCCACCTGGTGAAACACCCTTTTGCCTTGCTTCGATGCGATCCTCCTGGTTCGGATAGGAAATGTGGAACGATTTATAATAGGCACTTTTTAGATTACGCCAATCAAGGACGTAGCCCCCTTCAGGTGTTTTATTATCACCCATCTGTTGCTTATGTCCTACAGGAGATCCTCCTAAAGCAATCTTATAGGACTTTGTCACCTTCCCCTGACTTACTAATGTGAGAGTGCGTTTCGATTTATGAACAACAACCTTATCGACTTTTAAAGAGGGAAGGGGGGCTGCCTTTCCTTCAAAAAGGAAAAGCCAGATCGAAATTAATGCAAGGTGAACAATGGCCATACTTCTTTAACTCTATACTCTTCATAAATGAAATTCAGGTTTTTCTGGATTGCTCTCGCCACGGCGTAGCCGGGTCGGAGCAAAGCTCCTCACAAAGGCGTTCCTCCTGACCCGTCTTCGCGAGGCTCCGCAGGGGCGTGGCGATCCAGTTTTTAAATTAATACTCAATTTCCATTTTTATGAGTATAGTATATATAATATATATCAATTTTAGACATTTCTTTTAAAAAGTCAAATTTCGAAATTGGTCATATCGCGGGCCCAATAAAATATAAAATAAAAGTTGAAATATTAAATAGTAATTACTAAATAATAAATATGTTAATGCTAAAGGGTGATTTAAATATGAAATTATTTTATGCAGTTGTTTTATCAACTTTTCTTTTCTCTACTTCTTCTCATGCTGTTCTTACAGATATTGAATGTGATGAGATTTGGGAAAAATACACATCTATTGTGTTCAAATATAAAAAAAATAAAGATGATATTAATGTTTATAACGCAGGAGTCAGTGAATTAGATGAGTATGCTGATTCTTATAGAGACATGATTAGAAAATTGGATATTCAATACACAATTGAAGACATTCGAGAGAATTTTGAGAAATATGGTGTTCTTCTCCTACGTCCCTTGAAGGGTATTAAACTTCTTTTAGGATGTGGAAATAAGCCCGTTTGTCCTTATTTAGCAGCACAACCTTACCATGAACATGATGAATACGACACTGTAAATCCAGAAATCAGCACGAATCCAGGCCTCATTGCAGCTTTTGGAGCCAATGATTTAAGTGAGATTCTGCCTAATACCTATGAAGAGCTAGCTTTTGAAGCGTTTACGCCAGAAAAGACACAAGGCTTTTTAGGAGCTTTTCAGCACCACTGCACTCATGTCAAAGATATTTTTGATATTGATAATCCTTATGAAAAAAATGAACCTCTCAGGAAAGACCGCTTAAATAGCATTGACGAGATATTTTTCCCAGATAACTATGACGAATGGAGTGAATCTTCTGATGACGATAAAGCAGGTAGTCCTCATGATTCCGATGAGGAATTCTTGTCCACCCCCTGGGGAATAGATTATTCCGAAGTTTATCCGGATGACCTTTCAACTATTGCTAACGATTCCTTAGCTCAATCAGATTCCTTGTAGGAAGTGTAGGCGCGCTTCTATTGAGAATGGGCTTATTTTCATTTTCTCCTCAAATCGATAATAACGCCCTTTCTTATTTTCGCCTATGCATATAAGGAGGGTTCTTATTTTCATTTATTGCTCTTTTCGAAAATAGGAGATTCAATTGTAGGATAAGGGGTTTTGTTGTATTAAGAACAAGACAGGAAGACGTTCCCATGAATGATATCGAAATTTTAAAAAAGCGCCTCCTTTACCAAAGCCAACATCGGGGAATGCGAGAGATGGACTGGCTTTTAGGAGGTTTTGCACAAAAGCATATCGGGACGATGTTGCCTGAAGAGCTATACCAATTTGAGGCTCTACTTACTTTTTTGGACCAGGAGCTTTATGGTTGGTTTTTTGAAAAAATGCCCATTCCAGAACATGCACCACAAGATCTAATCACAAAAATCTTCCTCACTCTTCAAGAGGATAGGCTGATTCATTGACACTCACCTTCAAAATAGCCTTTTCTTCTCCAAGTATTAGAGAAGCTGTTGTTCCAAATGGCATAACATCGTTATGGGCGCCATGTCCAAAACGAGGAGAGTACACAACAGGGATGTTAATATCCTTTGGCAAAAGAGATTCTGTAATAAAATGTTGGATTATTTTTTTTGTTTCTTCTGGTTCAGTCTCATGTCCAATGAGAGGAAGATTACCAATAATAATCCCCTCGGCTTCATCGAAAACACCTGCGCTGGCTAAACCAACTAAGCGACGATGAAGTCTTTTTCCATCTTCAGCAGTATCCTCAAAAAAAACAAAACGATTTTTACCCTGAATAGCTGTTTTCGTTCCCTTATGACTTTCAAGAATTGAAAGATTACCTCCTAAGACACTTCCTCGAAGAGGACCTTCAAGACCGCCGGTATGAATAATATCGAAATTATATTCGAATTGTTTTACATCTCCTTTAAGAACATCAATGACAGCGCTGAGCGACGCATTTTTATTAACGCCTGACTTTGTCACAGAATAAAGCTCTTGGCCAAATCCCAGAACGGGAGCATGTAGCGATGGCCGTTTCCATTGAGCGTAAAGCAAATGAAAGCTTGTTACGTCACTAGAACCAAGGACAGGTTTTCGTTGATGATGAGGGACAAATGCTTGATCTTCGAGCATATCTACAACTCCCTCACATCCAAAACCTCCCCGCAAGGCCCATAAGGCTTTTGAATCCCCTAGAAGGGCTTCTTTAAAATAATGGGTTCGCATTTCAGTGGTATTTGCGTAATAGCCATAAAGGGAATCCTGTTGACGAATGGCTCCTTCGGGGAGATAAGACTCTAAATCATGCAGACGAATTAAGTTCTTAGCTCCCTCTACTTGTTCTGTCGATAACGGTGCAGCCCCAGGAGCAATGATTTCGATTTTGTCTCCTGCTGTTAAAAAATTCCATGTATGGGCTTTGCGAGCTGATCCTTGATGTTCTTGATCTTCCATGGCGACTGCAGGATTCATTGTCCAAACCAGTGCACTTATCATCAAAGTTATAATTTGTTTATACATTTAGAGTTCTTTCTCTCACTTCATTACATTGCTTCTAAATATAAAGATGAATGTGCTTTTGTCAAATTTGGGTTTCTGGATGGCTTCGTCGCTGCTCTCCTCGCAAAGACGCCCCCTACCCGTCTTTGCGAGGCTCTAAAAGAGCCGAAGCAATCCAAGTATGTGGATCATCTACTTAATTTGTCATTCGAATTTTCTTTAAACATTTGTATGCTTTCAATAGCTTCTTTTGCTGTTGCCAGTGCGCGATACATTTCATAATCATCCTGTAAATTCATCCAAAATTGGACTGTTGTTCCCAAATACTTAGAAAGTCTAAGAGCTGTATCGGCAGTGATACCTCTCTTTTCCAAGATAATATCATGAATTCGCGGTACTGGAACATGAATGTCTTTCGCTAATCGGTAAGATGTAAGGCCAAGGGGTTTTAAAAATTCTTCTCTTAAAACTTCTCCCGGATGGATTGACCAATTCTTTTTGATCATAATATTCCTCATTCATTTTGAAAATATGACTTGTTATCGAGCTCTCTCTCAACAACCCATTCATCATAAACCGCTAAAAGCGATCTTATGGTTAGTTGGGCAAGATAGAGCTCATGCTTGCTCTTAACAATAAGATGGTTAGCATTGTTAATTTGATCAATTAATTGTTGAGAAAGATACTCGATTTGAGCTACATGTAGCTTAGCCATTGTCAACTCCTGTTTGGCAGTCGGTTAGTGGTGTAATGATGTTTGTCGCGTCATTACGCCACGCATCCCAAGATGAGATGATGCTTTTAAGATGAATGTGTTTTTGATAAAGATCAAGAAAAAATTTTACATAAATTTTATAGATATAAGTAAGCAAATATGGCCTTTCTCCCCTCCCTCACACCCCCAGCCCTTTTGACAAACGTTCCCGATGGATACGACACTTTGCTCTTGTCAGAACTTGCCAAGGGAGAAGAACACGTCGTGTTTATTGCGCGAGACGAAGGGCGGGCCCAGCGCCTGAAAGAACAGCTTGCTTTTTTTGACACCTCTCGTGAAATTCTTCTCTTCCCTGCTTGGGATTGCTTGCCCTATGATCGAACCTCACCTCACCCCGATATCTTAGCCCAAAGGCTGAACACACTTACGTATCTAACGTCTCAAAACAGCCCTTATCTTCTTATCACCACTATTCAAGCCCTTTTACAAAAACTTCCTCCTCGGGAAGCCTTTGAGGGAAGGCTCTGGACATTGACGGCTAGTCAGGAAGTCGATCATAAGGCCTTCCTCGATTTTCTCCTTAAGGGCGGATATGTGCGCCGTGAAACCGTTCGGGAATGGGGGGAATTCGCCATTCGCGGGGGGCTTCTTGATTTATATCCTCCCGGCTATCCCTTGCCTTTTCGTTTAGATTTTTTTGGCTCAACTTTAGAAAGTATTCGTACCTTCGATCCCCTTTCTCAGATCAGCACAGGAAAAGCAACAGAATTAACGCTTAAGCCCATGGGAGAAATACACTTAACGCCTGAAACCATGGAACGGTTTCGTAAAGGGTATCGAGAGGTTTTTGGCACGCCCGATCCAAAAGACCCTCTCTATCTCTCCATTTCGGAAGAACGTCCCTATGCTGGATACGAACACTGGCTTCCCCTCTTCTATGATCATTTGGAAACACTTCCTGACTATACCACCGGGGCTCTTTATGGCCTGGACGATCAACTTGAGGAAGCCAGATTGTTTCACGTGAAACAAATCCAAGATCATTATGAAACCCGTCTTCAGTTTGAATCTCTTGAAAAACATGGGATTCCTTATCATCCCCTCCCGCCTGAGCGGCTTTACATCATGGATGAGGGGTGGAACACCATGATCCCCGAATCTCGGAAGGTCATCTTCACGCCCTTCTCCCATCCTGATTTCAAAGGAAATACGGTGGATGCCCAAGGGAAAGTAAGCCCATCTTTTGCAAACATCCGAGCCTCTCAGGAAAATGTGTTTGAGGCTGTGAAAGAAACTCTCGAGGGGTACGAAAAAGAAGGGAATCAGGTTCTTCTTGTGGGCGTTACGCAGGGATCTGCAGAGCGCCTTGCCCATATTTTAGAAGAACATCACTTCACCTCGCTGCGGCGTGTGGAATCCTTCTCTGAGGTTTTAAAAGAGTCATCTCCTGCCTTAGCGGCTTTTGAAATGGATCGAGGATTTCAAGCACCTGGTCTCATAGTGCTGACGGAAGAAGACATCTTAGGCGAACGCATGGGGCGGCCCGTCAAGTCCAAAAAGCGGAGTAATCTATTTATTCAGGAAGTTTCAAGCCTTCAAGTGGGGGATCTTGTTGTTCATGTTGAATACGGCATTGGCCGTTATGAGGGTTTAAAAACCCTCAATGTGGGTGGATTTCCCCATGATTGCCTTGAGATTGTCTATGACGGTAATGACAAGCTTTTTGTGCCGGTAGAAAATATTGAAGTTCTCTCTCGCTATGGGGCGGCGGACACCTCAGCATCCTTAGATAAAATGGGAGGAGTGGCTTGGCAATCCCGAAAAGCCCGCGTTAAAAAGCGCCTTAAGGAAGTTGCGGATTATCTTTTAAAAATTGCCGCTGCCCGCAAGCTGCACCAGGCTGATATTCTTCGAAGACAAGACGGATTTTACGAAGAATTTGCAGCCCGTTTTCCCTATCCCGAAACCGATGATCAGCTCTCTGCGATTGAGGATGTGTTTGGAGACTTGGCTGAAGGCAAACCTATGGATCGACTTATCTGTGGGGATGTGGGTTTTGGAAAGACAGAAGTGGCTCTGCGGGCTGCTTTCGTCGCCGCTTCTTCTGGGAAACAAGTGGCTGTTATTGTGCCAACAACGCTTCTTGCACGCCAGCACTATCAATCCTTTACGTCTCGCTTTCAGGATACGGGAATCAAGGTTGCTCAACTCTCGCGGCTTGTGAAACCCAAAGAAGCTGCCCGCATTAAAGAACACTTGAAAAAAGGGGAGATCCAAATTCTTATCGGAACCCACGCCATTTTAGGAAAATCTGTGGAGTTCCACGACCTAGGTCTTTTGATCGTTGATGAAGAACAACACTTTGGGGTGGGTCAAAAAGAAAAACTCAAAAACCTTAAGGCTGATGTTCACGTGCTTACCCTAACCGCCACCCCCATCCCGCGGACCCTTCAAATGGCTCTTTCAGGCGTACGGGAGATGAGTCTCATGACAACGCCACCGCTCGATCGTATGGCCGTGCGGACGTTCGTTTTACCCTTTGATGCAATGGTCATGCGGGAAGCCATTTTAAGGGAGCAATTCCGTGGGGGTCAAACCTTCTATGTTTGTCCACGTGTTTCCGATCTTGATAAAATCGCCGACCGCCTGCGCCAATTCGTCCCTGAAGTCAAATTTGCAGTTGCCCACGGGCAAATGACGCCAACGACCCTCGAGAACGTCATGTCCGATTTTTATGACGGTGCTTTTGATGTGCTTTTAAGCACCAACATCATCGAATCAGGCATCGACATTCCACGGGCTAACACCCTTTTGATTCACCGAGCGGACCTCTTTGGTCTGGCCCAGCTTTATCAACTCAGGGGACGCATTGGTCGCGCAAAAGTTCGAGGCTATGCCTACCTCACCTACCCCGCAGGACAAGTCCTTTCGGGGGATGCTCAAAAGCGTCTTGAAGTCATTCAATCTCTGGATACCCTTGGTGCTGGCTTTACCCTTGCGAGTCACGATATGGATATCCGCGGAACGGGCAATCTTGTGGGGGAAGAACAATCAGGCCACATCCGTGAAGTGGGGATTGAGCTTTACCAACATATGCTGGAGGAAGCCATTGCAGCTCTTAAAGCTGAAGGAAAGGGTGAAGCTTATGTTTCCACGGACTGGACCCCTCAAATCAGCCTGGGCCTTTCCGTTCTTATTCCTGAAAGTTATGTGGCTGATTTAGGCCTTCGTTTGAGCCTTTATAAGCGGTTAACTGATCTTATTACGCGAGAGGAGATTGATCAGTTTGCCATAGAGTTAATGGATCGATTTGGTCCCCTTCCCGTTGAGGTTAAAAACCTTCTCGAGGTGATTTATCTCAAATCCCTTTCCCGCCAAGCCAATGTGGATAAAGTCGAAGTTGGCCCAAAAGGCGTTCTTATTGGATTTTACAAAAATACCTTTAAAAATCCAAATGTACTCATTGGCCATATTACGAATCAAAAAGGCACGGCTAAAATCCGCCCTGATCAAAAAATTGTATATATTAGATCCCTTGAATCCTCTGAAACGCGTCTTACGGCTACCCGTAAGATATTAGAAGATCTGGTTGCGATGGCGGGGTAAGTATAATTATTTTTATTTTATTTCTTGACTTCTTTTTGAAATAAGAATTTTATAATTAAATGAGATGAGGGTGATAATGAAAAATAGCTTCTTAATTATGATCAGTATGATGGGTCTTTTAAGCCATCCAGTATTGTCTATGGAAGAGAGAGAAAACCCACCTGGTGTATCTAAAAATCAGAGGAAAGAACTCCCTCCGCAGACAGAAGAAGCTAAGAAAAGAACTCCCGTTCAAACGTTTCTAGGTTTACCTAAAGAATTGTGGGAGCATATCTTTTCTTTATTGTTTACTCCGGAAACATACGAAACAAAGAAAGCTATCGGTGCATTCTTCCTGGTCGATAAAGCAACCTCCGCTTTCATGACAAACCTACTTTCAGATGTCCATTTTCTCTGGAGCTACACAAAAGATGCTCCCTTGGAGGAGCGGGAAGAAAAAGATGAATCTTTTGCCTTTAAGCAAGCAACCACGCTCTTTGGTATCCTAAAAAAGGCTGGAGGATTGCATTCCCAAAACGAAGACGTAAAGGCAGTGAATACTTATTTAGATGCTTTAGAAGTTGGTTCTCTTCTATCAGGAAGTCGACTTATTGTCTGTCGAATGGAAAAGATTATCGATAGCTCCCGTTGGAGAGGTTATATAGGAGAAGAGCGCTTCTCTTTGGCAACATTAAAAATAAAAACAACTCTTTATTCACTTCTCCATGATATGGATCAAGATCAAGCGCGAGGATATGGACCCAATAGTCAAAAAGATGAAGCGCTATTCAGCCTTTATTTTAAGCTATTAATGTTATCGCCGGAAAGAAGACGCTTTGAGAAAATTGCTCCTTTAGAGGTCCGAATTGACCAAGCCAAAAATGAAGGGCTAGAAAATCAAGGGGAAAACATAGAGTCTCCTCCCCATCTCTTAAGAATGATTGCTCAACTCAGCACCTCAGACTTGCTGAGTCTTCACCCCGAGAAAATGTTTCAGATGCCCGAAATTCAAATTAATAAATTATTCGAATTAGCTGCTGAGAGAGGAGATGCAGAAACTCAATATGAGCTTGGCAATGATTATAAATTTAAAGCAGATAGTATGAAAGCAAGGGATTCAGAGTTTACCAAAAATCTAGAGTTTACTAAAATTATTGATAAAGCTACTGAGTGGTTGACCAAATCTGCTGAGAAAGGTTTCATTAAAGCTCAACTTGATCTAGGTTGGTATTATAAAAGTGAAGCAACGAATCAAGATTTACCTAAAGCTATCTATTGGTTGACTAGAGCTGCTGAACAAGGAAATCCCGAGGCTCAATTCCTCCTGGGTGATATTTACCACTATGAGAAGGAGAAGCTTCAGTTAACAATACCTTGGCATATCAAAGCCATTCACTGGTACTCCAGAGCCGCTAAACATAACAATGAGGATGCACAAAAGGGGTTGGCTTGCCTTAAGAATGAGGGTTTTGACGTTCCTTAAGATTTTAAGATAATAACATCAAAGAGCTTAAAGGAGTTAAAATAGATTACGTGTTGGAGACTGGCGCATCTTGTACCAAATACATAATGATATTTTGCAGATTTATATTGTCATAATCTCACCTCGAGGAGGAGCTTATAAATGAAACATGAAGTTCAACTTATTGAAAAAGGGGGTAAACCCGAATGGGCCATTATTCCTTATAAAGAATATCAAGAACTTATCAAGGTCTATGACTATTTTGATGATGAGGCCTTATTCGCACAAGCTCTTGAAAGAAATAAAGACAGTGAAACCATTCCTCATGACTTGGTCGTAAGGTTAGTCAATGGGGAGAATCCTATTCGTGTTTGGCGTCGATACCGTGGTAAAACCATGCAGGAGCTAGCAAAACAAATTGGCGTTACGCAGTCATACTTATCTCAGCTTGAGTCTTCTAAAAGACACGCATCTCAGAAAGTGCTTAAACTATTGGCTGCAAATTTAGGTGTAGATATTGAAGAATTGATCGAAACCTCTTCTGAGATTCCTTCTGTATAAAGTGTTCTGTGCAATCAATACTCGATTTTCATTTCTTTCTATTAGGTATATATAAAATTTATTGGAACACACTAATGGGTATAAAACCAATTAAAACCAAGCAAGACGTGCATTTAACGTCTCAACAAGAAAAATCTCGTAAAAATCTTTTGTTACTCATGAAAAAGGCGTTACCCCTTAAAGGAGAAACCTTTAATAGGTCTGACCTCTATGAGCGATTATAAGCGAAGACTTTCAGGATAATTTTACGTTAGAAGGAGTAAAAATAAAAAATCCTTTTTATTCAGAGGAGTCTCTGGAAGTTTTATTCAATAGCAACTAATGTTTAGCCGTACAGGTGCACTAAAGATTAGAAGATCTGGTCGCGATGGGGGGAAGCAATACACATAAGAAAAGATCTCCTAAAAACCTTTATAAATTAAAATATCCAGGCTATTTTAAACTTGAGCACTAAATCAGCCCGGATAAAGATGATAAACCGTACCTATTATTTAAATGAAATTACGAATGAATTCAAAATCCATCAAAAGGACAAATAATGCCTTTCTCCTCAGGGCTCTAGCTTAAAAATAAAAGTCCTACCAGTTTCGTCTTTGCGAGGCTCTGAAAGAGCCGAAGCAATCTAGTCTTTCTTTTGGATTTCTGGATTGCCACGGCCTGTTCCCTGCTTTCGCGGGGACGGCCTTGCAAAGCATGCCCTTGTGAAAATGGGGGACGGCTGAGTGCTAGTAGGCTATTGTCCTGCCTTTCTTCTGCTTACGGTTCTTTATCGATTAGCCCCGGGAACCCACAAAATATCCCCCCCTTTTTGATGATTGTCATAACGGGCAAGTACAAACAGTAAATCAGAGAGCCTATTGATGTACTGAATAATAATTTTATTGATGGGCTCCGCATCGTTTAACAAACATATTGTTCTTTCAGCTCTTCGCACAATCGTTCGTGATTGATGAAGATGGGCAGATAAGGGCGATCCTCCGGGAAGGACAAAAGATGTGAGGGGAGGGATGGACTTATTATAAGAATCAATTTTTTCTTCTAAAAAGGTGACTTGATGGGGGTGAAGACGAAGTCTTTCCTTGTTTTCATTGTCTTCCGGTACGCATAAGTCAGCACCAATATCAAAAAGATCATTTTGCATATGAAATAAAAGCCGATCTATATCATCGGCTGCATGCAGGCGAGCAACCCCAAGGGAGGCATTGGCTTCGTCCACATCTCCAATGGCTGCAATACGAGGATCGGACTTCAAAACCCGTTTTCCTGTTCCTAGGGACGTTTTTCCCTTATCTCCGCCTTTTGTGTAAATGCGGGTTAAGAGTACCATTCATTTTCCCTGCAAAAACAGAAGGATTGAAAAAATTACGATGGCCAGGGCTTGGAAGAGAATCCTCAAACGCATCATTTTATTGCTGCGCTCACCTGCTTCTTTCCCTTCTTTCATACTAAAAAGCCCTAGAGTCAACGCTCCCACCGTTGCAACCATTGCTCCGATCAGCAAAATTTTTAGAACCAGCTGAACGGTCATATTTGGTATTTTTTAAAGAGCTCATTAAGATCCTCCACGGTACAAAGGCCTATATGAACTGGGCTGACAGGTTTGATCTCGTTGATATTTCTATGGGTTTTTGTCCGAATTGCCTGGATCGTATTTTTAGTTGTGCCTAAGGTGCGGATAATATCCGCATCACTGATCGTAGGAATTTCCTTTAAGAGCCATGCAATCCCATTCGGTTTTGCTTGACGAAGAGCAACAGGCGTATATTTCGCTTTTTTTCGAACTTTTCCTTCGTGAATATTTAATTTTATCCGAAGTCTTGCCGCGGGGTCTGCTTGGCAACGTTCAATTTCATCCAAAGTTAGCTGTCCAGAGGTAACGGGATCGTGGCCAATCATCCCGATAACAATTTCCCCATCGGCAATCGCTTGCACTTCGAGAGGATGCAAATTACAAAAATCACCAATTTGTTCAAAAGTTAACGTTGTGTTATCGATTAGCCAAACTGCGGTAGCTTTGGGCATAAGGGGTGCAGTCATTGAGCTCCCACCTTTCTCTATAATTGTTTCCAGAAATCAGCTGCCATTCAATCATAGGTTCGCCATTTCTCAAATAAGATTTTTAAAAATTCTCATCTCCGAGGCAAATCCCAAGTCCTCGCGCTGTTTTCACAAGGGAACCATGAATATCAACGGCCTGATATCCTGCAATAGCTTGTTGGATAGAAACATCCACAACATGACGGTTTTGCCAAGCAACCATACGGTCAAATTTTCCTTGGGCGATAAGATCTACGGCATGTGTGCCAAAGACAGAGGCTAAAACGCGATCTTGAGCGGATGGTTGTCCCCCTCGCTGCACATGTCCAAGAACCGTAAACCGCGTTTCCGCACCTGTCAGTTCTGTAATGCGATTGGCAATATGATGGGAGATGCCTCCGTAACGGCTCCTTCCTTCCAAATCCATAATCTTGGCTTTCTCGCCTGTTTCTGTTCCCACAGCTTCTGAAACCACCATGAGAGCGAAATTGCGACCCGCTTCCCTTAAGGATTGAATCTTATCCGCAATGTTTTTCATTTGATAAGGGATCTCTGGGATTAAAATAATATCCGCTCCTCCTGCAATTCCAGAAACCAGAGCAATATGGCCTGCATCGCGCCCCATTACTTCTAAAATCATAACACGGTCATGGCTAGCAGCTGTAGGTTGAAGACGGTCGAGGGCTTCTGTTGCCACATCTACAGCTGTCATAAAACCAATCGAATGTTCTGTATGGCTAAGATCATCATCAATGGTTTTAGGGATCGCAACTAGATTGAGCCCGCCTTGCTGGGCAAGACGCCTGAGGATATCTTGGCTTCCATCCCCTCCGATACCCACCAAAGCATCCAATTTTAAAAGGCGATAACCTTCAATAACGTTTTCTGAGAGGTCTTTAAGAGTGCCGTCGGGAAGAGGAAAGGCAAAAGGATCTCCTTTATTGGTCGTTCCAAGAACTGTCCCTCCTTCTCGAAATAAACTTCCTGTACAAAAGGAAAGATCAAGTTTGCTAGCATCCACAGGGCGCCGCATGAGTCCATGAGTACCTTGATGAATGCCGTAAACTTCCCATCCATATCCCTGGATGGCTCTAAGGGTAATAGCGCGTATGACCGCATTGAGGCCTGCGCAATCCCCACCACTCGTTAAAATTCCAATTCTTTTCATCTGACAAACCTCTTTAAATTTATTTTAACAAATACATTAAGAACTTTGTTGCGGATTTTATCAAAAAAATTTGATATAGTGAGTTCTTAATGAAAGATTAACACCCATGATGGCGACAGAAGATAAAAAACACAAGCTGAATAAGCTAAAAGAGGAACATAGTGCCTTAGATGAGGAAATCGCTCGTCTTATGACAATGCCTCTTTATGATCAGTTAGCAGTACAAAGGTTAAAAAAGCGGAAACTCAAACTCAAAGATGAAATTAATAAACTCAAAACAACGCTGATTCCAGATATCATTGCCTGAATCTCTCAAGATACCCTCACTCTTCTTTTTCTTCGTCACCACTTATTCTCATATGAGATACTGGTCTCATCGTGCTTTGAAGCTTTTCTTTACATTCTTTTAATTCAGCTTTTATTGCAGCAAGTATTTTCTCTTCAGCGATGTATTTCTCCATATCCTCTTGAGAAAGTTCATTTCTCAAATTAATCAGAGTATCCTCAGCTTTTGGAGTGTTAAAATCGGGAAAAACAGAAGCGTTTTGTACATCCATTAAACTTTCTCGAGCGCTGAGGATCGGTTTTTGTTTCTTTTCTTCTTCTTCTTTCATTTCCTTTATTTTTTCCTCTAAGCATTTGATGCTTTCCGCGTACTTGCTCTCATTTTCTTCGAGCTCCAATGTAATGTCAGAAAGTTTCTCTTCTTTCTTCCTTAGTTTTTCTTCTTTCTTGGCATGTTGGTCTCTGATCTCTTGACACTTGATTTCATTTTCTTCAATCTTTTTAATATATTGAGCAGATTCTTCACGACATTTGGTGAGTTTATCGAGATACCCCAAGGCAGTTTCCGCATGCTTTCTCATAAAGTTTCCTTTTAAAGATTGTAAAAGATCTTTAAGTTCTAAGAACTTTTCTTCATTAAATGACATTTTTAAAGAAGACATTAACCTTATAGATTTCTGGATTTTTTCGGAAATGTCTTTATAACTTTTTTTTCTTTTTCTTCGTGATTCACAGATTCTTTCTAATTTTTCTTCTTGTTCTTTTATTTTATCTTGAAGATCCGCAATTTTTGTTTCATCACTCTTGAGTTGTGGCTGCAGCTTCCTTTTGAACCTTTCTTTAATATCGTATAACCTTTGAATCTCTTCCATTTTGTCTACGATAGTATTAAATAAAATTCTAGGTATTGAAAAAAATTCAAAATATTTCTGGGTTGCTACATCAACGTTTGCTACAAAAAATTTGGAAAAAATGGGGGCTACTTTCTGCCACAAGGATCTAGCTTCTTCTTTGGGGAAAGAAACAAGCTTCATAAGAAAACGTTGCACCGTTTTCTCATCTGCTAAGTCGGCCTCCTGTTCTTCATGCTCTTCATCTCCTAGGGCTAAATCTTTTCCGTTCTCTCCATTTTCTTCTCCCTTTTCGAAGGTGGGGGTAGTTGGAAAATTGGCTAGACCTTGCTTTATAACTAACTTTAAACTACTCTCTTCTTCATTCGCTTCATCTAAATGTTGAAGGCTTTTTCCCAACATTTTGGTAAGTCCATTAAAATTCTTTTTCCACTTTTTTTCAGGGAATGTTGTATTTAATATAGTCTCGAATTTACGGGTATATTTTAATTCAACAGCCCGATACTCCTCCTCCATCTCGCTAAATTCTCGTACGTACGATCTGGAAATATCCGGAATGAATTGTTCCCATAAGAGTAGGGCTTCTTTTTTGGGAAAGGAAAGAAGGCCTAGAAGAGCGCCCTGTAACCTTTCCAATTTTTGTTTTTCTTCTTCCTCATCCGGAATGTCAGCTGAGTCTCTCTTAAATTTCTCTATAATTTGCACAAATAAAGGATTTGGCTCAACTTCATAGAGTCTTAGAACGCATTCATCGATAACTGATCCCAGAGAGCCCACCCCCTCCTGAGTAGCCATTACTAACATATTAAGAAGATCATTTATATCATATTGCAAATCTTCAAAGCGTGTAGAAATATTTTCTCCTTGTTCTGATTCTTCTTCCCCTTTGGATTCTTGTTTTGGAGAAGCGACCTCTTCCTCAAGTGCTTCTATGATAATTTGTACTTCCTCCTGCTGGAGTTGATTTTTTTGTAATGCCTTTTGTGTGTGGACAGAAAAATGCTCACTCGCATTTTGAAGGGTACTGCCAACCTTAATCCACATTGCATCAATCGCTGCTTGGTAGTCTCCCCTTATGGATTTCGGGAAGGGTTCTGAAAGCAATTTTTTTAATTCATCACATTTTTCCTCAATTTTAATTTTTGAGGATTCTGCAGCTTTTTTATATTCAAGAAAAACTTTTATTATTTCTGACATATACTGTAGAAGGATTTTTTCCCCATTCACGACCTCTCTCACAATCTTTTTAAGACTCTTTTTCCTTTCCGTAAGAAGACGTGCCAAGTAGTCTCGATATTTTTCCTGAAGCCGTAGAATTTCTTTGTAGAGACGCTCTTGTTCTTTTAAACGCTGCCGTTCTTCGTCGTCTTGTGTTGATGGCACTGATAGCGGTGCCTTTCCTACTAATATTGGAGGAAGAAGTGTGCTGACAGGAGGAGGTGGTGGCGGGGGCGGTGGCGCTGCAGCAGGCATTCCTCCTGACGGTATTGTACCTATTGAAGTTGGAGGTATGAATTGTCCCGTTGTCCTGGTTGCCATAACTGCTGGAGCAGTCGTTAGGGGTTGTTTTATTGATGAAGGTGTCGTAGGTGCTGATATAGAAGAGGCAGAGGATGGAGGTGTTAGTGAAGACGCAGAGATTGGAACCGTTGAGGTTGGCGCTATAGATTGTTCCCTTGGATCAACTACGGTAACTGCTGGAACAGTTGTCGGAGGTGGTGGCGAAGGCAAAGGTATTATAACTGTTGAAGTTTGCGCTATAGATCGTCCCGTTGGAACAGATACTCTAACAACTGGAGCAGAAGTTAGGGGTTGTCCTGTTGACGAAGGTGTCGTAGGTGCTGGTATAGAAAAGGCAGAGGGTGGAGGTACTAGTGAAGACGCAGGATTAGGTGGATTCATTTCAGGAAGAGGTACTCGCTTTTGGATAAGCATAGCTACTTCGGATTTGTGTTGAGGAGACTCAGGCTGACGTTCTTGAACGAGTTGAGTGTCAGGATGATTTTGCACATGAGAATGAACAGGCTGAATGGGTTGAAACTGAGCGACTTGGGGTTGTTGTGGAAGAGTTTCAGCTTGGTGTTCTTGATCATCAGTGTGATTTTGCCCATTGGACGGAATTAGCTGTGCCCTTGTTGGAACAGTGGGTTCTCCTCCTGGTGCAGAAACGGGAACTGGAGGTGGAGCTCTTTCGGGTAAAATGAGCATTGGCGAAGGAGGTACTACTGTCGTTAGTACTTCTCGTACAGGAATGGGTGTTGTTGTTATAGGGGTTACAACAGCGGCTGAAGTTCCTGCTACTATTACTGGCACGGCTGTCGAAGGAACTCTTGATGCCGGAATGGGTGCCGTTATGATAGGGGCTACGATAGCGGCTACTGTTTCTGACCGTATTACCGGAGGTGGTGTTGGAGCTCCTCCTGCCAAAGTGAGCATCGGTGAGGGCGGCACGGCTGTTGGAGAAACTTCTGATAAAGGCGGAGGTGCAGAAATGGTTGCAGTTGTGGTTGGAGTTACGAGGGCTGATGTTCCTACCGGTATTCCTGAAGGCGTAGCTTCTGGTGTTGAAGGTGCTGGCAAAAATATAGGCACAGGTATTGTGGCTCTCGAAGTTGGAGATCGGGGTTGCATAATTGGGGTAGGTTCCGGTTCTTCTCGAGAAGCAGGAGCTAGGGGTTGTACTGCTGATATAGGCTGTTCTGGTTCATCGGGAAGAACCTCAACAAGATGTCTTTGAGGATTAGGCTCGGGCTGTGCATTTAGCCCTGGTAAAGGATCTTCAGTCCTGTGGGGAGGGTTTACGGGCAGCTCATGCGGGTTCTGTCCTATGGGCTGTGGTATCGATATAGATTCTTCTGGTATTAGATTAGGAACGGCTTCTGGTTGCGGTAGATTTACTTCCTGTCCTTGTTCGTCGTTAACCCGCTGAGATTCATTTGCTGATGGGGATATAGGGACATCTTCTAAAAGTTGATGGCGCGTATTTTCTTGGTTTTGTCGACGAGCGTCTTCCTGTTGGTAAAGGTTTCTTTCGAGAAGCTGAGGGTCTGAAATTATGAATTGGGGGGTATTATTTCCTCCTATCCTTCCGAGAGTTTGTTCCGCGTCATAGGGAGACTGAGATGTTCCTTGCACGCCTGTTGACTTTGATGCTGGCATCGGCATCAGAAAGTCCTCGAAAGAATCAATGTTTCTATTCTTCCATGGTGAGATATGGCCTGATCGTAAAATAGGACTGCTGAGTTCCTCCTGGTTAACGTCAGCCAAACGTGCACTAGAGTTTATATATCTTGGTCGTCCACTAATGCTGGACCCTATGAAAGAAGTGAAAGAAGCGGCATACCTTTGTGAAAAGGGAAAGGTTGTTACAAACTCACCCCGTCTCTTTCCCGATCTTGTGGATGAACCCTTTGGCGATGAAGATCCGGATGCCGATAGTTGGGAAGGGGGTTCTGTTTTTTTAAGTTTGTAGGAGTTGTTTGGAGGGGCATCAAATTCTTGAAGAGGACTGTTGCCAGCCAGAGCTTCTAAAAAAGCGAGGCCTAAAAACGTAAACGATAACAGTTTGATAACTTTAGGCAAAGAGTGCATTCTTATTCTTACTATACCCACTTACTCTACACTACAGGTTAACAGCTATTTTTGCCCTGTCAATTGATTTAATATACGAAGCCAAAATAAATATTTATATAAATATAAAAAATAGAAAGTAAAATTTTTGATAACGACTCACGACTCCGCGGTTCTTAATTAGTTCCCGTCACCCGCCACGCGCGAAGCAAGTGGCGGGTGAGGGGGGCTCTTAATCTTCGTCCGACGGTGTTTCTATCACAACAACATCCTCATCTTCTCCGAAATCAGAGGTGTCTTCAAGAATACTGTCTGTGTCCTCAAGGGGAACAAGCTCTTCTGCAAGTTCGAGATCTATTGTCTCATCTAATTCCGCTGGAAGCGGAAGAGGTTTTGCTTCTGTTGCAGGAGGGCGGCCTCTGCGTTTTTTTACAAAAGAATCAGGATCAAAAGTATTTGCACATTTAGGACAAGTAATAGGCTGACGATGCATATCATAAAAACGCGTATTACAATTGGGGCAAATTCGTTTTAATCCCCATTCTGGTTTAGACATAGATTTTATCTCCTTTCAAGAAAGAAACTGTATGGATAAGGGCTTTGTCATGAGTTAGCGCTTCTGTCAATAACTTGGTTACATTTTTGTCGATTTTTTATTCAAATTATGCCATTACCACTTTGAAAGTGGAGAAAAGATGTCTTTTATGATGATTGCCATAGATGGACCTGCAGGAGCGGGGAAGGGAACATTAGCCCGTCATTTGGCGCATATTTATCATTTAAACCATCTCGATACGGGCCTTTTGTACCGTGCAGTGGCCTTAAAAATGGTGGAAGGGTCTGAAGACTTTGCGGATAAAGAAGCAGCTATAAGAGCAGCCTCCTCTATAAGAGCCGTTGATCTCAAAAGCTCTTCTTTGAGAGATGAGGCCATCGGAAATTTGGCATCAGAAATCGCCCCTTTCCCTGAAGTCAGAGCCCTTCTCTTAAATTTTCAACGAGACTTTGCAAAACACACCTCGTCCAGAAAACAAGGTGTTATTTTAGATGGTCGCGATATTGGTGTTGTGGTGTTACCTGAAGCTCCCTGTAAGATTTATGTCACAGCTTCTTCTGAGGTGAGAGCAAAACGTCGACTCAAAGAGTTGCATCAAAAAGGAATTGACAGTATATATGAAGCAACTCTGGCGGATATCAAAGCACGGGATGCACGTGATCGGAGAAGAAAAGTCTCTCCCTTGCGCCCTGCGAAGGATGCTCTTATTCTCGATACTTCAGAGCTTGGAATAGACGATGTTATTGAAAAGGCTTGTCATTTTGTGGACTCAAAATATCCTGAGGCCCGTAAGGGAGCCCTTCATTCGTCTGAATAGAAAGTTTCGGCCTTGCTATTCAAAGAATCACTCTAACCCATCATTCTTTATGGGCCGAACATAAAGGAGATTTTAAGGAAATATATTAATGACAGAACAGACCTCTTCACCTGGAGGAGATTCTTCTCTTGATACAGAAAATTTTGCAGCCCTATTAGAGGAATCATTTGGCAAAGCAAATAGCCTTGAAGGCCGTGTTATCAAAGGAAAAGTGATCGCCATCGAAAACGATGTTGCGATTATTGATGTAGGATTAAAATCGGAGGGACGTGTTCCCTTAAAAGAATTTTCAGCTTCCGGCACAGAACCTGAATTAAATTTAGGCGATACAGTTGAAGTCTATCTGGAACGCTTAGAAGATAAAAACGGGGAAACGGTGCTTTCTTATGAGAAAGCTCGTCGTGAAGCCGCTTGGAAACAACTTGAAAAATCTTATGAAGCTAATGAACATGTTGAAGGTGTAATCTTTGGCCGCGTAAAAGGTGGCTTCACTGTTGATCTTAAGGGTGCCATTGCCTTTTTGCCAGGAAGCCAAGTGGATATACGCCCCGTACGGGACGTTTCTCCTCTGATAGGCGTTGCTCAACCCTTCCAAATTTTAAAAATGGATCGCAGTCGGGGAAACATTGTTGTCTCTCGGCGGGCTGTTCTTGAAGAAACACGCGCAGAGGCTCGGAGTGAGCTTGTTGCTCGCCTTGAAGAGGGACAAATCCTGGAAGGAATTGTTAAGAACATTACGGATTACGGTGCCTTCGTTGATTTAGGGGGTGTTGATGGCCTTCTCCATGTAACCGATATTGCTTGGCACCGGGTGAATCATCCATCTGAGGTGCTTACTGTAGGTCAACCCATACGCGTTCAAATCATCCGTTTTAACCCTGAAAATCAACGAATTTCTTTGGGTATGAAACAACTTGAAAGTGATCCTTGGGCCGGAGCTGAAGTTAAATACCCAGTCGGGGCAAATGTGATGGGTCGTGTGACTAACATCACTGATTATGGGGCTTTTATTGAGCTAGAACCTGGCGTTGAAGGACTTGTTCATGTAACAGAAATGAGCTGGACAAAGAAAAACATGCCCCCAGGTAAGATTGTTTCAACCAGTCAAGAAGTTGAGGTTTTGGTCCTCGATGTGGATGCATCAAAGCGTAGAATCAGCCTTGGCATGAAGCAATGTATTCCCAACCCTTGGGCAGCCCTCCAGGAAAAGTATACTGTGGGCTCAGAAATTGAAGGAGAAGTTAAGAATATCACCGAGTTTGGCCTTTTCGTGGGACTTACGGATGATATTGATGGCATGGTTCATATGTCCGATATTTCATGGGATAAAACAGGCGAAGACGCCATCTTAGCTTATAAGAAAGGAATGAAGGTTCGTGCCAAAATTTTGGACATTGACCCGGAAAAAGAGCGTGTTAGCCTAGGCATTAAGCAGCTTACAGGAGATCCCTTCGACGAAAGCATCTCGGGCCTGAAGAAGGGCTCGGTTGTGACCTGTGAAGTGACAGCTATTCTTGAGACCGGCATTGAAGTTAGCCTTGCAGGAGGCCTCTCGGGCTTTATCCGCAAAAATGAACTCTCTCGAGATCGCGCAGAGCAACGTTCTGATCGCTTTGCTGTAAAAGAAAAAGTAGATGCGAAGATTACTCAAATTGATAGGGCCAATCGAAAGATCACACTTTCTATTAAAGCCCGGGAGACTGAGGAAGAGCGTCAGGCCATGGTGGAATACGGATCTACGGATAGTGGCG
Organism: Alphaproteobacteria bacterium 41-28; assembly: GCA_001897795.1. GTDB lineage: Bacteria > Pseudomonadota > Alphaproteobacteria > UBA9655 > UBA9655 > UBA9655. Next base: position 9,422 of record MKUL01000037.1, on the reverse strand, counting down.
CAAGTCTCGGTGACATCTTAGGAGCCGCTCTCGAGCAAGTGAAAGAAAAAGCAAAGGCTGCTGAAACGCCTTCCGCGAAAGCAGCACCCACAAAGGCCAAGGGAAAAGCTAAAGCTGAAGCTCCTGCTTCTGAAGAAAAGCCAAAGAAGGCTGCGAAAAAAGCAGCAACGGAAGCTTCTACTCCTGAGGAAAAGCCTACGAAAGAGACAGCAAAAGTAGCTACTGCTGAAGAGAAGCCTAAAAAGGCTGCTAAGCCAGCGGCGGAGAAAAAAGCTTCTAAAAAGTAAAGTAGAGTGCTTTTTAAAAAAAGAAAAAGGAGGGGGCAGCCCCTCCTTTTTTATACAGCTCGTCGTTTATTTTTTGATGAGAACCAAAGAAGCTTGGGATGTATGACCCGTTACATCATAAGTTCCATCCTCGGGATAAACATATTCTTCAACCCTAAAAAGATCAGCTTGAGGTTTCTTAGCACAAATTCTATAGAGAGAAGGATCAAAACCGATTTCATTCAGGTAATCTCTATAGGACTGAATGTAATCGCGTGTAAATTCATCAGGACTTTTTGAAAATAAATTATTAACTTTGACACCATCAAATTCAAATGTATTTTCAATTACGCGATGTTCAGGTTTAAAAAAGATAATACGGTTCATATAAACTCCGGCGGCTAACTTTTTCCCAGCCTCTCCCTTGCGGTCTGTAAATTCTTCGATCCAACTTAATGTTGAAGCTAAGAAAGCTTCTTCGTTGTGAAAAAAAACGCCTTTGGGATTGTGGTAGTTAAATAAATCACTTTTAAAATGATCGATATCTTTCTTCTTATATTTAGTTACAAGCCTGCCAAAACTATCAACACGCAAATTCCCAAATTCCTTGCAGTCCGCAGAACTATTAAAGGTATAATGGCTTGGGAAGTATCCGGGGAAAATTAAAGAGCCATCTTCTTTTACGATGGGCAAGATATGTTTCTGCACAAGGGAAGAATCTGGCTCAGGTGCAATGCATGTAAAGGCGATTGTACTTACTTTAATGCCGTGTTCATTAAGCCAATTGCAGACCTGTTTTATATGTGTTTTTTTTGTCGCATCCATGCGAATATGGCAGTTACTCACATCTAGGCTTATCCAGTTTTCAACGGCAGAAACTTTTGATCCAAAGAATTCTGTTATTTTCTCTGGCATTTCATCCGTATGGCAAGCCCAGGCAAGTCCTATAGGCTTTCCATCCTCCCGGTATTGTCTGATCATTTCGGCCAGTTTTTCTGGTTCATCGATTGAAATATGTGGAGGTGGATTATTGCGCCAATCATATTCTCTCTTATCTTGATTTTCTAAGGTAACTGTTTGATAAAGTGGGGGACTGGAAGCACCATCGTCATTTCCTTCCACCATAGCAAAAGTGGGGGGTATAAGTAAAAAGGAAACCAAAAAAGTTAAAGAAAGTAATTTTTTCATAATTTCACCATAAAAAATATATGTCATAGATATAATAAAAAATTTTATCATTGCAATCTATTTATTACAAAATTATCACGACAGGCTTCTTAGAAAAAGAAAAAGGAGGGGGTTCCCCTCCTTTTTTTAGACTCTCTGAATTGTTTCACGTGAAACAATTTTTGTATTGGAAAGAGATTGCTTCACCCTGCTTCGCAGGGTTCGCAATGACGAGTAGGGGAATCGTCATTGCGCGGACCCCCATGAAAACGGGGGGACAAAGCAATCTCATTGACCCCTTTTAAGAATGTTTCACGTAAAACAATTTGTGTATTGGAAAGGAATTGCTTCACCCTGCTTCTCAGTGACGGTTGAGGGTGATCGTCATTGCAATGACACTCTCCCACTCCCTCACTCATCATCTCCCGTTAAGGATTGAAACAGCTTTCGGAAGAAGCCCGGTGCCAAGGCAGAAAGGGGGTTCAAGGATACATTAGGGTTATCAAAAGACCCCTTGACTGTGTAGGCAATTCCAAAGAGACCTTCGCCCTTTCCCCCACTAATAAGGGGCCCCAGAATGGGGATGTTGTTAAAGATTGAGTTGAGAAAGCGCGCAGGAATAACATTCCCTCTTAAAGCAAACAGGCGTTTGTTACGATCCAGTTTTCCCTCAACCGTAAAGCCAAGAGAAAGGCTTTTCCCAACTCCCTGTTTAACCGCGACAAAGTCTTCGCCGAATTCGAAATCGCATGTAAACCGATCCATAGAAAGAATTTTTTTCCCAGAAAATAAGTTAACAACCCCCATGGGTGAGAGGAGTGCGGCGAACCTGGCCAGGAGAGGAACCTCTTGGGCATCGAAGTCTTTCAGCTTTAAAATACCTTTAAAGGGGCCGGATCCTTCTTTTTGGGCTTTAATAATAAGAGCACCTCGCCGAATGTGGTCATAGATACCAAGATTTTTTAAAAACTTGCCCGCATCATTTGCGCGGACTTCAAGGGATTGTGTGTTGTTAGGACCTGGGTTAATATCGAATAAAATCCCTCCGGAAACCTGAGCCATGTCTCCTTTGCTGGCAGTGCCCTTGCCAGCCTTGGCCCGAAGATGAACCTCTTTCCAGATTTTTTCATTTTCATGTAAAAAGAGGTGGGCAGAGGCACTTATATTTTCAAAAACTTTTCCCTCGCCTAAGCGTAATTGTTCTACATCGCCAAAGAGCTTAATATCCATTGGGGGATGGTCTTTAGCGCTTCCCTCTTGATCAACGTATTGCATAAACTTTTCCAAATCCACGCTTTGGCCATGAAAAGAAACTTCATAAACATTTGGGTGAGGGGTGTGGAGTGTCACTTGAGTTTGGGTATCGGGTCCCTCAAATTGAGAAAGATGAATAGTTTTCCAGTTCTTCTGAGGCCCGAAAAGAATTTCGCCTCGCAGAAAATAAGGGGGTGCTTTCACCCTAAGATCCGTCATTTTAGAAAGGTTCCCATCCTCAAAAACAAGAACAAAGAAGAGCTTCCCTTTCTCTCCTGGCCTTTTTTTCCATTCTAAAGGGGCAAACGTAAGAGTGGCCATCGTTGTATCCAAATCTAAGCGAAGATAGCTTCTCTTATCCTTCTCAAGGGTATACAAAAGAGTGGTAGGTGTTGGTCCTCGAGCATACTCCAGATAATCAAACCCAAGGCGTTTAAAGTCTTCAAAGGAAGCCATTGTTTCGATCTTAACTTGGAGTTCGTGAGGGGCCTCTTTTTTAAAAAAGTGTTCATAGGTGAGAGTTGACGGAAGCTGGTTCATTACACCTTTACCTTGGATCACCATTTGATCTTGGGTTAAGTCGAGGGAGAAATTTCCTTGAGTTAATTTAACGATTAAATCCTCTGAAATTTTTCGTTCAAGGTTGACTTTTTTAAAGCCTCCTTTCGCGTTCATCTTAATATCCTTAAACTGAAGATCCACCAAAAGAGGGAAGTCGATTTTGAAGACTATTTCCCCTTCTCCATTTGTCTTTTTTGGGTCAATGCCCGCAAGAGAGGCATACTCTAGTGGTTTATGATTAAGGGTACCTAAGATGTCAGAAACGGGCCCCTTGGCTTTCATATTTAAGCTGAGCTTTTCATTATCCGTATCAAGATCTGAAATCAGAACGTGACCTTCTTGAACCTTTATTTGTTCAATGTTCCCCGTAAGAACTTTAATATCGAAACCCTTCTGATCAAATGTTGCGTGGGCACTCACGTTTTCAGCAGGAGGCAAACCCTCTAGAAAAGTAACTTCTGCCCCTTCTCCTCGGAGAGTTCCTTTAAGATCATCGATCAAAAATCCTTCCTCTCCCCCATGACCTTTGAGGGAAAATTCGGCTTCCGTTAAGAGGCCTTTTCGTAAGTTTTTGGTTAGCCATTCTCTGGCATGAGTCGCCAGATCTTCGGGCCACAGAGCGCTCAAATGATCGAGAAAAAGGTCTTCAATTCTGCCCTGAAGGGTAAGCGTTTGCCCAGGTTCCATGAGTTTTGAAAGAAAAAGAGGAGAGGAAGAAGACTCCAGATGTCCAGAGAAATCTAGAAGCATTTCATCGGATAGAAGGGACGCTTTCTTAATTTCAAGTTTGTTAGGCAGAAGCGTAAAGGACAAATTTCCAGAGGAGATCGGGAGAGGGACAAGTTTGGCTAAAGATAAATCTAATGTTCCTTTCCCCAAATCAACATCACAGCTGCCTTCAATTACTTGATGCGTGTCAGGAGCAAGAGCGAGATGGATCTTGCCTTGGAGAGGGGTATCCCAACATTGGAGGAAGTCGAGAAGATCATCAGGGCTTTTGATTTCAGCGCTAGGAAGACAGAGATTGAGTCCCTTTTTTTCAAACAATTTCTTGAGAGAGACGTGATGGAAATCAACTGTAAGATCAAAACGGCCAGAGCTCAACTGATGATTAAGTCCGACAGTCATCGTCCCATGTCCTTGGTGTGGCCTTAAGGTAAGTTCGGTTTGAAACCCATCCGATTGTCGTTTTAAGACAAAGGATGTTTTGGGAAGCTCCCATGTTTTGCCTTCTTTTTCATCCTTTAAAAGAACATGGGCATCAATGATCGCGACTTTATTCAAATCGTTCAGTTTTCCAAGGGCTGTATTGGGTTCCCCTAGAGCGACGAGGGGCGCTATTTCTTGGAATGAGAATTCTTGATTCGGCTTTGACTCTCCAAACCCTAAGGAAAATTCTCCTTTCTCGTCTTTCTCAAGAAGAATGTGGGGGCGATAAAGGCGAAGCTGCTTTAAAGAAGCCTCACCCAGCAAAAGACGGTAAAGTCGTACAGAGATGCCAATATGCTCGATTTTAAGCCAATTTGGATTCTCATTTTTTTGAAGGTGAACGTTGACAAGTTCGATCTCAAATGGTCTCTTCCATTCACGCCAGACAAGCTGGGTATGTTCTATTTTTGCACTCAATCCTTCCTGGGGCGCTTTAAATGCGGCTTCGACTTCGGTTGTTAAGAAGTCAAGGTTGATGGGGCTCATGGACAAGCGCACTAAGAGCAAAAAAAGGATCACAAAAACAAGGCCAACGACAGATCCTATAACTTCGAAAAGGAGACGTGCTGATTTTTTGGCAAAGATCCCTTTTCCAAAGAGAGAGTGTGGGCTAAACTTCGATTTATTCACGAACACTCCAAACAACAAATGAGAGGGAACTTATGACTGTATTTGTTGGCGATCTCGCCCCAAATTTTACTCTGCCGATCGATGGTGGGAAGACAGTTACACTTTCTGATTGCATCCAAAAAAAAGTCATAGTTTATTTCTACCCCAAAGATGCAACATCCGGTTGTACTCTACAAGCTTGCGCTTTCAGAGACTACAAACTTAGTTTTGATAAAAAGAATACAACCATTATTGGCATTTCTAAGGACTCTGTCAATAGTCATGAGAAATTTAAAGAAAAAGAAAGTCTCAATTTTATTTTAGCCTCCGACGAAACAAGGGAGGTCTGTTTAAAATACGGTGTTTGGGTTGAAAAATCAATGTATGGGCGTAAATATTTTGGGATCGAGCGGTCTACTTTTTTAATTGATGAAGAAGGACGCATAGCAAAAATCTGGCGAAAGGTCAGTGTGCCTGGACATGTGGAGGAAGTGTTGGAAGCGGTTTAGGGGTTATCCAATCATTAGCTTGGAATTCCATGGGTGATTCTACCCAGAACATTTGAATAACTCCATTTGGATAAGGAGTCGTGCAAACCGAGTTATCGATTTCAGTGATGGTGTCATCCTTGGCAAGAAATGCTTTGTTTTCCAAAGGAAAACATTAGCCATTTCTTTGCCGAGGATCTATTTTTTAATAGGGAATCTCGAACCATTTTTATTACCGGATATCTTAAAAAGATCCTCGGCCAAGAAAAGCTAATGCCCGCTTCGCTTGGCAAAACCTTTCTTGCCAAGGATGACACGGGGAAGGGGAAAATAATGTTTTTTACAAAGGAATATGCCAAAAGAATGTTATCAAGGATATCTTCAAGAGCTCGTGTAGCCTCCTTAGAAGGCATAAATGGCCTCTTTTTCAACGGCACATTTCAATCTTTTTTTAAGAGCAGCTCGATCAACAATATCACTCTCTGGGCGTTCCTCTTGATGCGCACATGACCCGAAGGAGAGCGATATGGTCAACACCCATCTTGCGCAATTCAGATTCATGGGTTTTCAGTGTTCTTAAAATTTCATTTCTATACATTTGCATTCACCTACTCGGGGATCGGAATGATGAGGAGGGTAGGTGGTTCAAGGGGATGACACGCATTTGATAAGTTGCTATACTGTTTTTTCAAAAGTGGAAAGCAATGAAAGCCACACCTGTTTTCCCCCACGTCTGTCATATTGAGTTATAAAGCATGTTAGAAAAAACGTTTTCACCCTTGTCCTTTGAAGAAAAGATTTATTCAGATTGGATAAACTCGGGCCTTATGGCAGCAGGGGCAAGACCGGAAGCAAAGCCCTATACAATTATGATGCCGCCGCCCAACATCACAGGCAGCCTTCACATGGGGCATGCTTTTACATTTACACTCCAAGATCTTCTGATTCGCTTTCATCGCATGCAAGGACAGGATGCTCTCTGGCAACCGGGCACAGATCACGCCAGTATTTCAACCCAAATGGTCGTTGAACGGCAACTTGAGAAACAGAACCTTTCTCGCCATGAGATGGGGCGCGAAAAGTTTTTAGAAAGAGTTTGGGAATGGAAGAAAGAATCGGGGGGAATGATCACCCACCAACTCCGTCGCTTGGGAGCGTCACCAGATTGGCATCGAGAGCGATTCACCCTTGACGAAGGTCTTAGTGATGCAGTTCGTTATGTTTTTGTGGAACTTTTCCGCCAAGGTCTTATTTATCGGGATAAGCGTCTCATCAATTGGGATCCGAAGCTTCACACAGCCATTTCCGATGTTGAAGTCGAAAGCTTGCCTATCCAAGGTGTCATGACCTATTTCCGGTACCCCCTTGAAGGACAAAAGGAAAAGTTTATTACCATTGCCACAAGTCGGCCTGAAACCGTCTTTGGAGATGTTGCTATTGCTGTCCATCCCGAGGATGAACGATATCAGCACCTGATCGGAAAGCTTGTTCGCCACCCCTTGACCGATCAACTGATTCCGATCGTCGGAGATCTCCACGCCGATCCTGAAAAGTTTACAGGTGCGGTTAAAATTACACCGGCTCACGATTTTAACGACTTTGAAGTAGGTCGACGTCATAAGCTTCCCCTCGTGAATATCCTTGATGAAAATGCCCATTTGAATGAAAATGTTCCTGCCTCATATCAAGGACTTGACCGCTTTGTCGCGCGAAAAAAAGTGGTTGAAGAGATGAAAGACAAAGGGTTTTTTGAGAAAGAAGAACCTTCAGTCATTCCAACCCCCCATGGGGAAAAATCAGGCGTTGTCATTGAACCCTGGTTATTGGATCAATGGTATGTAGATGCGGCCACCCTGGCCAAGCCGGCTCTGAAGGCGGTCGAGCAAGGAAAAACAAAGTTTGTTCCTCAATATTGGGAAAATACCTATTTTGAATGGTTGCGGAATATTCAACCCTGGTGTATTTCCCGCCAGCTCTGGTGGGGTCACCGGATTCCCGTTTGGTATGGACCTGATGGACATGCCTTCGCTGCGCTCGATGAAGAAAGCGCCCTTAAAGATGCTGCTCTCTTTTACAAAAAAGAGGTTTCTTTAACCCAAGATCAAGATGTCTTAGATACATGGTTTTCGTCAGCCCTATGGCCCTTTTCAACCTTGGGATGGCCTGAAAAAACATTCGAATTCGAACGCTATTATCCGACCGATGTACTGGTGACAGGCCACGACATCATTTTCTTTTGGGTGGCGCGTATGATGATGATGGGCCTTCATTTTGCAAAGGAAGTCCCTTTTAAAACCGTTTACATCAATGCCCTCGTGCGAGACGAAAAAGGGCAAAAAATGTCAAAAACAAAAGGAAACGTTGTGGATCCTTTGATTCTCATTGATTCCTATGGAGCCGATGCTTTACGGTTTACTCTTGCGGCACTAGCCGCCCCTGGAAGGGATGTTAAGTTTTCCAAATCTCACGTTGAAGGATACCGTAATTTTGCTACAAAGCTTTGGAATGCGGCCCGTTTTGCTGAAATGAATGGGGCCATCTTTAACCCTGATTTTGATTCTTATGCCCTTCACCTTCCCATCAACCAATGGATCGTTGGCCAAGTCTCAGCCCTCTCACAGGAGGTAAAAGAGGCTATCGAAGGATATAAGTTTAATGAAGCGGCCCACCTCCTCTACCACTTTATTTGGGGCACCTTTTGTGATTGGTACCTTGAGTTTTGCAAACCTAAATTTGTAGGCGGACACGCTGAGAAAACGGAAACCCAACAAACCGTTGCCTGGGTTTTAGATCGTATTTTGCGTCTTCTTCATCCTTTCATGCCTTTCCTCACGGAAGTCTTGTGGAAAAATCTGCACCCAGAGGCCGGTCTTTTGATGGGTGCCCTATGGCCAGAAGTTCAAGAATTTCCCTATCCTGAAGTGAGTAAGGATATGGACTGGCTCATTCAAGTCATCTCTGAAGTTCGCAGTGTTCGTACGGAAATGAATGTGCCTCCAGCCTCATTCCTCACCCTCAGTTTTTATGATGCAGGGCCCGAAACCCATCGACGGATGCGGGAACACGAAGATTTGCTTCTCAAGCTTGCTCGCCTCGAGCACATAAAGGTTTTTTCCGAATCTCTGTCTCCTCAAGAAGCGAAGGGAGCCGCCCAAGTTGTTGTAGAAGAAGCAACGCTGCTGATTCCCCTCGCGGGGGCGATTGATGTAGGAGCTGAAAAGGATCGACTTCAAAAAGAAATAAAGAAAGTGGTTTCCGAAATCGATGGGTTTGAGAAAAAGCTTTCGAATGAAGATTTTGTCTCTCGTGCTCCCCAAGAGGTTGTTGAAACTCAGCAAAAACGCCTCGAGGCCGCTCGTCTTTCGATTCTCAAATTAGAACAAGCCTTGGGGCGGTTGGGGAAATACCCTTGATTTAGGAAGAATCCTCCTTCGAACCCTGTCCTAGTCCTGATCATTTCAGCATTGTTTAAATTTACAAAATTATGAATCATTAATGTTATATTAAGTAAATTATATTAACATAAAAAAGACCACAATGCATTGAGGGAGATTGAATCATGAAAAGCATTATTTTAGCATCAATGGCTTTGTTCCTTGGTTTGACCAGCATAGGGCACGCTTCTGGAATCAAGATGAGCATAAAAGGACCAGCTTTGTCGAACGAAGAAGCTGAACATGTGAACAATACAGCTGGAAGTTTTTTTCTTTTAACATTGGGTTATGGACAAAAAATACCTCTTACAAATTCACATCTAGACCTCAAAGACTATGACGTAATAGCCAGAGATAAAGCGAATAATAAGACTAGAGCATTTTTGATTTAAGTTTTTACATTATAGTGTATGATATCCGTGTATTAAAGGAGG
>MKUL01000036.1 GCA_001897795.1 Alphaproteobacteria bacterium 41-28 | reverse complement strand
GCAAGCGTACTAAAGTCGCCATTGCATCGGCTAGTTTTTGGCTAGATGGGGTCGCTCTATGATCAGCTAGTTTTTTTTCAAATACGGCAGCTATGGCTTCTTTTTTGCCTTGATTTTCTCTCGAAATATCCAACTCTCTTATGGCCTCCCGCATCATTTCGAGGTAGGGCGTTGTATACGCGGAAGAAATTGCAGGTTCTGTATGTAAAGTGAGAAGATACTCATCAAGGACGGGGTGATAATCAATCCCCTTCTTTTTTGCCCATTCTAGTCCCTCCTTAGGCTTTAGAGTGCTTTGCGTCCAATTGTCACGATCAACATGGATGAACTCAAAGCCCCCTCCAAGAATAGCAGCTTTCACCAAGGGCAAGTTCTTCTCATAAAGGTCTAATCTCGTAAAGATGCGAGAAAGTCTATCAGGAAGATAGCTTTCTGGATTCTCAGATTTCAAATCCAACGCTTCTGGATCTGAGTGACTGATATAAGCGCAAAGCTGATGTGCGGTCCAAGAATCAAAAGAAGAGCAATTTTTATAAAATTCTCTGACCTGAGAAAGGTCGTCTAATATTAGATTCTCCCCAGTGACTTCCTTATAAGCTTCATAAAGTGCGTCCGAGAAGCAGGAGATGTATTGATACATAAGTTTTACAAATTTGGGGCGAGATCTAATAAAATATTGCAACATATAAGGATCGTAAAAATTTGCTTCAAGTGTGACAACACTATCTACGGTTACAATACCATCCTTTTCGGTAACTAAGCTACTTGCAAACTTCTTCTCTCCCAGCAGCTTACTTCCAAAGTGCCGTGTTTGCTCATCGTGGAACGGCCCAACTTATATTGAGGTTGAAGAGTATCTCGCTCAATCCTCTTGAAACGTTTATCTCTGTATTGTCACGTAGCCACTTTTTGTAAGACTCGACGTCATTCTCATGCACTACTCTTAAAGCCGATTTGCTCACCCAAAGATCCTTTCGTTCATGCTTTGAACAACTTTAGCTGTATGCGCTTCACTGAGATGGGCGTAGCGTTTCACCATTTGAAGAGTTTTGTGACCCAATACCTCCGCAATTTCTGCAAGAGAAGCGCCATTCATGGCTAAGTAGCTCGCACAACTATGACGAAGGTCGTGAAACCGAAAATTTTCAATATTTGCCTTTTGTAAAGCTGACAACCAGGCTGGACGGCTATCCCAGGGCTTCATTGGATGAGGGGGAGAAGGAAAAACTAAATCAGAAGCTATATTCCTAACCTTGTTATGCTCTTCCATGAGGTGTAGCGCATAATGAGCGAGAGGCAGAAGGCGCCTTTCCTTGTTCTTTGTATCATGCAAGGTAATAACACGGCGTTGCCAATCAACTTCACTCCAGCGTAGGTTGATGAGCTCCCCATGCCTTGCCCCCGTACTGAGGGCCAGAACAACAAGTGTGTGGAGTTGGGGATTCGTTGAGACTTTGCAGGCTTCTAGGAGTCGCTCGCGCTCCTCATCGTCTAAGAAGCGCACCCGTCCTCAGGGTTCTGATAATTTGGAGATCTTCCTCATAGGATTCTCCTCGATCCATTCCCACTCATTCGTGGCAACGGTGAAAGCATTTCCCAGAGCTGTCATATAACGATTAACAGTAGAGTTGCTTCGCCTTTCCACATTGCGGCCCTTTGTGTTAAGGAGCTTATCACGTTGTTCAATGATAAGGGCACGGGACACATCGGAAAGAAGGTAAACGCCGATTTCTCCTTTCCACCACTCCAGCAAGCTTTTGACATCTACAAAACGTTTAGGATTTTTCTTTTCAATCTCACGAAGGTACCGATCAATGAGCTCCCCTACCGTATGCTTTTTGGCTTCGGCTGTCTTAAAATGCCGCCCTTGTCGCATGCTGGCTTCAGTTTGCTTTGCCCATTCCTTTGCATCTGTCTTACGATCAAAGGTTGCTGATTCAGAAGGAAACCCTTTCAGTCGCACTTTTGCTCTGTAGCCAATACTGCCGTCTGCATTACACCGCGTCTCAATCGTTGCCATATTCCACTCCTCGCTAATGAGAAGAGTCTATAGCAAAGCACCAAAAATGACAACAATTGGGTGCGAAACCGGTTTGATTTTCAAAAACTTAGAGGAAAAAAAGCCAAAAATTCGGTATGTTTTGCAAAATGGGACAACTGCGGGACATTTGGGAGAGTTGTAGAGAAAAGCGCCCTTCTTTTGGCACAAAGTTCTATGTGCGCAGGGGCTTACATTATGCTCGTCTGTTGTCTCTTAATGTCCCATGAGTGTCCCGCAGAGGAGAAAACTCTTGATGAGAACATCAAGAAAATGGCGGATGGGGTGGGATTCGAACCCACGAGACGCTTTCACGTCTGCCGGTTTTCAAGACCGGTGCCTTCAACCGCTCGGCCACCCATCCATTCTCTATTCCAACTATAGAAATGTTAATCTAGCGTCAAGCTTCTTATCTTGCGAGTTGGCGCAAGAATCTGTAGGATCCGTTTAAATGGAGTCAAACAACGGGTTATCATGATTCAAGCCTTTCAAAAATTTTCTCAGTCTCGTGTTGCGAAAGTCTTTCTCGCAATCGTAGCCTTAAGCTTTGTAGCCTTTTTCGGAGGAAGTAGTTGGTTCCGAGGTCATAGCCCTAATGCGGTTGTTGCAGAAGTTGGGGGCCTATCAATTAGTCGTTATGAGCTCGCAGAAAAAGTGCAACACCAGGCCCAACGCATCATGGCCGAATCCGGTGAATCCTTGACGCGAGAAGATATTATGAAATCCGGATTGCCTCAAATCATTTTGAACCAGCTCATTCAAGAAATTCTTTTAAACCTTGAAACGGAGCACTTAGGCTTAACAGTTAGTGATGAAACCCTTCGCCATCAGATTCAATCCATGGAAGCTTTTCAGAATGAAGAGGGCGTATTTGACCGAGCTCGTTTTGCTCACGTCTTGCGTGAAAACGGTCTCACAGAAGATTCCTTTATTGCTCAGGTGCGTCTGGATCTTACGCGTGAACAGCTTATAAATGCTATCATGGCCGGTGCTTATCTTCCTGATGATATTGTTGATCGTCTTTTTGATGCCCAATATCAGCACCGTCAAGCAGCGATGCTCATGGTTACTCCTCAGGAGATGCCCGTACCTGGAACACCTAGTAATGATGTTTTAGAAGCGTTTTACAAAGAACATCAAAAGAAGTTTGTGACGCCAGAGCTTAGAACGATAACAGCTCTTATGATCAACCCAGCATCTTTTGCAAAAGAGATCCCTGTATCTCAAGAGGAGATCAAGGCTATTTATGAAGCTAAGCCTGAGTATAAAAAACAAAATATAGGTAGTGTCACTCCTTTAATCATTGCTGAAGTCCAAAAAGAAAAAGCAATGGAAAAGATATTTCAAATAACTCAAGAATTAGATGACAAAATTGCAGGGGGAGCAACCCTCGAAGAGCTTGTACCCACAGTTAAGGGAGCAGAACTTGTTAAGCTCGAAGGGGTTGATGCAAAAGGTCTTGATCGGATGGAAACGCCTTCTCAAAAATTGCCCAAAAATAAAGAATTTGCTCAAGAACTTCTTCAGGCAGCTTTTTCCCTTGAAGAAGGTTCCGATAGTCCTTTTTCTCAAGCAAAGGACGGGACATACTACATGGTTCGAGTTGATAAAGTCAGTCCAGCCGCCTTTCAGCCCTTTGCAGATATAAAGGATCGAGTCTTAAAAGCTTGGACAGAATATGAACAACTTAAAGCCGCTCACGCAAAGGCAGAAAAATATGTAAAGGCTTTCAATCAAGGCGATCGAAAGGTTTCCTTAATGTCCCTTTTGCCAAACCTTTCCTTGTCTGAACCTTCTTCTAAGGTTTCAAATGAAGTGAAAGAGCTCGTGTTTTCCTTACGCTCAGATCGTGCTGGGATGACGTTGACGCCAAAGGGCTTTGCAGTTGTTATATTAAATAAAATCATTCCTCCTACACCCGAAGTAAAGGAAGAAAAAATGTCTTCCTTTAAGAAAAAACTCTTAGAGCATTATCAAAACGACCTTGTCCAAGGGTATATAAATGCCTTACGCATACGTTATCCTGTCCACGTAAATCGCGAAGCTCTTAAGGCGTTGTTATTATAGATTTTACCCACCTTCATCAAGGCTGGGCCGGGCGAAGGGGGGGGAGGAGCAGTCGTGTTTTCCACCATTGCTAAAGGAGAAGTTTTATTCTTCTTGCCTCAATCGGATGACTGAATGAACGATATAAAATTAATAAAATATTAAATAAACCATGAGAAGATTTAGGAAATTGTGAATCTGATTTTAATAATTATTTATTGATTTAGCATCTACCTGAGAAGGAGGCAGAAAATGTCCAAAATTTTATCTCCTGGTGTTGCTGCTCCAGAATTCACACTTCACACAACTATAGATCAAACACTCTCTTTGAGTGAGTTACGTGGTAACCCTGTGATTCTTGCTTTTTACCCAGCTGACTGGAGCCCGGTATGTAGTGACGAGGTTACATTGTATAATGAAGTTCTACCCGAATTTCGAAAGTTTGGTGCTAATCTTTTGGGTATTTCTGTGGATGGAGTTTGGTGTCATGCAGCGTTTGCTCAACACCGCAACTTACATTATCCATTATTGGCTGATTTTGAACCTAAAGGGGCAGTTGCAAAGCAATATGGAGTTTATCGGGAAAAGGAAGGAACTTCTGAACGTGCGCTGTTCGTGATTGATAAAAACGGAATTATTTCCTGGAGCTATTTGTCGCCAGTGGCAGAAAATCCAGGAGCGGATGGGATTCTCGAGGCCCTTGAAACACTTGGTAAATAAAAGAATAGGAGATAGACTTTGTTGAAAGTTCCTATAACAGTTGATGACCACATCGAAGGAGATCTGAACGCTCCCTTTACACTGGTCGAGTATGGTGATTATGAATGTCCATTTTGTGAAATGGTTTCCCCAATTATTAAACGTGTTCAAAAACATTTTGGTAAGCAACTCACGTTTGTGTACCGAAATTTTCCTCAAACTGAAATGCACCCTTATGCAGAAATTGCAGCTGAAGCTGCTGAATTAGCAGGAAGTCACGGGCACTTTTGGGAGATGCATGATCTTATTTACGAGAATCAAGAGGCTTTAAGTTTGGAACTTTTATTTGAATTAGTCGAAAAGTTAGGCTTATCTCGAACTGATCTAAAGAATACATTAGAAAATAAGACGTTTGAGAAGAAGATTCGGAATGATTTTAATGGTGGTGTACGGAGTGGGGTTAATGGTACTCCCACATTCTTTATAAATGATCTCCGGTACAACGGATCATTTGAGTATGATGAGCTTATATCTGCCCTCAATCACACAATTATTTAGAGTTTATGTAACAACTCACCCATCCCCACACTGGGTGTCATCCTTGCCCCCGCCTATCCTTGCGGGAAAGGTTTTTTCTAGTGAATATAAGCGGGGGTTACCTTTTCTTGGCCGAGGATCTCTCGGTCAATTAGATCCTCGGTCAAGAAATGCTAGAGTTTTCCTTTGGAAAACTAAGCATTTCTTACCAAGGATGACACGGGTGGGTGAGTAGTACGAATTCACATGCGCATGGTTTCTCGTCCTTAGGTTAATTAGGAAAGCAGATATAAAAAGGGAGGAAGAAATTTTCTCCCTCCCTTGTTGGCGTCATGTTTGAGCAGGGAGGTCATGCCGCCAATTTCGTCGTTTTCGTATGCCTGGTTTCCATAATTTTTAAGGTAACTTGGGAAGGGTTATAGGTGAGGGATAAAATTCCATGGAACAAGCCATCGAGTGACTCTTGGGGTCTTACCTCAACAACATAAGGCCAGAATCCTATCACTTCCGTACAGAGATATTCACCCGGCTCCAGGATCATGCATAGAAAGCTGATTTTTTCTTGCTTTCCAAATTCAATAAATTTCTCATAAAGATTTTGATAAAAGGTTTTGCAGAAAGGTTCAAAATGATCGACGAGACTATAATTTTCCATATGAAGAGCGACAGCACAGGTCCAAACTTCCTGATTTTGGGAGGCAAGTGAAGATAAGCTTTTTCTAATGTATCTATGAAGGGAAGTAAAATTTTGTTTCAGGAGAAGGGCGCCTCCATGAATCCCACGAGCTGTATCTTCAGTTACGATAAAGGTAGCGTTATTGGGGTTGGGGAAAGTTTCACTGAGGACTGGGTTTTTGTGGATGTTTCTTAGAAACAAGTTGATGATAGGTTTTTGAAGATCTTGGTTTTTTGGTTCGATAAGTTTAAACATAAAATCTCCCTCAGTTGATTAAACAGTTGGACGTCAACTCAATAAAGGACTTAAAAGGGAAATAGACTTTTTTTAAAACTTGATATATAAAATCCCTAATAGTAGCCTTTAGAGGGTTTTCTTTCAATCCCTTCCTAATAAATAGGATAAAAGTTAAGGAGAGAATTTTATATGATTAGCACATATAAAATAAGGTGACAATTCTTAAATATGTTATTTTCGTATTTTAAAAAGAGTGGCTTGAAACAGGGTTAGGAGCTTATGGCCGACATAGAGAAAGATACTGTAAACGCTAGGAAAAAAATATCACAACGCATTAAAGCCGCACGAAGCATAGCTGGTTACTCAGAAAGAAAGACATTCTGTAATAAATTTGGTTTTCCCCTTGCGACACTTGAAGCCTGGGAACGTGGAAAAAATCCTCTCACTCTAAAAGGTGCCAAGAGGCTTGTCGACATTTTAAGAGAAGTTGGAATTTATTGTTCTGAAGAGTGGCTCAGGGAAGGCAAAGGTATTTCGCCTTGTCCTTTTAAAGAAATATCTGAGGAAATTAAAGTAAATCCGTCTGAGCCCGTAATCACCTTAGAAAAAAATCTCAAAGTAGCTAGGGAAGTTTCAACGTTTATTACACTGAATGAAGGGGCAGTTGTAACCATTGTAAAAGATGATGCGATGCTTCCCTTTTATGAAGAAGGTGATTACGTAGGGGGAATTAAGTATATGGGGCCATCTCTCAAGGAAGCCATTGATAAAAAATGCATTGTAGAGCTTTCAAATGGGAAAATGTTAGTTAGACAACTGTATAGAGGAACAGATTATGAAACTTATAGCATAGGTGCGATTAATCTAAATGCAAAAAAGGTGCCTTTGAGGGAACATTCGGTTAAAATTATTTCAGCTGCTCCTATTCTATGGCATAGATCATTTTCATGATTAATGAGGATTTTATGATTAACTCGGGGAAAATACTGAAAATTGCTCGCATGGGGCATCCCATTTTGAGGGAAATTTCAAAAAGAGTAGAAAATCCTTTTGATCCTATGATAAGGAATCTCATTCAGGATATGGAGGCCACCGTAAATTACATGAATTGCAGCGGCTTAGCAGCACCCCAGGTTTTTTCATCATTGCAAATCGTTATTTTTAGAATCCTGAAAACAACAGATAACCCAGCTTACGAATTAACACCTGAATACGATCCTGAAGGTGTTCCTTGGACAGTTATGATTAACCCATCCATCACCCCTTTATCTGATGAGATAAAAATGGGAAGAGAGAGTTGTCTCTCCTTGCCAGGTTTTTTGGGTGAAGTTCCAAGATATCATTCTATCGAATATAGATTTCTTAACAAAAATGGTGAAGAAGAAAAGAGAATTGCCCATGGATTCCATGCAAGGGTGGTGCAACATGAATGTGATCATCTTAATGGAATTTTATATCCTCAGAGAATGAAAGATATTAGTACGTTTGGGTTTAAAGAAGAAATGATGAGATATTATTTTTGACTTTAAGAATAGATTTCTTTTTTTGTAATTCTTCTTTGTGTAAGGCGTAAAATTTTTTAACAATATTCTGAATTTCTTTTATGTATTTTTCCTCATTCAATAGGCTATAAAACTCGTGAGGAGAGATTTGTGCCCCTAAGGCTATAATTTCAGTAATTTGATTGTTTTTGATCCCAACTGTTAGTCCCGATTTAAGTCCACATATTTCATTTCTTTCCGTCATGATTTTTCGCTCTTTTCCATAAGGATGTAATGCATCCCAAATGATTAAAGGAAGATTAGAGTGTGTAACTCCCTGAACGAGAGGATCTGTTCTTTCATAGTGGTTTTTTTGGTAGCGGCTTCCCCATTCCTCATTCGAGAAAATAACATTTAACACATTCCCATGTGCCATAATACCGTAACTAAAATAAGTAATGCCGAGTTTTTCAAGTTCGTAAAATGTCATTTTAATATATCCATTTCCACACCTATCTTCATCTTTCATTGAGTTATCTCCTCGTTCTTTACCTAAAGTGCATTACTTGGAGTAAGAGAATTCCAAACTTTTTTCATTATACACTTTCTTTGATAAAAAGAGTATACAGATCAGAAATGCAGAAGAAATGCTTATCAAGTAGAGAGAAGGTGCATACAAACTGAGATGACGCGACTCAATAAGATAGGTAAGAAGCAGAGGTGCCGTTCCCCCACACAAAGCCATTCCTAAACAGAAATTAATAGAAATACCTCTGTACCGCGTTTGAGTTGGGAAAAGGCCCTGCATAAATCCATGACCTGCTCCCGCAATTCCCGCAGTAAGAACTCCAAGAAGGGCTTGCCCTAACAAAATAAAAAAAGGATCCAGTGTTTGGAGTAAGAAAAAGACAGGGATGCTGCCCCCTAAAACACCGCATCCAGCAATCTTCATAGCTTTTTCCCCACCGACTCTGTCAAGAAAGTAGCCGGCCAAAGGTGAGAAAAACATGAAAAATGACAATCCCAAAAGATTGTACTTCATAGCAACGGCTTGCTCGAGGCCTAGATATTTAGACATATACATATTAAGAAATCCAAATAAAGTATAAGAAAGAGCACCATTCAAGCTGCCAACCATAAAGGATAATAAGGAGCTTGTTGGATAAGACGTATAAATGGTTCGAAGAGGGATATTTCTTACTTCATTTTTTGTCTGTAAAGCAGAAAATTCGGGAGTTTCATCCATATAATAACGAATAATAAATCCAATTAAGCTTATAAAAGCACCAAAAATAAAAGGAAGCCTCCACATCCAATCAGACCCATAGTTGGAAATCAAAAAACCAGAAAAGGTTGCTAGCAAAGCTCCAATGACACAAGAGGCGGTTATCATTCCGCCAACAGTTCCTGGCTTTATCTTCCTAAAATGTTCGAGGGCAAAGATGGCCGCTCCATTATATTCTCCTCCTGTGCAGAGTCCCTGTAATAGACGACATAAAATGAGAATAAGAGGCGCTATGATGCCCAATTGTTCATATCCCGGTAAGATGCCAATCACAAGAGTTGGAAGTCCGGTTAAGAGAATTGTGCCACCGAGAGAACATTTACGTCCATACTTATCGCCAAGGTATCCAAATAAAAGAGCTCCAAGAGGCCTCATGAGGAAGCCAACGGCAAACGTTCCCCAGCTTGCAATCAAAGAAGCCGTCGCGTTTTCAAGTGGGAAAAAAGTCTTTCCGATCGTTACCGCAAATATTGCGTATATTGTAAAGTCAAAAAATTCTAGTGCATTTCCCATGACTGTTGCGGGAAGAATCCTAAAATAAAGAAAATTTTTTTGTAAATTACCTACAGTTTGCATTTCTCCCTCTTTTCTTTTAATTTTTTAAAAATTTGTTATTGCTTTAACTCTCACACAATAAATTCCAACAAACCATAATGTTCTTTGCATCCCTTACATGCAATTTTGCATATCCAAAGAAAAAATGCAAATCCAGTGGTAGTAGAATAAGTATTTATCCTAGATTGCTTCTCCACCTTAGTATTTCGTGCGAAGATGTGATCGCAATGACGATTTTGTGAATGTCGGGTGATAAGTCAAATTAATAATTCTACTTGTTTTTCTTCAAAAGAATCCCCATTTTAAAAGAGGTAAGAGTACCGAGGAATTGTATGTTGAATCGTTTTATCTATGGATTATGTTGCCTAACGTTCCTGGGCTTTTTTTGTCAAAAAGTTTGGAAAGAGGTTTCATTTTCGCCTCAGACAGTGATTGAAGTTCCCCATGCTCATGAGCAACATTTGGATGGGAAAGGGGTTGTTGTCGCCATCATTGATGAAGGGTTTGATCATTCCCACGCCTTTCTAAAAGATCAGATAAGTCCTTATCGGTATAATACAAATAATAAAGTGCGGGATGCTTCTGAAACATTTATTTTTGAAAATGGTCACTATGCGTTTGAAAGTCATGGAACACATGTGACAGGGATTATCTCAAGTCTGGCTCCTCAGGTTAACATTATCCCCATTAAAGTAGGTGGTTTTGGGGGAGATCAAGCTTTTGTGAAAGCCCTTCAGATAGCCGCCTCAAGTCCGGCTCACATTGTAAATATTTCTATGCGCTTAAGTCACACGGGACGAGAGATGAGCCCCAACGTCCGTTCAGCTATGACCCAACTTGCCAAAGCTGGAAAACTGATTGTTATAGCTGCCGGAAATGAAGGGACCCCTTTAATGCAAAATGCTTACACAGCAAGTCTTGTTGAGTTGGCACATGACCCTCTGATGGAATCACGCCTCCTTTTAGCTGGAGCTTCCTCCTATAAAAATGGGACAGAAACCCTAGCTGAGTTTAGTAATTATCCAGGGAACAGTTCTTTTGGGACAGCTCAAGCGTATTTTATCACAGCTCCCGGTGATCACATTAAGTCAACCATTACAGGTGGATATTTTGGTGAAAAATCAGGAACATCCATGGCAGCCCCGATGGTTGTTGGAGCTGCGAGTCTTCTAAAACAAGCTTTTTCCCATCTTCAAGCCGAAGACATCGCCCGACTTCTCTTAATATCTGCGCGAAAAGTCTCGTTAGATGGAAAGGATCTGTCCAGAGTTTATTTTGGCGCAGGTATTGTGAATCTAAAATCCGCTCTTGAGCAGGGAAAAACGATTTAATACCTCTTAACTAATGGGGAAATATTATAGTGTTCCCAGATTTTTAAAAAAACGCCTTCAGGAGGAACTGACAACTGACATATTCATTTTGAATCGAATCTGTCAGTTGTCAGTTCGTACCCCGCCCTTATTTTCAAATTCTGTAATACCAATCAAGAAAATAAAAATATCTGGTTTATTTATCTATTTTGTATAACTTGTGATGTATGCATTCACTCAGGGATATGTAAAAGTTGATTAAATTTTTTCCTTGATTGCCATAAAATAAAAGATTAACCTTAAAAGGTTATCTCACACGAGATGACGCGACGGGCAAATGCTGGAAACATTTGACCGCCGCGGATTATGGAAAGGATTGTCGTGACACTGTCGCAACAATTAACTCAGGAATATGGGAGAGGTTTCACGAAAACTTCGATTGCAAGAATGATCCAATTTTATAAGCAGAAGTGACAATTCCTTACCAAACTCCTTATGAACCCCCTGAAAGTGTCATCCTTGGCAAGAAATGCTTGTTTTCCAAGGGAAAACAACTTGCATTTCTTGGCCGAGGATCCATTTTGAGATAGTCTTAATGGAATATTTTGTTTACATAATGACAAACAAATCCAAAGGAACGCTTTACATAGGAATCACAAATAATTTAATTCGACGTGTCTATGAACATAAAAACGAGCTCACAGATGGGTTTACTAAAAAATACAAAATTAAGAGGCTCGTTCATTTTGAAGTCTTTGATTATGTTCACAATGCTCTCCAAAGAGAAAAAACACTAAAGCACTGGAAAAGAGACTGGAAAATACGCTTGATAGAAGAGCTTAATCCTCAATGGAAAGATTTGTGGGAAACTATTTGCTCATAAAGGGATCCTCGGCCAAGAAATTGCTAATGCCCATGCATTCGCAAGGGCAAAGCATTTTTTGCCAAGGATGACACTTTCAGGGGGTTTATAAGAAGTTTGGCAGGAGGAACTGACAATTGACAAAAGTCCTCTGCAATGAGGTTTGTCAGTTCTGTCAGTTGTCAGTACCTACTCCACCCCTATTTTTAATTTGTGTGATTATCGAACAATCTAAGCCCCCATTGCCTTAGCATAATTGACTGCTTTTGAGGAGAGGACCTTAAAAATCACAAAGGCTAGGAACTTTGAAATCCATCCTTGAGGATTAATGCCAATCGCTTTACAAAAGAAGGAAGCACCGCTATTCACATGGTTTTTCTGATATAAACTATAGACGGCCTTTCCATAAGCTTGGGTATAATAATGACGACTATAGGGAACAGTTTCATTGTTAGCGATATAGTAAGCAAAGGGAAGCTCATCATCCTGATCTTCAAGAAGGCGGCTCATCGTAACTTTAAAGCGTCTAAAAAGGTTCAATCGCTCTTGGCTTTGATAGCGCTGGAGGTGCTTGTAAAACAACTTGTAATGCCTTAATTCATCAGCAGCAATTTTTTTACAGATTTGCTTTAAGAGGGGCTCTTCTGTCGCATCTTTCACAGCCGTATAAAAAGTACTTGTTCCAATTTCAATCATACAGCGTGTGAGAAGCTCTGATGCACGAGATCCTCTGATGGATTCCGTGGCCTCAACGTCAATAGGAAAGCCTTTGACATAAGCTTTAAAACGTTCTTCAAAGTCAAAGCTAGGATCAGCGAGTTTGATCCATTCTGCAAGTACCTTCCCATGTTTAACTTCGTCCTTTGACCAGCTCTCAATTTCCCTATTGAAATCCTCATCACCTCTAAAAACACCTTTAAGATAAAGTTCGTAATCCGAACTATTATACTCGATCACACTTCCCGCTTTGATGACACGTAAGATTTCTGGCTTTACCTTTTGAGGGTCAAATAAAGACCAGTCTATATCTTCAAATTTCCATTTCTCAGACATTGTTTTTTCATTCTTATCTAAAAGTCCTGAGGAAAGCCTCTTAATAATGGACCACACTATACAGGAAAGGTTAATTGTTAGTTAAGCCCCTTTTTGATAATTAAGCTCTTTTTTGATGGCTAACGATTTCCATAAGTTTAACGCGAGCAATCTCTAAGTCTTGGTTTGCTTTTTTGCGTTCCTCAGGCGTTTTGCTGTCAGCTACATCTTCTAATAAATTTTTAATTTCAATTTCTAAAGTGGCCTTGTCAAGAGCTTTGAGAGGTTTTCCCTCTGTTATTAGAGCCACGCACCTTTCAGACGTCACTTCAGAAAATCCACCATCAACAAAAATTCTCACAAGAACTTTTTCTTCTTCATATATTGTTACGACTCCAGGACGCAAAAGAGTAAGAAGGGGAGCGTGATGGGGTAAAACACCAATATCGCCTTCTAACCCTGGGATAACAACCATGCTCACCTCTTGATCAAATAGCACTTTTTCGGGTGAAACCAGTGTGAAGGGAAGGGTTGCCATGTTTTTACGCGGCCTCTTTGGCTGAACGCTGAGCTTTTTGAACAGCTTCTTCAATAGTTCCGACCATATAAAAGGCCATTTCAGGCAAATGGTCGTAAGTTCCATCGACAATGCCTTTAAAACCTGTGATGGTGTCTTCGAGGCGAACAAAAACACCAGGTGTTCCTGTGAAGACTTCGGCCACATGGAAAGGTTGGGAAAGGAAACGTTGAATTTTTCTGGCTCTTGCCACGGTTAGTTTATCATCTTCGGAAAGCTCATCCATCCCTAAGATGGCGATAATATCTTGTAATGATTTGTAAGTTTGAAGGATTTTTTGAACGGCTCGCGCTACCGTATAATGTTCTTGTCCCACAATACGTGGATCCAAAATGCGAGAGGTAGAATCCAAGGGATCCACAGCTGGGTAAATTCCAAGTTCAGCAATTTGTCGACTTAAAACGGTTGTTGCGTCTAGATAAGAAAAAGTTGTTGCGGGAGCAGGGTCTGTTAAGTCATCCGCAGGCACGTAAATGGCTTGCACACTCGTGATGGACCCTTTGGTCGTTGAGGTAATTCTTTCCTGTAACTCCCCTAATTCCGTAGAAAGAGTTGGCTGGTATCCAACAGCAGAGGGGATACGACCCAATAAAGCTGAAACTTCAGCACCCGCTTGGGTAAAACGGAAGATATTGTCAACGAAGAAGAGAACATCTTGTCCTTCTTGGTCTCGGAAATATTCAGCAACCGTTAGACCCGAAAGCGCAACGCGGGCACGAGCACCTGGAGGTTCATTCATTTGGCCATATACGAGAGCAGCCTTTGAATTTCCTTTCTCAAGATCAATAACCCCAGATTCAATCATTTCGTGATAAAGATCATTGCCTTCACGTGTACGTTCTCCAACACCTGCAAAAACAGAATAGCCGCCGTGGGCTTTAGCGATGTTGTTGATGAGCTCCATAATGATGACCGTCTTTCCCACACCTGCGCCACCAAAAAGACCAATTTTCCCGCCCCGAACATAGGGAGCCAAAAGATCGACAACTTTAATACCCGTTACAAGAACTTCCGTTTCTGTGGACTGATCCACAAATTTTGGAGCTTCCCGATGGATGGGGAGATATTTAGCTGCTTTAATAGGTCCAAGATCATCAATAGGCTCACCTATCACATTCATAATTCTTCCTAGGGTTCCTGGACCAACAGGAACGAGAATAGGCTGTCCAGTATCTGTGACTTCCTGACCTCTTACGAGGCCTTCCGTTTCATCCATTGCAATGGTTCGTACCGTTTGCTCACCAAGGTGTTGAGCCACTTCTAAAATAAGGCGTTTCCCATGATTCTTTGTTTCGAGGGCATTCTGGATTTCGGGAAGAGTTCCTTCAAAGGACACGTCCACAACGGCGCCAATAACCTGGGTAATCCGTCCCTTTGATGCTTTTGTTGCCATATGATTCTCCTCTTCTCAGCTTAGGGCTTCAGCCCCAGAAATAATTTCAATCAGCTCACGTGTAATATGAGCTTGACGTGTCCTGTTGTAGGTCAATGTTAGCTTACGAATGATATCACCCGCGTTACGGCTGGCACTATCCATCGCTGTCATACGCGCTCCTTGTTCGCTTGCAGCATTCTCCAATAAAGCATCATAAATCTGTACGACAACATTTTGAGGCAGAAGTTTACCCAGAATGGTTTCTTCATCAGGCTCATATTCATAAATTGCC
Source organism: Alphaproteobacteria bacterium 41-28 (assembly GCA_001897795.1). GTDB lineage: Bacteria > Pseudomonadota > Alphaproteobacteria > UBA9655 > UBA9655 > UBA9655. The sequence continues at coordinate 75,542 of MKUL01000036.1, read as the reverse complement.
TTTACGGTTTGCACATCTGTCGTCTTTTTTTCAAGAGGTTCAACTTTTACAGGTATGATTTGTTGCGTCGTAACCTCTTGGGATATAGCTGATTTAAAATGGTTATAAACGATTGTACAAATATCAAAAAGCCCATCTTCATACATTTGAAGCACACTATCGGCAATATGTTGGGCGTCATGAAAACGGAGTCGCGGAAAACCTATTTCTGTAAATGATTCAACAATCAATTGACCAAACTCCCTGGAGAGCATGTCTTTCCCTTTACGACCGATACAAAAAAGTTTTACGACCTGGCCTTCATCTTGAGAAGAGGAAATCAATTTTCGAGTGTAACGCACGATAGATGAATTAAAAGGACCACAAAGACCCCGATCAGACGTGGCGACAAGGATGAGGTGTGTGTCTGTTTTACCTGTTCCTGTCAAGAGAGGTTGAGGAGACTCTAGAGCTTGGGCACTTACAGCCAAATCTCGCAGTATTTGCCGCATCTGATGAGCGTAAGGTCGACCCGCTTCCACATGCTCTTGAGCTCGGCGCAACTTTGCCCCTGCAACCATTTTCATGGCGAGGGTAATCTTTTGTGTAGATTGAACTGATTTTCTGCGATCGCGCAGTGTCTTAAGCGTTGCCATTAGACAAAGATTTTTACAAAGTTCTTAAAGAAAGCATGCAGCTTTTCCTCGGTTTTTTCCGTAATCGCCTTTTCCTTACGAATGGAGTCTAAAATGTTAGGCTGTTCAAGGCGAATGGCTTTTAAGGCCGCCTGTTCAAAACGGTTAACTTCATTGATAGGCAATTCATCCAAATACCCTTTCACACCCGCATAGATGGCCACCACCTGTTCTTCGACAGGCAGAGGGGAATATTGAGGTTGTTTCATGAGCTCTGTCAAACGACTTCCCCGATTAAGAAGTTTTTGAGTAGCCGCATCAAGATCGGATGCAAACTGGGCAAAAGCTGCTATTTCTCGATATTGAGCAAGCTCGAGCTTGATGCTCCCAGCGACTTGCTTCATCGCTTTAATTTGAGCTGCAGACCCGACACGGCTTACGGAAAGACCCACATTAATCGCTGGCCGAATACCTTTATAGAACAGATCTGTTTCTAGAAAAATTTGTCCATCCGTAATTGAAATGACGTTGGTCGGAATATAAGCGGAAACGTCTCCTGCCTGGGTTTCGATAATGGGAAGAGCTGTTAACGATCCACCCCCATTTTCATCATTCAATTTAGCGGCTCGCTCAAGCAGGCGAGAATGGAGGTAAAAAACGTCCCCTGGATAGGCTTCCCGTCCTGGAGGGCGTCTTAAAAGAAGGGACATCTGACGATAAGCTGCCGCATGTTTTGAAAGATCATCGTAAACAATCAGTGCATGGCTTGATCGATCTCGGAAATACTCGCCCATGGTGCATCCCGTATAAGGAGCAAGAAATTGTAGAGGAGCAGCATCCGAAGCTGTTGCAGCAACCACGATGGTATATTCCATCGCTCCGCGTTCTTCGAGGGCTTTAACGATCTGGGCAACGGTTGATCGTTTTTGACCAATCGCAACATAAACACAATATAGCTTTTTGGACTCTTCTGCGGGCCTATTGGCTTCCTTTTGGTTAAGAATGGCATCAATGGCGAGTGCCGTTTTTCCGGTTTGTCGGTCACCGATAATAAGCTCTCGCTGTCCGCGACCGATAGGAACCAGGGAATCAATAGCCTTAAGGCCTGTCTGCATAGGCTCATACACCGAACGCCGCGCAATAATACCCGGGGCTTTGACTTCAACACGAGACATTTCAATGTCTTTGAGGGGACCCTTGCCATCGATGGGATTACCAAGTGCATCAACGACGCGCCCGAGAAGGCCGCGTCCAATGGGCGCTTCTACGATGCGACCTGTTCGTTTAACTGTGTCACCTTCTCTGATTTCCCGATCTTCTCCAAAGATGACGATACCGACGTTGTCTTTTTCTAAATTGAGTGCCATCCCAGAAATTCCACAGGAAAATTCAACCAATTCGCCAGCCTGGACCTGGTTAAGACCCCACGCTCGGGCAATACCATCACCCACGGAGATGACCTGACCCACTTCTGCAACTTCGACATTTTCATCAAAGTTAGAAATTTGCTTTTTTAAAATTGATGAAATTTCGGCGACTCGCAGTTCCATCCCTTACCCTTTCATTGCCGTTTTGAGTTTATTTAGCCGTGTTCCAATAGAAGCATCAATCATCAGGGAGCCTATACGCAAGACAACTCCTGCAATCAGATTTTCTTTGATCACTTGGGTCAAGGAAATATGCTTTCCCAATTGGTTTTTTAAAGATTTTTGAAACGCATCCATTTCTTTTTTTGAAAGTTCAGAAGCTGTTTCTAAAACACCTTCTATAATGCCTTCCGCCGATTGGGTAAGAGTCGTAAATTCATCCAATGTTGAGTTTAAATGGGAAAGACGTCGATTATGACACAAAACTATCAAAAATCGTTTCATCAAAGGTCCGAGCTTTAAAGAAGCCACCAAGCTTTCCACAATAAGACGCTGGGTTTGAAGAGAAAGAGTAGGATTGACAACTTGAGACCAGCCATGGGGGTCTTTTTGAATAGACTGACGAAGGAGAATAACCTCCTTTAAGACTGATTTGAGAGTTTTATTTTCTTGGGCAAGATTAAAAAGAACGCCACCATAGCGTTTTGCAACTTCATCGTGTCTTGCCTCTATATCTGACACAGACCATGCCTCTTGAATTCATTTTATTTTTTATTGGTTTACCATATTGAGTTTGGCCTGACAACAGGATGTCTCAAAGACTTTCAAAAAAAACTCCCAAATTGAATATTATAAATTCATATGGGAGGGTAATTAGAGATATGAAACGTTAATTGAAGGAAAAAATTCCTCTTACTTTTTATTTTAGGCTTCAAGCCTCAAGGAATAACGTCGCAGCAACAGTCACAACCTTCGCTACAGTCTCTAAAAACGTCTAGGCATTCCCCAGCACATCCTCTTTCCACACTGCTCCACTCGCACCAAGTAAGACATCTGTGATACATTCTCAAGCACTCCCGGCAATCTTGACCCGGCCAAGCCCAACTCGACGATATCATTAACAATGTAACGCCAGTCAGATATAGAAGTTTCATTTTTCCATCCCTTCGTAAATTCATCTTCACCTTTTAATACGATTAAAAAATAATATGAGATTGGTTAAATCTTTATTAAATAGGGCACTGTCAGACATTTTTTTGAAATTTAACATAATTTCAAAAGCTCATTATTTATTAATCATCTTATTCTAAAATTTAAAATTGAGAAGGAGTTTATTCACATGAAGGCATTCATTAACAGAAAGGAATCAATATGATTAAAGTTGGACTCTTAGTTCGCTTGGAAGCAAAACGAGGCAAGGAACAAGAACTTGAGGATTTTCTTCGCAGCGGTTTACCAATTGTTGAGGGAGAGCCTGCAACACTAAGGTGGTACGCTATGCGTTTAGGATCTAACGAGTTTGGTATTTTTGATGTGTTTCCAGATGATGCCGGTCGTCAAGCCCATTTGTCCGGTAAGGTAGCTGCAGCACTCATGGAAAAGGCGCCTGATCTTCTAATTCGTTCCCCGGTTATTGAAAAGTTAGATGTGCTTGCTGTAAAATAGTATTTATCATGAAGTTTCGGAGTTCAACTCCGAAATTTCATGATTTTAGCAACAGTCTGTTTTTCTCTTTAATCGTCAGCTTTACTGTTCTCTCACTCTCCGCTTTCTTGAAAATTTGCGAGTAATTGACGTTTTTTTTACTTTACTAAAATTTAATAAATTTTATCTTACAATAAAATGAGTGGTATTGAGTATATTGTTATGAAAATTGTAAAGAAGTATTTATATCCAGTAGCATTTTCGGCGATGTTATTTTCATCATCAGCTATAGCAAAGGTACACCCTCTTTTTTTTAAGGGAGTCACGCGTGTATTCCATAAAGACAAGAAATTCTATTCTCCTACGTTAGGTATTACTGGACTTCAGACCGGATTTATCGAAGGAATACGTTTATCCGGCCCCTTTAGAGCTGCTTACAAAGATGGAAATCGTTTCTATGCTGGGGATACTTCCTCCGATCCATTGTGGAACGTTGTAAATATTCTTTTCCCCTCAGTGAATGGTTTATTAGGAACAGAGGCCACAGCAGACACCAATTTTGGCAGATATGTTAAAAGTCCAAAAACTGTTGCTTTGCTCATTAATTATACCAAAAAGCTTCGTGAGGGGACTTTCGTCGATGCTAAAAAGCTGGAAGAAGAAATTATAGGAACTTTGACCATCGATAAAAAGATGGCTCAAAAATTAAAGAAGGGAAAAACAGTTAATAAACTTTTAGAGTATATTAAAGACTCCATTGTCCAGGAACAGACAGGAAAATCTATTTACCCTGCCTATACAACCGAACAAGCTATTCAAGCCTTTTTTTGCTATCAGTTTAATACACAAAAAGATATTTGGGATCTTCTGGGGGATTTAGATGACTCGATCGTTAACAAAACAAAACTTTCCTCCACCCAACACGAACTCTTCCAAGCAAAAGATGTGCAATTTGTTGAGAAAAAGAAAAAATTCAATCTGGATGATGTCTTTTATCTTTCCCAACCGGAATTATTCCGTCCTTTGATTCCTTATAAGGAAGGAATCAGCCTTTTAAACAATGGTAATGCCAACGCGTATGATAGAAACGCCGACGCATATATAGAAAATGCTATTTTTGCTGATTGTGTTGAAATGGCGGCCCGACATATAATGAACCTTCTTTTTTATAATCCTGATACTGGAGAATTTGATTTAAACCCAATAACTAAGTACGTTGAACGAAACTCTCCTGGAAATCCTTACTTTAAAAATGTTCAAGAATTTTATAAGGATTTATCCCCTCTCTTCGCAAATGCTGGGGATATTGGAACCCGTTCGTATTGGAATAGAGTTTTTGGGGATTTACCGGGTCGTACCTATGTTAAGGATAATCATAATGAACTTGAAACTGGGTTTATCAATCTTATAATGGCTTTTCAAACCGTCTTCGGGGTTCCTCTGAATGAATTTCCACCAGAAAAACTTGAGATGCAAAAGACCTGGGTAAAAGAATCGTTAATAAGTATTTTCACTGCACTCAATCCGAGGTACACCTACGATCTCAAGACAGATCTCTTTCCAACCGCAGATGAATTATCTGGAGATATACCTGTAATGGTAAAAGGAGCTGAAGCGGGAGCAAATCTATTTTCTTTTAACATATATTCTCTATACAAAAGGCATAGTGAAATTAATAAGTTACAACTGTTACAAAAGAGAACTCAGGTTTCTCCACTTAGAGGTCATCTTTCTTCTATTCATCCAGGAACATCTGAAGAATCATTGTGGCTCTTAGATCGTTACAATACCTCAGATAACATTCACCATCCTTTGTATAAATTATATTCTCAACCCCTTGCCGATAATTACTCAAGAAAAGATTTCTTAGAAGCACTCAATAGTGGATATGAGTCTTGGGCTAAAGAATTTGCGCCTCTCAAAGAAAATCTTCCTTTAATTCAAATGATGATCGAAAATGTCTTGACGGGTATCTCTTGGGAAGATCCAGTGGTTGTCAAGGAAATTTCAAAACCAATTTTCCGAATGCTTGAAAAAGTTGAATTTCAGGAACAGCTATTTGATGGCGTAAAAGGATTAGCTCTAAAGAAGCAGAATAACGAGAAGACCGTCGCTTTAGTCAGTAAATTTAAAAAGCTAGAATTTCTGGATTTATCTGACAATAGTAGGATCGAAAGAGATTTTGACCTGACTGACGGTTTTCAAAATATCAGAAAATTAAATTTAAGCAGAAGGGAGATCACAAAACTTACGGGGCTAGAGAATCTCTCCAATATAGAGGAACTTGATTTGAAGCTTACGCGAAAACTCACTGAGTTTGTCGTCTCTGCTCCTCTCGAAAGATTAGAGAGAATTTACCTCAGTGATTCAGGAATCACAGAATTTACGGGGTTTGAAAACCTTCCTAATTTAAAGGAACTTAGGTTGAAGCATACACGAAAGCTTACTGAGCTTGTCGTCTCTGCCCCTGTCGAACGATTAGAGAGAGTTTACCTCAGTGATTCAGGGATCACAAAATTTATGGGGTTAGAAAATCTTTCCAACGTGAAAGTTCTCAAATTAGAGAAGACAAAAAAGCTCGGAGACATTGCCTTCACGCAGCCTTTTAAAAGATTAGAAGGATTATACTTAAAGGGTTCAGGACTTTCACAACTCACAGGGTTAGGCTTTTTAGAAAACTTAAAAGAGCTTGATTTGCAAAATACGCCAAATCTGAAAACTCTCAAGATAGAACGTGAAAATAAAGATCTTGTTCTAAAGCTTCATGGATCAGGAATTAAAAGAGAAAACATTGAGGGTATCGAATTTTTAGACGAGGGTAAAATCCACTTTTAATACCAGATTCTGTGACCCTCTGCGAGTGCTCTTTTGCGAGATAGATGAATGTTAAAGTGTAAAAGAAAAATCATTCACCAGCATACCAGGAGCAGAAACACCCCCTAAACTCCGCTCTTCATAACTCGAAACATTTGGGATTAGTTTTGCTTTTTCATCTAAAGCTTCAAGGCCTGTTCCCCAAAAATGGTACAGGGTCTCATCAAATCTCATGTCTTGAATGGGGCTAACGATTTCGCCGTTTTCAACCCAAAAACATCCATACCGAGTCATACCGGTGATCCGACCATGCTGTAGATCACTCCAATTTAAATAATGGAGGTTGGAGATGTACAACCCTGTTTCGAGCTCAGAAAGTATTTTTTCTTCCTTTAAATTGCCGGGTAGGATTCTTGGGGAACGAAGCCCTTCGCTCGCATTTGCAGCGTTTGATTGAAGATTGTATTCTTTGGCTGTTCGTCTGTTAATGAGGGGAGAGATCAGTTTTCCTTTTTCAATCAGTGATACGATGAGAGGAGAGACCTCTCCAAATTCATTAAATCGAGGGACAAGTCCTTGATGAAAATCCTCCTCTAAGGAGAAGAGAGGAGATAAACGGGCCGTTCCTTCAGAGAGCTTTTTAAGGGGAGATCGGCCTTGCATAAGAGCTCCTCCGCTCATTCCAGACCAGCTGAATCCACTCACAAGTTCAGCAACAGCAGCGGGCGCAAAATAAACTCTATACTTTCCTGGGGACAATTTCTTCGGCGTTTTCTCAAGATTTTTTAATTGTTCCTTGGCTTGTTGAAGATTCATTAAATACGCAGCATCTTGCCAGTCACTGCCCGCGTAGATTGCTTTGATAGCCTTTTGGGATGGCGTGTAAAGAGAATAATCGACGTAAAAGTTCTCCGTTGAAAACCAATGGGATTGTCCTTTTGAATTCATGTAGGCCCTCATGAGAAAGCCTGATGTACACAATCCGGCCAAATCCACAGACTTTGCGGGCATCAACAAGGTTTCTGATAATTTTTCGATCGGGGGGAGATGGCCATAGTGATCCTCTTCACTGCTTTCCCCTGCTTCAGGGAACACAACAAAAGGATCTTCGGGTAAAGTTTGGCATTCGTCGCGACAGCGTTTTAAGATGTTTTGAGCGTTTGTTAAATCAGCTTCAAGATTTCCAATAATGGGAAAAGTTATCTCTGTGCTACGTTGATCAGAGATAAAATTCATGGTCAAATAACCTTGCTTAATATCTGTGGCTTGACGAACTTTAGATTGGCTGAGCCTAATAAATAAAGATTCTTCTCCTGCATAAGATAAGGTCAGCTGTTCGTTCCCTTTAAGATCTTGAAAAAGGGCTTTGCCAAGGGCTTTTATGGTTTGCTTTTGGTGTTGTCTTTTATCTTCACTCATGAGGTACCCCCGAAGACATCAACATTTTCGAACAAACAGATAGGAACAGCATGACCAACCTGAATCATTTGATTAGGTTCTCCTTTTCCGCAATTGGAGGCCCCCCAGATTTTGAAGGTTGAAGGATCACCTACTTTTTTTAAGTTATGCCAAAAATTAGAGGTTATTCCTCGATAATTAGGATTCTTAACAATTTTCGTGAGTTTGCCATTTTCAATAAGCCTGCCATATTCACAACCAAATTGAAATTTATTGCGATAATCATCAATAGACCAAGATGCATTCGTCGACATGAAAATACCGCGTTCTACACCAGAAATCATTTCTTCAAACGAGGAATTTCCTGGTTCAATGTTAATATTTGCCATACGATCAATGGGTGGCCTATTCCAAGAACTTGCGCGCGTTGAAGCTACGCCTGGAACACTCGATCGTTTTTGGCTATCCAATCCTCCAAGTCCTCTTAACAGAACTCCATCCTTGATGAGATACTGACGTGTGGCAGTAAGACCCGCATCATCAAAAGCGTATGAGGCATATTCGCCATCGACAGTAGGGTCGAAGACAACATTGAGTAAGGGAGATCCATATTGTAACTGCCCAAAGTCGGAGAGCTGAACAAAACTCCATCCCGCATAATTCCGTTCATCTCCTAAAATACGATCAAGCTCTAAAGGATGACCGATGGACTCGTGCACTTGGAGATAGAGCTGATCGGGTGCTAATATCAAATCATAAACTCCCGTTGGACATTCTTCGGCTTTTAGTAAGTCTAGGGCTTCTTTTGCTATGCGTTCAGATTCACTTCCTAGTATCTGTGTTTGTAAAAGTTCAAGCCCTCCTTGTTGACACGGAGATCCTGTCGTACGAGTTTGTGTTTCTGTTCCTTCTTGAGCGGTTGCAGATAAATTAGAAGCAAAAGAACAAATGTGTTGATGGATATGAGATCCAGCAGTGCTTACCAAAGTGATTTCTTTTTCGATCAGGAGCGCCTGAGCCTTGCAATTGACGATCTTGTCAGAAACTTTCATTTTTTGAGTGGCATCAACCAGTCGGTCCATAATTTCACCGGTCGTCGCTGGGGTGAATGAAAGTCGTGCAGGGGAGTGATATTGCCCTCTCTCAGCTGGACGATGGTCTGTATTAAAGGGAAAAATTTTCCAAGAAGACATGTGCCGTGCCAAATGAGTTGCCCGATCACATGCCATCTGTAAAGAATGATCGCTCAGATCAGCTGTGCCACAATAAGCAAATTGGCCATTAACGAGAGCTTCAACCATAATTCCATGATCGATTGTTGTACTATTTTGCTCAAATTTACCATTACGAGCGGTGCAATGTTGATTGATTCCTTTGACTTCCCTGAGGCCAACCCAATCAGCTTGATGGTTTAGTTTCTTTAAGCGTTGTGTTAAATCTTTTGACATACTTTGACTTCTTCTAAATCTATGAAAATCGGCTGAGTGGTTAAATACTGTCCTCTTTGGCGTACCAATGGGAGATTGTGGTCTGTAGCTACAAGATCAATAACTTTGCCCAAAATAATAAAGTGGTCTCCCCCATCATACATGGCCCCTTTTTCACAGATCACGTACCCTAGGGCATCCGAGATTAAGAGGCACCCCGTTCGTAGATGGCGATGGGTTTTAACGGTTTCCCATTCGAGGGGCACATGCTTGGCAAAACCGTCTGAAAGGTGGGATTGATTTTCATTTAAAATATTAACTGCAAAATACTGTAACGTTTTAAAAGCGGGCATAGTTTTAGAATGCTTGGAAAGGCAAAATAAAATTTGAGGTGGATTCAAAGAAAGAGATGTAAAAGAACTAATCGTAATGCCGATATCTTTCCCTTTTTCCTGACGTGCTGTGACCACCGTCACCCCTGTGGGGAAAAGACCAAGCGTTTTGCGAAAATGTTCTTCTGTAATATTCATGCCTTTCTTTTAAGGGAAAAGAATGCTTATGCAAACAAATAAATGCATAAATGTTGATTTTTTTGTTTTTATTTCATCTTTAAACCTGCGTGAAGAGCTGTTTTGTCAGCCCTGGAGAAAATTCTCCTAAAGTACTCGATTTCCCAGAGAAACATTCGATCAAATACCGCTCTTTATAAATATCGGCGTGTGACAAGATCAACTTGTATTTTCGGCAAAGTACAGACGAGCAATCCCCGCCGCTAAACGGCGGGGATTATTTAGATCAGGGTTATCTATCTTTCCAATTATTTTTATCAAGAAATGTTCGAATTTCTTTTTCAACTTCGTCTTTTTGATAACCATATTTTTTTTGTAAAATACCTTCAAGTTCCTCATAAGATCCGTTTATTTGTGAAATCTCGTCATCTGTGAGCTTCCCCCATTGCTGTTTCACTCTTCCCTTAATCTCGTGCCATTTCCCTTTAATAATATCTTTGTTCATGATTTTTCTCCTTTTGTGATACGCAAAAAAATTTGCGTATACTTAAAATAATAATTGAATATAGTTAATTTATAGTAAATCTTTTTAAAAATATGTAATTAATATTTGAGATCATGATCTGGATTTGATGAAACAAATGCAAATTTATAGGTTCAGTAATTTATTTTGCTGGGGGGGGGGGATAAAATTATTCAGGGACGAAGCTTTACGACCTTGTTACAAATTCCAAGTAAACTTTTGGGAGAGTCAGGGGGCTACCAAAATCGCGGTTGCTTCGGGACATGAGTGTGTCTATAGTCAGTCCGTTCGGAGCGTAGCGCAGGCCGGTAGCGCACCACGCTGGGGGTGTGGGGGTCGTGGGTTCAAATCCCGCCGCTCCGACCATTTGAGGGAGAATTTATGACTCCAAAGTTTTCATTGCTCTACACCACTTTTCCTAACGAAGAAGAGGCGGTAAGAATTTCACGTGATCTTTTAGAAAAACGCCTTGTTGCTTGTGCAAATATTCTAGGGAAAATGAAGTCTCTTTACCTTTGGGAAGAGCAGCTCGAAGAAAATAAAGAGATTGCGGTCCTCCTCAAAACGACGGGTGAAAATGTTTCTGAGGTCATTAAAATCCTCCAAGAACTTCACTCCTATGAAACACCTGCAATCCTTGAGATACCTATCCAGCGAGGCGGTGAGCCCTTCTTGAAGTGGGTTCGGGAATCAGTGCGGTAACATAATACCGTGTTTATTTTTCTAATAAATTCCTTGACAGGCGAGGGGTATAGAGATAAATATCCCCTAACATTGGTCTTTAAAAAAGGGTGAAGGATATGAAAACCTACTCGATGAAAGCCAGTGAGATCGATAAAAGGTGGTATATTATTGATGCCACGGACCTTGTGTTAGGACGATTGGCGTCCATTGTGGCAAAGTATCTTCGCGGCAAGCACAAGCCCACTTTTACGCCTCACATGGATTGTGGTGATCACATTGTAGTGATTAACGCTGAAAAAGTGCGCCTTACAGGCAATAAGCTTAAGGATCGGAAGTTCTATTGGCACACAGGATATCCGGGTGGGATAAAAGAGCGGACCATGAAGCAGCTTTTAGATGGAAAATATCCTGAACGCGTTGTGCATAAGGCCGTTGAGCGGATGATTACCCGTGGACCCTTAGGGCGTCAACAAATGAGTGCACTGAAAATTTATGCAGGTCCAAATCACCCACATGAAGCACAAAACCTACAACCATTAGATGTGGCTGCAATGAACCCTAAAAATAAAAGGAGTGACTGATAATGGCGAAAGTCAGCCTTGATACCTTAAAATCTGCTGTTTCTGAAGCAGCCGGTGGCTTGAATGGAGCTGAAACTGAAAAGCCTCTTCCAGAGCCGAAGATTGATGACCTAGGTCGTTCCTATGCGACGGGCAAGCGAAAAAATGCGATTGCTCGGGTATGGATAAAGCCTGGGACAGGAAAAATGAGTGTGAATGGACGGGAAGGCAAGATTTACTTTGCGCGGCCCGTTTTGCAAATGCTGTTGAACCAACCCTTTACGACCGTTAATCGGCAAGAGCAATATGATGTGATGTGTACCGTATCGGGCGGGGGTCTCTCAGGTCAAGCTGGTGCTGTTCGTCATGGGATTAGTAAAGCATTGACTTATTACGAGCCTGGACTTCGGCCCCTTTTGAAGAAGGAAGGGTTCTTGAGGCGGGATGCCCGTGTGGTTGAACGTAAAAAGTATGGTCACAAAAAAGCCCGCCGGAGCTTCCAGTTCTCGAAACGGTAATTTTTGGGATTATGTTTTTTTATGGAAAAGGGAAGCTGAAGCTTCCCTTTTTTGTTTAATTTTGCGGAAATACTTTTCTGTTACTAAACAGCCTAAAGAAGGTGATCTCGTTGTTTATTATTCAGGAAGCGTTGACACACACTATGATATCTATGTCTCTGAAAATGTTTTTGAATCTAAATGGGGGGGGGCGGCTTTGCCTATTCCCGAGGCACCTCCCGTGATAATAATTGATTTGTCTTTGACGCGTCCCATCTGAATTTCTCCCTTTATTCGCTTATGCTATAATAATTTTATTAATAGATAATTAAAACATGACTTATTCAAACATAGGGAAAATGCCTGATGAAAGCACAAGTCCTCTTTCACCCTGCTGGCGTCAAAACCCGAGTCCAAACGTTTCTTCTTAAGGAAGTTAATGAAGCTTCATATGCCCTAAAGTATGACCATATTCAAGACGCAGGCGTTTTGATAATGTACTGGCTCGAATAAGAACCGAGCCCCCTCATTCTCCAAGTTCAGCTATTTCATCTTCTTTTTTCTTGTATGTAGCATCACCAGGTATGTCCATATCTGAGTAAATACTTACTAATTTTAGCTCCTCTTTTTCGCTTGTGTTAATGACGTTATGCGGTGTGCCCTCAGGGATAAAAATCATGTCACCCTCTTTAACCACTGATGTTTCTTTGTTTAACACAGCTTTTCCATTCCCTTTTACAATGAAAATGATTTGATCGAAGGGATGCTTTTCTTGGCCAATTTCATTTTTTGGTGCCGTATTTGGTGAGATGTTCATGAACACAACTTGTGCATATTTCCCAGTTAGAAATGCATGTTTCCAGTTGTCATTTGATTGAGCTTTCTTAAAAAGTTGCTGCGCAACAGTCGCCGGGCTGATTTTCTCTTCAGGTGAATTTTTTTCCTCAGCCGCAAAGGATAATGTCGGTATTATTGCAACAGTTACTAAAGTAAACAAAAAATTGCGTTTTCCACTTTTCGTTCTCATCAAAAGATTCTCCTCTATTTTTTCCATTTTTTTTAAATTAGGCTGAACCACCTTTTTCTTACAATACTTGGTTATTGAAAAAAGAGAAATAGCAGAAATGAGAATTCAAGGAGCCTCTGATGAAAGGTGTTAAGGCATTTTTCCCGCTTTTCAGAGATGCGAGGGGCGGGTAAGGTAGCTTCATGAAAATGTATTACATCACACTCAAAAATCAAGACGAGGTTAAAAAGATTAGCTTTGAACTTCTCGAAAGACGGCTTGCCGTTTCTACCAATTGGTTTTCCATGACTTGTGCTTATCGCTGGCAGGGAGAAATCAAAGAAGAACCTGAAATTATTCTTATTGTTCAAACGGCTAGTGATATTCGAGAAGAGATCGAAAAGGTGATTTCTCAGCACATCACTTACACAAATATTATTGCCGAACTCAATATACACTTAATGAATACGAGTTTTTTAAGGTGGTTTGATGCTGAGGTTCCTGAACTTTGATTGACTTTTATCACAATAAAATTGGCCAATAATAAGGTTTTTCTTTTATTATATGTTCAATTATGGTAATCTTTATAAGATCTTCCATCATTGAACATAAGGTTGGCCATGCGATTTTTTATACTGACTCTCTTATCTCTATGTGGTTGTTTTGCGATAGTTTCTTGTAAAGAGACATTTGAGGTTAAACAAGAAACAAAATACGTTCCTCGAACGCGTGAGGAAAGAATCCTGAGTTATGCACCGGTTGTTAAAAAAGTGGCACCGGCCGTTGTGAATATCTATGCTCTTCAACATGCAAAGGCAGAATATCCCACTTCTCCCTTTCTGGAAGATCCATTCTTTAAACAGTTTTTTGAACACCTCCACCCAGATGAAGGTCGTGAACAAGACTCCCTTGGATCAGGCGTCATCGTAAGTAAAGATGGTCTTATTCTTACCAACAACCATGTTATAGAAAACGCAGATGTGATTCGCGTCGTCCTTTCTGATAAGAGAGAGTACGTTGCAAAACTGGTTGTAAAGGATAAAAGAACAGATCTTGCTCTTCTTAAAATTGATGACGGGCAAGACCTTCCCTTTTTAACTGTAAGTCCTCATGATGACTTGGAAGTTGGGGATATCGTTTTGGCCCTTGGAAATCCTTTTGGTGTGGGGCAGACGGTTACAAGTGGTATCATATCAGCCCTGGCCCGTAGTCAGGAAGGAATTAGCAATTACAGGTCTTTTATCCAGACAGATGCAGCTATTAATCCTGGAAATTCGGGAGGAGCTTTGGTAACGACCGATGGTCGCTTAGTGGGGATTAATACGGCAATTTATTCAAAGAGTGGGGGATCCATGGGGATTGGATTTGCTATTCCAACAATTCTTGCAATTCCTGTGATTGAGAGTGTGAATAATGGGGGGCGTATCCTGCGGCCCTGGGCGGGCTTGGAAATTGAAGCCGTAACTGATGAGGCTGCCCATGCTTTAGGCCTTTCGCATCCTTATGGCGTTTTAGTGAAAGGGGTTTATCCAGGGGGACCTGCTGATAAGGCTGGAGTGAAGGTGGGTGATTTTATTGCTGCTCTCGATGGTCGCGAAATTAATGATGATGCTTCCTTTGTCTATCAAATTGGCATTTCTCCTCTTGGTAAAACGGCAGAACTCACCATTCTTCGCAAGGGAGAAGAGAAAAAAATTCCTATTCTCTTGAGTGAGCCGATGGTTGCAAAAGATGCTGATCCTCTTACTATTGAAGGGAAAAATCCCCTTCATGGAGCTAGCATTAGGACTCTCTCACCCGCGTTAGCTCTCAATCTAGGATTAAATCCTATGCAGCAAGGAGTTGTGATTACAGAAGTACCAAAAAAAGGGGCAGCAGCACAACTTGGGATTCAACCGGGTGACATCTTAGAATCCATTAACAAAAAGAACGTTAAAACAAAAGAGGACGTGGTTCACCTTTTAGAAGAGGCTTCTCATGGATGGACGCTAACCTTTCGCCGTGATAACCGGGTATTAACCTTTCGGGTACGAGGGTAGTGCCTAAAAAACCTATTCCGCTTGCTGAACGCTTGCGACCACAAACTCTTGAGGAAGTTGTTGGACAACGCCATCTTATTGGTCCGGGCAAACCTCTCTCTCGTATGGTTGAAAAGGGTCAGCTGTATTCCATGATTTTTTGGGGGCCACCGGGGACGGGGAAAACAACTCTTGCCCATATATTAGCGACATCGTGTGGTATGCCTTTTGTGTCCCTTTCTGCCATTTTCTCTGGCGTAGCAGATCTTCGGAAAGTTTTTGAGGGAGCTCAAAAAACCTTTGAAGAAGGGATCTCAACCCTTCTTTTTGTGGATGAAATTCATCGGTTTAACAAGGCTCAACAGGACAGCTTTTTACCCTATGTTGAAAAAGGAATCATTACACTCGTGGGAGCAACGACTGAAAATCCTTCCTTTGAGCTAAACGGCGCTCTTTTGTCTCGATGTCAGGTGTTTAGCCTCCGTCGGCTTTCTTCGGAAGATCTGGAAGAAATCTTAAAGCGAGCAGAGGATTATTTGGGAAAGCCTTTGCCCCTGACAGTTGAAGGAAAAACGTTGCTCATTGAGCTTGCGGATGGGGATGGTCGAGCTCTTTTAAACCTTGTTGAGGTTATTTCGGCGGAAACGCCGTCTGATCCTTTTGGACCGGTCGAAGTTGCCGAGCTTGTCACAAAAAGAGCTCCTCTTTATGACAAGGCTCAGGAAGGTCATTATAATCTCATCAGTGCTCTCCATAAATCATTAAGAGGATCCGACCCAGACGCTTCTCTTTACTGGTTTGCCCGCATGTTGGAGGGGGGAGAAGATCCCCTTTATATTGGTCGTAGAATGATTCGTTTTGCATCAGAAGATGTGGGACTTGCTGATCCTCAAGCTTTAGTTCAGACGCTCGCCGGAGTTGAAGCCTACGAACGCTTGGGATCTCCAGAAGGGGAGCTTGCTCTGGTGCAAGCCTTGATTTATTTAGCAACGGCTCCCAAATCCAATGCCATTTACCGGGCCTATCCTCAAGCACTAAAGGAGGCTAGAACCTCTGGTTCCCTCATGCCCCCAAAACACATTCTGAATGCACCGACAGGACTGATGAAAAAAGAAGGGTATGGGGAAGGGTATATTTATGATCATGACACGCCTGAAGGATTTTCAGGGCAAGATTATTTTCCGGAGGAAATGGGACGGAAGACTTTCTATGAACCCGTTGAACGAGGGTTCGAGCGTGATATCCAAAAGCGGCTTGCGTATTGGAAGAAGTTAAGAGAGAAGAAGGCAGTGTAGCAGAGAACAGTGTTGCAGAATGGCAGAAAAGCAGAATTCAGAAGAGGATTCGAATTTAACACCTCGACAAGAGAAGTTTCTTCTATATCAGTTTTGTCAACGAATTCCGTAACCTTTACAGCAATGATGGCCTCCCCGTACCCGCCTTTGCGAGGAGATTTGCTCCGAAGCAATCCAGACATCTTAGAGGGAGGATAAGTATAAACTAAAAGTAACTACTCACCCATCTGTGGGATGGGTGGGTAAATGCAAATAAAAAATTATTTACTTTACATTATATTTAATATAATTATATGCATATTACATTAAAATTTTTAGAGGAGTATTAACAATGAAAACGCAAGTCAGTATCATAGCTTTAATAAGTATGATGGTCTCTTTGACCCAACCCGCATGGTCTATGGAAGAGGAAGAAAATTCTCAAGGCACTCAATATCAGGGCCAGAAACAACCAGAAAAAAAGAAAGAAAAGGAAACCGAGAAGGGGACAGACGAGGGAGAGGGAAAAGAGGGGAAGGAAGCTACTTTTGACGCTCTCCATAACGTTTCCCTTCGCTATGGCGGACAGAGGAAAAGTAAATTTAGAAGGGAACCCGGTTTTGAAAAGGCTTGGGAAACTTTGGATCTTCTTGATGCAGCAAAAACGGGCGTTTTGCCTGGAGCGGAGGGAGATCATTTCTTTCATTTGGTTGCTAGGGGTTTTTTCCCCAGAGAGACTCTCACGGATATAGATTTTGCTACACTTCTCATGTCCCAATCTCCTGAAAATTGGTCTGATGACAAGATCATAATGGCCGCATTGAAGCTCCCCTATTCCACCACTGTTAAGAGGGATCTGGCTCCTCTTTCTGAGGGAGAGACCGTGAACAGTCTTCTCACTCGTTTTGCCCAAACTTCTTTTCCCCACTGACATGTCTAGGTCATGAGAGCTATCCAGAAGTTGTCAAGAGAGTTCAAATGCGAGCGAGCAAAGGAGATGCTCAAGCCCAATTTATTTTATATTTGATGCATACAAAAAAATGGGGAATCTCTTCTGAAGATGATTCTTTGACACGTGAAGAAATGACGGATCGGGCGCAGCATTACCTTCATCTTGCTGCTGATCAAATGTGTCCTTTCGCCCTTTATCAAATTCTTAAAAATTATAATGTAATCGCTGAAGAGATTGAATTTGTGGATAGTCAGATCAAAAAAGAGCACGATGAATATGAAATTGAAGAATATGAAGACTACAAAAAGGAGCTTCTCGTTAAATTAGCGAAACGTGAAGAGTCATGGTCAAAGGCGCGCGTTAAAGTAACTGAAGGTATAGAAAGAAATTTATTTGATCCAATGACGAAAGCACACCTCCTTTCGTTTGAAGATGAAGAGCATCAAGCAGAGTCAGCAAAACAAGGCGACCTTAGAGCTCTTCGCAGGCTTGGAAGAAGCGAAAATATTAATCCTACTTACCTACATTATTATATATTGGGCCATAAAATGGGATTTAAGAAAAGCACACAAAAGCTTGCTACAATACATATTGAAAAATTCGAAAGTCTACCACCGGCTTCTCCTGAAAAAAGGGAAGCGTTCAAGAGAGCTGTAAAATATGCTTCTAAGGCTTATGTTCTATATGATCACTTTGGCGATACAAGTGGCAGCTCGTGTTTTTTACATAATCGTTTTTCTCATCCTCCTTTGGAGTGGCAGAAAACTGAGGTCCCATCTTTGCCGGCTGAAAGTATTAGTCCCATTGACATTGAACAATTCGAAGAGCTAATCGCTTATGTTGGATACCTGAAGGGCGTTTATGCTTCAACTTATAAGGACAGTACACAAAATAAATGCTTAGAAAATAGTGCTGGAATTGCTTTAGATATTTTGAACAAGTATAGGAAATTTTTTGAAAAGCTAAGTCGCATTCCAGGTTTATTAATTCCGGTTGAATTTTACTATCCTTATGAAGAAACGGGAGCTGCTACAGGTAGAAATATAGAGATGCTGGCCTTAGCATTCAACCAAGGAAGGGTGCCCTATAAAACAGATGGTATTTATTATACAATAAATGGTGAAAAATATACGTCCATGGTGTGGAAGAAATATCTTGACCTTCTCGAACCAACAGTTTTGGACGTTGACCAAAAAGTTATGCAGAAAGAATTTAATAAACTGCTAAAATATACTGAAAAAGCTCTTGCTCTATTGGGAGAAGATAAACTCGATCTTTCTCAAGCTCTTCTAACTCTCAGCTTAACATCTGAATCTAATGAACACGGTAGAAGTTTATATTCTTTTCTCTTCCCATTTTTAGGTGACGGTTTCAACGAATTAAGCACAGAAGATCAGAAAATGACGAGAGCTAGAGCTATTGAGCCAATCAGAGAAATGAGAGCAAACTTGAAGCATCATATTAACGTCGTCAACGATTTTAAGGCTTATTTTCTTCGTTCCATTGAACAAATGAGAGGCCAGTTACAGAGAATGCTTACAAAGACGTTTCGCTATTTGTACGGGGCATAAGAATCTAGAAAGCTATAAGGGTACAAGCACCCAGTCATCATTACGGCCCCTGCGAAAGCAGGGGAACCAATTCATAAACTTACCCTCACTGTCCACCAAATATGTAAACCTGTCCGGCTTGATTCTCTTCGCCTTTGGCATTGATGACGTGAAGTTGTTCGGGTCTAAGGCCCATTTTGATGAGGAGACTTTTGACTTTTTCTCCTCGATCGGAGGGTCCCTTTTCTCCCACAACATTCACGATTTCTAAGCCGTTTGGAGAGCTTTTAAGCCCTCTTTTTGCTGAGGAAACCAATACCCATTTTTGGGACCATACCTCTTGATTGGAACCTAAATGAGCTAAGGGAGGTCTTTCTTTAGCCGCCGTAGAAAATGATATAAGCGTTTCTGAAGGCTTACTTTGTTCTTGAGAAGGTAGCGGAGTGGTTTCTTCCTCAGAATGAGCCACGATTTCCTCAGAGAGAGGTTGAACTTTAGGATGAGCCGCGACGGAAATTAAGGGAAGCGGTTGTTCAATAGGAGGTTGCGGGGAAGGGGGAATTACAGACTTAGCTGGGATAGCTTCGACAGTCGAAATCTGAGGAACCTTTTCATGCTGAGCGTGAGTGTTTTGAGCAACAGGCAGAGGGGCAAGCGGTGGCGCTTCATGAGCTACCTCTTGATGTATGTCTTCATGTGTTTGAGGGACAGGGACAAGAGAAACAGGTGCAGAGGGTGGCGCTTCATGCGCTACTTCTTGGTATATGTCTTCATGTGCAGGTGCAGAGGGAACGAGAGCAGCAGATGCAAGGGGGGGAGTTTCGCGGATGATCTCCCGATGTTTGTTTTCATGCGTTTCAGAGACTGGGGCAGCAAGAGCCGTTTCATGTTTAGATGATTGAGCTATTTCCTCAAGTACCTCTTGATGGATTGGTGCAAAAGGGGGCGCCTCTGAGATTAATTTATCTTGCAATTTTTTGCTTTTGATTTGGCTTAGATCTTGTTTTTTTTTAGGAGGATCAATGAGAGGGGAAGGTAGTTCAGGAAGAACGACTGGCAATGGATATTGTGGAACGCTTCCATGAGAGGTGACGCTGAGTTTTCCTTTATCAATTGCTGCGGAAAGGTTTGCTAAATGAATGCGTTCGGCACTTAGCCATTGGCTTTGTCTCACCGTATTGGCATTAAGGATATCAAGACTTTGAGAAATGACTTCATTCACTGCCGAAAGCTCGTCAGACATTAAGATAAGGTGGGCATGGTCTTCGTCGACGGCTCCAGGTGCATGAAGAGCATCTTCAATTTGGGCAGAGAGAACAAGGATGTGTTCAGAACTCTTAGAAAACCCTGCAGCTAGACCATCTAACATGCTAATCGTATCAGAGATTTCATCTAATTGTTGTAGGGCATAGTTTCCCATCTCAACCAGTCTAGGGTTTGACGGGGTTGTTCCAAGTTGAAGCTTGGCTTCAATCTCACTTACGATCAAGTGATATTGATTGACTTCTATTATGGCTTTTTCATACCCCTCACGAAGGGATTCGATGATGGAATTCGCGCGTCCTTCTGCCTCTTGTATCATCATTCCAAGTTCGATGACTTTTTCTCCAACAAGAGTCCCTGTAGGAGAAACAACATTTTTATTAGGCAAAATCGAGGGAAGTGCAAGGCGTGCAATAGGAAGTCCCGGAGTTTCCCTTGTCTCTCCCCGAGCTTGTTCACATCCTATGTAAATAAATGTTAGTCCTATAACTAAAGCTAAAGACCGAGGAAAAACTGTATCAAATAAAGTGCCAGCAGAAAGATTGGTTATTTTCTTCCTCATAGATCAGCCTCTATTCCCATTTTTTTTAAAAAAATTTAATTTGCCCATAACGTACAATTTTCAGCATCTTTGAACAAGGCATAACTTTTGCACAAGCAACTGGCAAGATCTTCATGAAGATTTTTTGTGTATAAATGGCAACACTAGAGATGAACAAGCAGCTATAACAGCACTTGTATAGAACATGTAAGAAGGACCGAACTTGTAGGAGATCCATCCAGAGAGAATATTTGCTATGATCAAACAGATCCCGTTAACAATATGGAAAATTCCAAAACCCGTTCCCCTCAAATTTTGAGGGCAAGTGTCAGCGAGTAAAATAGCCAAGATGGTTAAAGTGATCCCCATTTCAGCTCCCCAAAGAAAAACACCTCCTAAAACAATATAAATGGATCCCCCCATCGCTAAAAGAAGGTTTGAGAGAATGACGAGCAAAATTCCTAAAGTCATCATTGAACGTCTTCCCATCATATCTGAAAGATATCCAACAGGGTATGCAATACATGCTGTAGCTATATTCTGGACAACCATGACGAGGGGTATTAAATGAGTATCGATACCCGTCTTTTCCGCACTTAAAATTAGAAAAGCTCCCGAAAAATTGGAGAGCATGAAGATGCCGCTCAAAAGCAAGGTCAACCAAAAAATCAAGGGCAAATGTAAAATATCATTGAACAAATTTAAAATATCATTGAATTTTAGCTTCTTCTTTATCTTTTTGGCTTGAAATTTTTCACTTAGGGGATCTTTAACAAAAGCAAGAAGGACGATCAATGCAAGGGCGGTTGGGATAGACCCCAGCCAATATATAAGGGAATAATTGTTTGGCGTTAACCACAAAAGACCCATAAGCAAAAGTGCTCCTGCACTAGAGCCTGCGCGCGATAAAGATTCTCTAAGTCCGTAACAGGCTCCCTTAATTGCGGGAGGAGCCAGATCGCCCACAAGGGCGTCTCGTGGGGTTGCATCTAATCCATTTCCAATACGGTCAAAGGCCCTTCCTAAAAATACTCCCCCCATAGCGGTTGAAAGGCCTAAAATTGGGCGAGAGATTAACGCTAAAATATATCCAAAGGCAATAATTCCTTTTCTTTTATGAATAACGTCACTTAAAATTCCTGAAAAAATTCGACTGAAAAGGGTTGTGCCTTCAACGAAACCCTCTAGAAACCCTACGGTAAGAATGCTTGCCCCTAAAACTTGGGTGACAAAAAGGGGAGTGAGGCTAAAAACAATCACCGAAGAAACTTTCATTAAAAACGAAACGCCCCCTAGGGCCCAGATGCTAAGAGGGATAGAGGGAACTGATTTTGAAACTTGTGTCATTTAGCCTTAGAAAAACTTAAACCGCCGTTGTTGTATCTCTCATATTTTGTAAGAGAATGTCCAGGAATAATTTAGGAAAGGAGTTGTTTTTTTGCAACGATCTATCCAAAATCAAAAAAAAATAAGACACCGTTGTGACTTTATTAAAATTTATGGTATGGTTCCCACCAATCATAATAATAAATCTGTTTGACAGGAATGCATGGCTATGAAGTCTTGGGGAATGGTCTGGATAATGAGCTTTAGTGCTCTTTTGGGGGGGTGTACCCCTAACATAGTGACTTCTAATTTAGGACTTGTTGATGTCGTTACTTCTGATTTAGTTTCTCCTCCCTATGAAGACCATCCAAATATTCAAGCAGCAGAAATAGCACGGAGGCGTGGAGATGTGCCCCAAGCCATTCGCGATTATCGAGATATTATAAAACAATGCCCGGGATGTGAGAAAGCTTATGTCGGTTTGGGAATGTCGCTTATCGATGCAAATGCTCTTGTTGAAGCCAAAAACACATTTGAAAAAGCCATTACCTTATTCCCAAGATCCTCGAGAGTTTATGCAGGATTAGGATTGGTTTATATTCTTGTTGATCAACCCGAAAACGCCATCAATTCCTTTGATGGTGCGCTTAAATTAAATCCCCGAAATGCTAACGCCTATAATGGGTATGGTATGGCACTTGATATGATAGATGAGCATGAAACGGCTCAAGCCAACTATCGGGCAGCGCTGGAACTTGATCCGACCAATATTTCTTATGAAAGCAACCTAGCCCTTTCAATGGCACTTTGTGGCAATGTACATGAGGCTATTCACATTTTAGAAAGACTCGTACGTTCACCTAACGTCACACCACGTATCAGGCAAAACCTTTCTCTGGCATATGGACTTGCTGGTGATATGAAAATGGCAAAGAAAATCGGGAGAATGGATCTCCCCGATGATATGGTTATGAATAATGTGACCTACTTTGAGGCTGTTCAACAAACAAGAGAATATTCTGGTCTCATTCCTAAGGATCATACAACGCCTTTAGATGAAACCCGAAAGTGGCAAGAAAGGAACTAGGGTATTCATATGGCTCTTATTCTCATCAAAACAATCTACATCCTTATTAATGTGGTCATTGGGGTTTATGACTTTAGTTTTTATCGAATACCCAATCTTCTCTTAGGTATACTTTTGGTGCTTTATGGGCTTTGTGCACCATTCTATATGGGATATGAAATTATATTAAATTCTCTTGTGGTTTTTGGGGTCATATTGTTTGTGACGCTTGCCCTTTATGCAGCTAAAACGATTGGTGGTGGGGATGCCAAATATTTAGCTGTCGTTTCTCTTTGGGCAGGGTTTCCAGGAGTTGTACAACTTATTTTTCTTATTGCCGTTATTGGGGGTGGGATCGCTATTATATATTTACTTTTAAGAGATCATATCGCGCGACTGTCTGATTGGCTCTGGAGTAAGATTCAAAGATTCGAAAATCGTTATCCAGTTTTGCAATATCTATGGATATGGAGTGGGGCAGGTCCTGAAACAGGGGAACGAGACAATATTAGCTCAAATATGGTTCCTTATGGCGTTGCTATTGCAATAGGATCCATCATAACAATGCTAATGCACCCATTAACGCTTTCTTAAAGAGGAAACAAGAATGAGACTTAAGGATATTATAGGGTTGATACTTGCTCTTATATTAGCCATAGGTGTAGCCTTTCTTACAAGGTTTTTTCTTACCAAACAAGAAAAACCAAAACAAGAAATCTCGGTGCAACCAGCCCATCTAACCAAAATATTTGTTGCCGGGAACAGCCTTCATGAAGGAGACAAAATTAAACCAGGTGACATCGTTTTGCAGGAATGGCCTCAAAACTCCATGAATTCAAACTATATCAAAGAAGGAACTGTGAGACCTTCAGACTTAGTGGGGTCTATTGTGCGGGGACATCTCGAGAAAGGTGAACCAATTACCGCTACGAGTCTTGTAAAGCCCGGAGAGAAAGGAATTTTGGCTGCTGTTGTTGCTCCTGGTCTACGCGCTATTTCCATTGATGTTACGGCACAAAGTGCTAGCAGTGGTCTTATTGCCCCCGGTGATTATGTAGATGTCATTTTATCTAAATCCGTTACTCCCGCAGCGGGAGCTCAATTTGGTGAAAGCAAAACGATCGCCACCAAGGTAAAAGTCTTAGCTATAGATACTGAGCTCAGTGATACTCACGAGAAACCAAAAAACGTCCCGCATGTAGCTACACTCGAAGTTACACCTGTTCAGGCAGAGCATATAACAGCGGCTATTAAGGAAGGAACCATAAGTTTAAGCTTGCATAGTCTTGATGCAACTGCCCATGTTGAGCATGAGGGAACTTTGCCAAAAAAAGCACCCCAGAAAGAAGAGACGATTACCATAATGCGTGGAAAAGAAAAAACTGAAATTAAAATGCAGGAGAAATAAAGTGCTTTCATATTTCAAGCACACAAAATTAATAAATAGGACGGGATCTTTGATGAAGATGACAACCCTGATGGGGTTAACGGGCATAAAGAAAAAAGCTTTCCTTGGTGCTTGTTTTATTTCGATGTCTTTCCTATTTCTGTCGGGTGCGTATGCCAAAAAGATTAATATTGGTATTGATAACGCAGAAATTATAAGATTTGATGATGGTGTTTCGGAAGTTTTTATTGCGAACCCAGAAATTGCAGATGTCCAACTTAGTAATCGGAATATGGTCTATTTATTTGGGAAATCTATAGGGACAACGAAGCTTATTGCTCTGGATTCGAAGGGCAAGGAAGTTTTAAATGCCGAAGTTATTGTTACTCCTGACCTCACCCATCTCAAAACATTGATTGCTGCTTATGATCCTCATGGACTTGTGGAGATTACGTCACTTCCTGGAGGTATCCTTTTAGAGGGCATGGTCGATTCTCCTAAAATAGCAGATGATATAAGGTCTTTGGCTGATAAATACCTCAAAAAAGGGAAAGAGTCTGACCAAATCATTGTCAATCGCCTTACGATAAGACCGCCAATTCAAGTTAACATACGCGTTAAAGTTGCAGAGGTTGCAAGAACTGTACTTAATCAGCTCGGTTTCGATTGGCAAACTGTAATCTTTAATAGAGGAAAATTTAAATTAGGAACTCTCATAAACCGGGCTCCTTTTACAGCAACCCCTATCGTTTCAAATGACGTAACGAGCATAACTCAGCCAACTGAAACCATTCCCGGTCAGGAAGTTAGTAGTATTGGTTTTGGGTTTCATGGTCTGCGTGATAATCTAAACGTAGCCATCGATTTGCTAGCGCAAGATAATCTGTTAACTGTGTTGGCAGAGCCAAATTTGACCTGCATTTCAGGAGAGACTGCAACCTTCCTTGCCGGAGGTGAATTTCCCTACCCTGTTCCTCAACAATTAGGGAATATTACAATTGATTTTAAAAATTTTGGTGTCAGTCTTGCTTTTACCCCGACGGTTTTAGATGGAAGCTTGATTAGCCTCCATGTCCGACCGGAGGTGAGTGAACTTGATTCTACAACGGGTATTACGATTGATGGTACGACAGTTCCAGGAATTTTAACCCGTCGAGCCGAGACAACCGTCCAATTGGGGAGTGGAGAAACTTTTGCCCTCGGAGGACTTTTGAAAAATCAGATTACTTCATCCATTGACTCCTTACCTGGACTCGGCGACATCCCTGTTCTAGGAGCTCTTTTTCGTTCAAACGCTTTTCAAAGAGAGGATACAGAACTTGTATTCCTGATAACACCTTATATTGTGAGCCCAAGCTCCGGCAGAGAAATGATCTTGCCTACAGATGGCCTAAATTATGCGACCTTAGTTGAGCAAGTTTTTGAACGAAAACTTATCAAGCAAGGTATCGAAAAAGGCCGTGCCCCTGCATACGGTCCGGGAGGAGTTCGTTTGATGGGGCCTGCAGGATTTAGTATCGAATAAACAGGGATATATTCAAATATAAATGAATCAATCGAGGAAAAATGAAAATCAATAAAATCAGCGCCTTTCTTTTTGCTCTTGTTGCAGGATGTACGCCGGAAGTTGCAGAGTGGACGCCGGCACAAAGCCCAAAAGAAAACAAAGTGGATCGTGCAATTTTTACTTATGTCATTAATTATCCTGCTCATGAAAGTTCTATGAATAAACGTGAAAAGCTCGAACTTCATAGATACTTAAGAGCTACCGTTGCAAGACCATTGGCCGTGTCGGTCATAATTGAAGAATGTGGTGGACATTCAGAAAAGAGAATTAAAGACATTGAGCGTGAGCTCCTTATATTTGGAATTCCATATGACCTAATCACTGTAGAGTCTGATCAGAGTGAATCACGTCATAAGCATCATATACATCACAAAAACCGTCCTGAATCTGGTGTTGTGTTAACGATTGAACGTTATGTTGTCATTCCTCCCTCATGTGGAGACTTCTCTCAACCCATTGGAGATGCTCGACAAGCCTATGCTCATAGTAACCATGGGTGCGCTGATACAGCCAATTTAGGTTTGATGGTTGCTAATCCGAGGGATTTGGTGAAGGGTCGTGCCTTAGGAGATTCAGATGGAACAGTTATAGCTGCAGGCATTGATCGTTATCGTAAAGATAAAACGAAAGCACTCATCGATACTTCAACGAACGTATCTCCAGGAACAACGGGTCTAGGAACTTCAGGCGCGTCGGCTGCTGGTGGCGCTGTTGGTGCAGGTGGAGCATATTAAATTATGGCAGATTCAAGCGCTGAAACGATTCAACTTATAGCTTTCCTTGAAGATAAAAAAGATATAGAAGTAATTCGTAGCGTTTTTAAAGAAAATAATATAAAGAACACTGAGATTATTAATGGTGGCGTAAAGGAAGCCATCGAATATTTTTCGCTTCAAAGATCTCCCCAGTATCTTATTATTGATATTTCAAAATCAGATTTACCCGTTTCAGATCTTAGTCGGCTTTCAGAATTATGTGAGCCGGGTATTAGCCTGATAGCAGTTGGTAAAAAAAATGATGTTGGGCTTTATCGAGATTTAATGAAGCTGGGTATTTTTGAATATGTCGTGAGTCCATTACTTTCACAAATAATAGGGCGTGCTCTCAAAACGATGATTTTGGGTGAGGAGAAGGGAAAAGGCGTCCCATCCAGGCGTGGAAAGATTATCGCAGTTGCTGGATCACGGGGGGGAGTCGGATCTACTTTTATTGCTACAAATCTTGCAGCTATTCTTGCAAGCGAAAAATTTCGTCGTGTGGTCCTTATAGATTTAGACCTTCATTTTGGGACGGTGTCCCTCTACCTAGATATTAAGCCCAATTTAGGACTTAAGGATGCTCTTGAAGATCCAGAACGAATTGATCAAGTTTATCTTGAAAGACTTTTAATTCCTGTGAATGAACATCTTTATGCTCTGAGCACGGAAGAGACCCTTGAGGAACCCTTAAAATATAAAGTTGAGGGGGTAGAAAAACTTTTGGAGTATTTATCAAAACTCTTTCATTATGTCATCATTGACGTTCCCCACTATTCTAACGAAAGTACACTTGCTGTGTTAGAAAATGCCAAAATATTACTTCTTGTGACAGACTCTTCCCTTGCAGGTCTCAGAGATTCAGGGAGATTCCTTCGTCTTTTTGGTGGTGAAGGGGTTGATCATCGAGTTATTTTCGTGATGAATAAAGTTGAGACATCTCGGAAAAGTGACGTAAGTGCTGATGAATATGAAGAGACACTTAAGCGAAAAATTGATCATATAATATCTTATAATCCCTTACTTTCCATGGAATGTGTTAATCGAGGAAAAACACTGGTGGCAGCAGATGATTCCTTAGCTGATTCCATAAGAAAGATAGCGAATAATGTGCAAGGGATAAAAGAGTTGGAGAAAGAAAAAGGTATATTCGAACGTTTTCTTCAAAACATTAAATTAAAATAATTTTAATTATTTCCAATATATACTGTTTCCAGATCACAATGAAAATGAGAAACAAATGGGCGGCTTTGGTCGAAAGACGGGCAGTAATAATGGAACCGATAGTTCTTTTGAGGAAGGATTGGAGCAGAATCAGCCATTGATGCCCCAATCAAAGAGCTTTAGTGATAATAAGCCTACATCTGATTTAATGAAAACCTTTAAAGTTAGGGCCTATGAAGCGCTCATGGAAAGAATAGATCTGGTTGCTGCCAGTCAAATGTCACCAGATACTTTACGACATGAAATAGAAAAATTTATCGTTGATTTTACAGTAGAAAATAACATTCAGATAAATGCAAAGGAACAAAAACAAATAGCGTCCTCCCTCGTGGATGATATGATCGGACTTGGTCCCCTTGAAGAAATCACTCATGATGAGTCAGTTACAGACATATTAGTCAATGGTCCTCAAAATGTGTATATTGAACGCAAGGGAAAACTTGAAAGAATTTCTAATATCAAATTTCATGATGAAGCCCATCTTCAGCAAATAGCAAGACGTATTGCAAGTCGTGTTGGTAGGCGGGTTGATGAGTCAAGCCCTATGGTTGATGCCCGTCTTGCAGATGGGAGTCGTGTGAATATCATTATGCCACCTCTTTCCTTAGATGGGACTTCCATTTCAATTCGTAAGTTTTCTACTATAAATATTACTCTTGATAGAATGCTAGAAAATGAAAATCTCTCAGAGCCGATGGCTATCCTGTTAAAAATTGCATCAGCGAGTCGTCTTAACGTGTTGATTTCAGGAGGGACAGGATCGGGAAAGACGACTCTCCTAAATGCCATGTCTCAACTCATTGATCCAAACGAGCGAATTGTTACCATTGAAGATTCAGCTGAACTTCGTTTGCAGAAACCGCACGTGGTGCGACTTGAAAGTCGTCCTCCCAACATTGAAGGTGAAGGAGAAATCACGATACGAGAGCTGGTACGAAATTCCTTACGTATGCGACCTGACAGAATCATTGTCGGTGAGGTCAGGGGAGAGGAAACCATTGACATGCTTCAAGCCATGAATACGGGTCATGATGGTTCCATGTCTACAATCCACGCGAACCGCCCTCGAGAAGCCCTTACTCGCCTAGAAAATATGTTGTCAATGGCAGGCTATGAAATGCCGACTCGGGTGCTTCGTTCGCTCATAGTAGGTGCGATTAATTTGATTGTTCACACGGAGAGAATGAGAGACGGAATTCGACGTGTCACGGAAATTGCTGAAATTACTGGACTTGAAGGAGATGTCATTATGACTCACGATCTCTTTAAATTTGAATATCAGGAAGATGTAGTAGATCCGACGAGCGGTCAAATGCGGATTCGTGGTGTTTTTAAAGCCTCAGGCGTAACTCCTCACTTTATTGGTAGAGCTCGAATGTATGGGTTAGATAAAGAACTAAAAGAAGCGATAAGGGGAGATTTATGAGTGAAAGTAATATTATCCCCCTGTTTGGAGCGCTAGTAGTACTCATAGGCTACATATTCTTTATTGTTTTCTATCGCTTTCGTAAAGGAAGTGAAACAATCCTAGACTGGAAAAAGCGTCTTACTGAAGTTGGAGGTGTTTCTCAAAAAGAGAAGGAAGAAGCGTTATCTCTTTTAAAAGATCAGGGATCGCCAGATACATACTTTAAAAGTAAATTACAGAGGGTAGAAGGGCTAAGGGAATGGCTCCAACACGCGGGTCTTGATATCAACCCTGTTGTCTTCTTAGTCTTATGTGGTTTGATAGGATTATCCGTTTGTTTCTTTCTTCATTTCCTATGGCACATAAGTATCGTATTGTCTAGTTTAATAGGAGCAGCTTTCAGTTTTGCCTTGCCGTGGGCTTTCGTGGCTATTCTTACATCTCGACGTAGGAACGAATTTTTAGTGGAGTTCCCGATCGCTTTGGATGTGATTCGGCGCGCCTTACGGGCAGGATATTCCGCAGATCGTGCTCTTGAGATGGTGGCAGAACAGGAAAAAGGCCCTAGCGGAAAAATATTTCACACGATTAGTGAAAAAATGCGTCTCGGAGAGGCAGCAGAAGCCGTTCTTGCGGATATGGCTAACCGTCTTGGGGTTGATGAGTTTCGGATGCTTGCAATTGTTTTAGTTTTGCAAAGAGAAACAGGTGGTAGCCTTGCGGAAGCAACCGATAATTTTGCCAAAATTATTCGTTCGCGTCAAAGCTTACGAAAAAAGATAAAAGCCCTTTCAGCAGAAGTACGTGTTACAGCGATGATTTTGACGGCAATCCCCTTTGTTTTAACAGGGGCAGTTTATGTTAGTAGCCCTCATTATCTGGATCCTTTGTTTTATACAGAGAAAGGTCATATGCTCCTTCTTATTGGAGGAGGAATGTTGGTTACAGGGATTGGTATGATGATTCGGATGGCTTACAAAGACATTTATTAGGAGGAGGTTAAAGATATTGAATACTGTAGATATACTTTCATTTATATTGGCTTTTTGTGTTTTATACTTTATGCTGTCTTTATTTTCCAAATTTCGTCGGCAAGATGTTTTTAAAGACAGACTTAAAGAACTCATGCGTTATAAAGAACAGATGATTCAAGAAGATCCTACTGAAAAAAAGATCTATAAGCGTGAAGGGGAACAAACGTTACGGTGGTTGAGGCGGTTTATTGATAAGTTTCAAAAATTGGGCAAGAATGAGCGGGAATCTCTGAAAAAAACATTTATTAGAGCGGGACTTAAATCAGAGAATGCCGCTCTTCTCTATGGCAGTGCTAAAATTTTAATGATTTTCCCCCCTGCATTGATCACTGCTCTATTCCTCTATTATTTCACCCATTGGCCAATTATATATGAAATATTAGCAATTATAATTGCTGGTTTATTTGGATCATATATGGTGGACGTTGTATTAGAAAGACTTGTTAAGAACAGACAAGAACGAATTCGAAAATCTTTTCCTGAAGCCCTTGATCTTATGGTCATCTGCACGGAAGCGGGATTAAGCCTTACTGCAACAGTCCAAAGAGTTGCACGGGAAGTTTCTCAACTGAGTCCCGATTTGGGATTTGAGCTTGCCCTTTTATCTATTGAGTTGAACATGTTTTCAGACCGAACTAAAGCCTTACAAAATTTTAGCGATCGTATGGACTCTCCTTATTTTAAATCGATCATTGCAAATATTATACAAGCCGAACAATATGGAACGCCTATTGCACAAACAATGCGTAATGTCTCAGAACAATTTCGGCAAGACCGTTTGGTAGAAGCAGAAGAAAGAGCAGCCAAACTTCCTGTTTTATTATCTCTCCCTATGATGCTCTTCATTTTTCCTTGTATTTACATTGTGATCATGGGCCCTGCGGTGATAAAGGTTATAGAAACGATGGCGCACTAAAAGCGTGACCGTTGTAGCTCCAAAGGTAAGTATTTTAACTATTTCTTAACCATTATTAAGCTATAATTAATGTGTGGCAGGAGTTATTTGAGGAGGGCCTTAAGAGACTCGGTTTCTGAGCACTGAGGTAAACAAAAATGTTAAGCAGTTTGTGGCCTTTCAAATCCAGGAGAGGCAAAGTTAATGCAGTAGACAATAAAGGGGCTACAGCTGTCGAATTTGCCTTAATTGCGCCTGTATTTTTTTTAGTTTTTTTTGGGATTTTTGAAGTTGGGGCCATTCTTCTCGTTCAAACATCCCTAGAGACATCGATTCTTCAAGTTTCACGTTTTGGGCGTACGGGAGGTAGTGTGGCGGGACAAACATCCTCACAAACTGCAATAGCTCTAGCGGATCAATATAGCTTTGGTCTTGTAAATCCTACAAATCTCGTTCTTACTGTTACACCATATTCAAGCTTTTCAGCTATGCCCACTCTTGCCAATGCGCCAACCGGTGGGACCCAGAATTTTGGGACGGCTAATCAAGATGTTCTTTATACCCTTTCCTATAATTGGACTTTTTTTACACCTATGCTTGGAACACTTTTGTCGCCTACTGGAAATGGATCTATAACTCTTACAGCATCTGCTGTTGTCCAAAACGAACCATTTTGAGGATAGATTATGTATGAGTGGATTAAAGAAAGAATTGGAAAAATAGATAAAGGAGTGGCAGCTCTTGAGTTTGCCATTTTATTGCCTTTTATGTTGATAACATTGATTGGCCTTTATGATGTTTCTGAATTGATTTTTTGCAATAATAAAATGAACCGGACGGCTCAAGAAATTAGCAACATTGTCACCCGGGGCCCTGTAACGGAATCCCAGTTAAATAGTATGTTACAAGCTTCTGTTTTAATTGCTCAGCCATTCAATTTTACTCAGAATGGAAACGTTGTTGTTACTGCAGTGGGAGTGCCTGATACACCAGCTGGCGCAAAAGTTGCGGTTTTATGGCAACAGAGTTTCCCAGGAGGGGCGGGAGGAAGTCAAATTAGTGCGGCAAGTGTACCTGCAGGAATGACCCTGACTAATGGTCAGGCTGTTATTTTTACAGAAGTTTTTTACAATTTTACGCCGCTGTTCCCAGGTTATGTTCTTTCGGCTACGCCTCAAAGTATTTATGCAGTAGCTGCGGCAGTCCCTCGTCAAGGAGATATGACGACATTAAGTCCAGGATAATGTTTCATAAGAAATTTAGAACCTGTTAATAAATAAAAAGTACAATAAAAAAATTTAGGGAGAACAAAAATGCTCTTTTTCAAAAAGTTACGAGAAAAATATTATAAAGGGACACATATTATTCGAAAAGATGCTGGAGTTGTGGCCATTATCTATGCTCTTGCTCTTATTCCTGTATTTGGCATGTTAGGGCTTTCCATTGATGTGGGGCGTGATTATTATGTACATGCTGTTATAACAGGAGCGTCAGACGCAGCAGCCATTGCAGCTGCAAAAGCTGGTGGGACAACGGCTAACATGACGCAGCAAGGAACAGCAATCTTTAATGCGAATATTCCTAAAAATTTTATTGCGACGGTCAGTGGGCCTACCTTTACATTTTCATCAAACAATCAAGTCGTAACAGTCACGGCAACAGGAACGATCAATACAACAATTATGCAATTCTTAGGAAAACCTACAATTGCAGCAACGGCTAACTCTCAAGCTCAAGTTCAGGTTCAAGGTGCAGAAGTTGTGTTGGCCCTGGATAATACGGGATCAATGTTCGGGGCTCCCATGCAGGGAGAAATTGCTGCAGCCCAATCACTTGTCAATATTTTATATGGAGGAAATGGGACAAGTGGCGGAACGGATACTGTTACAGGGCTTTACGTTGGTATTGTTCCGTATACAACAACCGTGAATATTAACATGGCTGGGTTTACACCTACAAACTGGTTAACGACAGCTGGAAAAGCACAGGTTGCCAATACCAATCTTTATCCTAATGTTCCCGCTGTTGCAGGTAAAAGTGTGGGCGGTCAGTGGATGGGATGTATAGAAGCACGGACACCTAATTCTTTTCCGCAGTTTGGCTATACAAGTTATCCTAATGGTACGGATGCAACGGATGCAACTCCCACAGCCTTCCCATTTGGTCCTTACCTTTACCCTTCAACCTTGATTCATGGATATACTTATGGTCAACCCTTGAATCGAGGAACGACGAGTTCATCAACGGTTTCTCTTGGCACGCCTCCTTGGGGTATAACAAAAAATCCTTTGGGGGATAATGATTGGGGATCAACTCCAACTTATCCGAATCATGTTCTAGCTGGTACAACTCCTCAGTTGTTTTTTGGGGATAACTATAATTGGAATGGGACGTCGGATGGAAACAATGGTGTGGGACCAAACTTAGGATGTCCAGTTCCTATGCTTCCTTTAACGGCCTCACAAACGACTGTACAGAATACGATCAGTAGTATGATGGCAACTTTCCGGGGTGGTACGATGATCAATATAGGACTTGATGCTGCTTGGTGGATGGTTTCACCTAATTGGACGGGCCTATGGCCTTCGCCTACCCCTTCCACCGAGCCCCAACCCTATGGACAAACATTGAAAGTTATTGTCCTTATGACAGATGGTCAGAACCAGTGGTATGATTGGCCTACGGGAGAGCCTGGTGCGCCTGCTACTGCTGCCCCCATTTCAGCAGATGCTGATTATACGGGATATGGCCGGCTCGGTGAGGGACGAACGGGGACAACCAACTTTGCACAAACAACGACTAATTTAAACACAAGTATGGCGAATATGTGTACGACGCTAAAAAATAATGGGATCACAATTTACACGATTCTCTTTAACCATAATGGATCCGCGGGTGGAGCAGCTAACCAAGCCCTTTTCCAAAATTGCGCTTCTGATCCTACTAAGTACTTTTTGTCAGTTACAAATGCTGATCTTCTTGCTGCCTTTCAGAATATTGGCCAGTCGATCTCAACGCTTCGATTGACATGGCCTGGAAAACCTTAAGCATTGGCTTAATTTGAGTAGGAATTGTGGGGAAAGTGAAGTTCATTCCCATGTGATCTCTCCTCCAGGCCCTAAGGCTGCAAATGTAGTTGGTCTTGTCATCACCTTACTCGTAGCTCTTATGATGTCATCACGTGTCACGGCATTTATTTTTTCAATGATTTCATGGGGAGGGATGTGTCGTTTATAGATCATCATTTGTTGAGCAAGCTGTTCACATCGACCAGACGTGCTCTCAAGGGACATCAGTATGCCCGCTTTGAGTTGGGCTTTGCTTCGTGCTAATTCCTGGTCTTCTAAGGTTTCAGGAAAGTCCTTCAGAACCTGTTTAATCGTGGGCAGAAGCTCTTGAATGAGGACCTCACCTGTGCCTGCATAAATGCCAAAAAGACCAGTGTCTCGAAAGGTCGTATTAAAGGAGTAAATCGAATAGACTAGTCCGCGCTTTTCTCGCACTTCCTGAAAGAGACGCGAAGACATACCTCCCCCTAAGAGGCTAGAGAAAACAGAGAGGGGATAGAAATTGGGATCGTCATAAGGGCAGGATTCAAATCCTATTAAAATATGGACTTGTTCAAGATTACGTTTTTCATAAAAAGTCCCTCCTTGATAAGCGGCTTTTTCAAAAGTAGGTGTTGAGTGGGTTGCAACCCGTGTAAAATGTTTTTGGCAAAGGTCTACGATTTGTTCGTGATTCACCGCACCGGTGGCCGCAAAAACCATGCGAGGCGCTGTATATTCTCGTTCCATATAGTCCTTTAAATCTTTCCGAGAAATTTTATGAATAATCTCTGGACGGCCGAGAATCGGTCGACCTAGGGAGTGATGGGGAAAGGCTGTCTCTTGAAAATAATCAAATATAATATCATCTGGCGTATCGAAGGCTTGTCCTATTTCTTGGAGGATAACTTCCCGTTCGCGAGCAAGTTCATCCTCTTCAAAAGTTGAATTCTGAATGATATCAGCAATGATTTCGAGGGCAAGAGGCACATTTGCTTCTAAAACCCTAGCATTATAGGCTGTGTTTTCCCTTGACGTATAGGCATTCAAATGTCCTCCGACATTTTCAATTTCTTCCGCAATTTGTTTGGCTGAGCGGGTCGTTGTGCCTTTAAAGGCCATATGCTCTAAAAAGTGAGAGATACCATTGAGTTCAGGAGATTCATAACGCGTTCCCACGTCAACCCACAGCCCCAAGGTGGCTGTTGCAATTCCGGGAATATCGTCAGTAATAACTCTCAATCCATTATTGAGGGATGTTATACGAACAGTCACAGTTTTTCCTTTTTTAAATAATATTTTCTATTCCACAAAAGCATAATTCCAAGGGCAAAAGCAAGATTATACCACGTGAGGGCGTATTCAAGATGGTTATTGGGGGGAAGAGGGAAGGGGAGCGTGGGAAGAATTCGCGGATCATGAGATGTATTTGCAACAAGGTAATAGGGCAGGAGAGGGACATTAAGGTCTTGCGACAGGGCCTTAAGATCAATCCAGAAATAGGCCGGAGGAGAATTGGCGGGCTGAAAATAATTAGGAGAAGAAGGCACTCTTGTGATTCCTTCTATCCTTAAATTTCCTTGGGGAGGGTTTAAAATTTCTTTGATTGCCCATCCTCGTTGAATAAGAAGATAGCGTCCTCCTTGGGTTTGAAAGACATCGAAAACATAAACACCGTTTTTCCCTTGATGGATTTTCGATTGAAGGAAAATGGTTGTATCAGGAACAAACTGGCCTGTTGCGTAAAGGGGCTGAAAAAGGGTAGGGGTTTTAATATCATCCACATTAAGAGCAGTGTTTTTCTGGCTTTGGGCTAAGGTTTCGAGAAGAGCTTCTTTTTCCACCTTTCTTTGAAGCTGCCAGGTTCCGAGGCCCAGTAACACCAGGATAAGCATAAGTGTGAAAAGGGAAAAGGTGCGATTCACTTGACTTTTCTTTTGTTTAAGTCCAACTTCTTTCAAAACTTATACCTGTTATTGATGGGAAGTGGCAGTAGAAAAAATATAACAAAGGGAGTTCTTATGCGTAAGTTATTATCGATTTTAAGTTTTGTCCTGATTTTAACGGGCGCTATCACTGTGAAGGCGGAGAATCCTTCCTGTGGGATTTATAACGATATGAGGTACGCTTGCAGTGCTGATCAGATATGCTGCCCCGATGATAAAGGTGTATGGAGGTGCTGTCCACACAATCATTCTTGTTGCTTTCCAGATAAATGTTGTGCTCCCACAGAAATTTGTTGCAAGGGGAAATGTTGTAGGGATAAGTGTGAATCAGATGGAAAGTGTCCTCATGGAGCAGAAGGAAGTTCAGTGAGGCCAGCTGTTCAAGCAATAACATCAAATCCAAAATAGAAACTGTAATATTAAGTCAAGAGGGTTTTGGCCTAGTAACAGGGCTTTTTAGTTCTCCATAATGAGCCTAAGTATTTGCTTAGGAGATCTAGAGCCTAAGTGTGTAGGATTAGGGTAAAGATATCTCCGCATAGGTAGGCCAGCACATCCTATGGTGCATTCTGTACTTTTTGTCTTTTTTCGGTATTTTCAGTAAAAGTGTTTAAGGGGTGATTAGCTAATTTCGATGGGCTTATATTTTCATCCAAATTTTTAATATATACTTTTCTTCTTAGTAAGAAAGGTTTTTCTATTAAATAATATGTTACAAAAGATAATATGAGACAAATAGGTAATACAAAAAAATTAGAATAAAGAAAAACTAAGTAAAAGCTATCAAGATTAATTTTAAAGAGTTTTAGAAATATGGGGTATGAAAAAGCAATAACAAAAGAGTGATTCCAATAAATTGAGTAACTTATTTCTCCAAGTTTACCAAAAAAATAATCAATATGTTTGTTGATATTTATTGGAAGTTTTATATATCCAAGTACTAAGCTACCATAGGCTATGCCTTGCATCAAAGGACGAAATATCCAAATCAATGGATTTGGCTTAATTCCTTGAATGCCAACATATCCACCAGCTAGCTTAAAATAATAAAAAAGCGTAATTAAGGATGCAATCGATGAAAGAAGCAAAGAAAAGGGTAGGAGTTTATTTGAAAATTTCCATTGATCAGAAAGCACAGTAACGATCATTCCACATAGAAATTCATCCAGTCGTCCAAAAATGGTCCAATAAGAAAAAGTTTGAATAGATGACTGAGAAGTCATATAAATCAATAACTTAAAAAACACTAAGAAAGTAAGTAGAAAAAATAAATACTTTTTCCCATTTAATTTTGTAAATTTTATAATAAAAGGGAGGATGGCATAGATTTGTAATTCTACGATGACTGACCAAGAAACAGAGAATGCTTCGCTTGATGGAATTAAAAAAAACATACTACAGAGAAAGTTAATAGGGGTTAAATTATTTGCATAAAAATAATAAATACCCCAAAACACATAAAGTGGGTAAATACGTAGTATTCTATTTTTGTAAAATGCAATTGTGTCTATTTCTTTATCCAATGTAAGCTTTCCAAAAATGAATCCACTTAAGACTAAGAATAGAGAAACTCCTGTATATCCTTGATCAAGTAGGAAACATAAAAGATTAGAGGGGATATAATCATGAGAAATAAGGAGAGACTTACAATGCCAAAAAAAACGAGGTATGCGGCTAAAAATCTTAAATGATCAATTCTACTATAGTATGTGCCTGAGCTTGATCGCATATTTTTTTAGAGCCTAATTTCGAAAAGTAATATTTAACTCTTAGATTAATTAGGAGTTTTATACAAATTTATTTTTAAAAGTCAACATTGGTCTCAGGACCTTTTAATTCTTTATAGTGAGCCTAAGAATCTGCTTAACGCAGTGTGCAAGTTTTTTAAGTGACAGAAGGAAACATGGAAGTCTGTTTTGATAAAGTTATCAAGCAATTACCAAACAGGAGATTCCATGTCCTTAGAAGATCTTATCAACACGATTTATTGCCGCATAGAGGAAATGTACCACTACCTAGAAATGCTGCCTAAAGCCCTGATCCCCACCAATAAATGCTGACAAAAAGAAAGAGCCAGACCACATCGACAAAGTGCCAATACCAGGCGGCAGCTTCAAAGCCAATGTGGCGGTCGGGTGTAAATTTGCCAAAGCGAGCAAGGAACCAGCACACGATGAGAAAAAGAGTTCCTATAATGACGTGTGCCCCATGAAAGCCAGTTGCCATATAAAAGGTAGAAGGATAAATGCCTTCCTTAAACCCGAAGGTGGCATGGGCGTATTCATAGGCTTGGATGGAGGTAAAAAGAAGGCCTAGGAAAACCGTGGCTCCAATGCCTTTCAGAACATCCTTTCGATGGTCGGCTAAGAGGGCATGGTGGGCCCAGGTAAGGGAGGTTGCTGAAAGTAAAAGGATTAAGGTGTTAAAATAAGGATAATCAAAGGGATTGAGAGGGTGAATTCCTTTCGGTGGCCATACGCCCCCTATCGTTTCGCTGGGGAAAAGACTTGCATTAAAAAAAGCCCAAAAGAACGCCACGAAAAACATAACTTCAGAGGTGATGAAAAGAGCCATTCCCGTTCGAAGCCCAAATTGAACGGGTGGGGTATAGACTGTGGTATCTTCTGATTCCATAATAACTTCCCGCCACCAGCCAACCATGGTGAAAAGCACAATGGCGAGACCCATGAGCAGAACGTAAAACCCATGATGGTGCATCAGAAGAACAAAGCCAATGGCTGTAACCAAACCCCCAATGGATCCCACAAAGGGCCAGGGACTGGGGTCGACAAGATGGAAGGGATGGTTTTTCTTATTTGTCAATGTGGTTATGCCCGGTTGTTTTCTCTAAAAAATATCGTCATCCCGGAATTTAGAAAAGCTTAGCGAACGTATGTGAGCACTAGCTTTTATTAATATCCGGGATCCAGAAAATTCTTTGAAGAAGTTATATTTTAGAAAATAGCATATGGCAAGTGCCACACAAAATGGAACTATTTTTATTAATTTAAGCATCTTCCTAGGTCTCGGATATTAACCCCGGATTAAATCCGGGGTTAAATTCCAGGATGACGAATTTGGGAATGATTGTGATCCTACTTCCCGTCCTTTGCCCATAAGGTATGAAGGTCGGGTAATCCTGTGGGACCCAAGGGAGGATGTTCAATTTTATTCCAATAAGCGACATAGTCCTTGCTGCGATGACTCAGAGGAATCACATAATGTCCCCATAAAAGAACACGGTCGAGGGCTTTAACAGCTGCTACTAAGCCTTCTCTTTCTTTAGCGCTGGTAATTGTATTGCAGAGGGTATCGACAACGGGGCTCTTGATTCCGGGGTAATTCCGCGTTCCTGGTTCATCGGCTGCCTTTGAACTCCAGTAAAAGGCCTGCTCCTGTCCAGGGGACATGGTGTGACCCCAGAAATGCATAATCATGTCAAAGTTCATATTCACACGGAGGTTTTCATATTGGGCGGCATCTACAGTGCGCACCGTGGCAGTGATTCCAAGCGGTTTTAAATTGCGTACGAATGCCAGGGC
This sequence comes from Alphaproteobacteria bacterium 41-28, assembly GCA_001897795.1. Classification (GTDB taxonomy): domain Bacteria; phylum Pseudomonadota; class Alphaproteobacteria; order UBA9655; family UBA9655; genus UBA9655. The sequence continues at coordinate 35,704 of MKUL01000036.1, read as the reverse complement.
TACCTTTTCGTTCTCGGGTACATTCAGGAGAATTTCAAAGGTAAAGGGCTTTCCTGTTTTTTCATTAACAAGCTTTCCCCCTTTTGTAATCCAACCTGCTTCATTCAAGAGGTCTCGTGCAATTTTTAAGTTCTCTCGACTTCCTTTTTCGAAGGTGGGTAGAGTATAAGGTTGTTCGAAAACCTCCTTCGGCAATTGCGCACGAAAAGGCTCTAGAAGAGCTAATTCTTTCCCTTGAGGGAGACCTTTGGCCGCAAGTTCAGTATTATCAAAGAAGCTTGTCGTACGGGTTAGGGCACCATGGAACATTGTCTTATTTAGCCAATCCGCATCAAAGGCATAGGCGAGAGCTCGTCTGACTCGGGGATCTTGGAAAGGTTCTCTCCTTGTATTAAAGACAAAGGCTTGCATTCCAACTTGGTGCTGATGGGGGATCGCAAGACATTGAACAAGGCCTTTTTTTGCAGCAGGAAAATTATAGCCTTCTGCCCATTTTCCAACATCCGATTCTTCGCGCATATCCACTTCTCCCGCCTTGAAGGCTTCAAAAGCAACGGTTGCATTTTTATAGTAATCAAATCGAAGTGTATCGAAATTGAAATAGCCCTTGTTTACGGGAAGATCCTTGCCCCAATAGTTGGGATCCTTTTTATAAATAATGCTGCGCCCGGGTTCAACTTTTACAACTTTATAAGGCCCACTTGTGAGGAGGGGAGTTAAGCCTGTTTTTTCAAAATCTTTCCCTTTAAGATCATGTTCTGCGATAAGAGCCATCATACCTATGATGAGGGGAATTTCAGCGTCATATTTCCCATCAACTTTTTTAAAAGTAAATTTAACTTTCCGGTCATTCAAAACGTCAACTTTTTCAACTTTTTTATAAGTCATTTGTTGATTAGGTGTGCCGTGTTCCAAAAAGGTATGATAGGAAAAAGCGACGTCCTTTGCTGTAATGGGAGTGCCATCGTTCCATTTTGCTTTTGGATTGATGTTAAAGATAATCCAAGAACGATCGGGTGCGATTTCAAGACTTTCTGCTACCAGGCCATAAAGGCTCATGGGTTCATCGGGAGATCGTTTTAGGAGGCTCTCAAACAAGGCTGCTCGAAGTTGAGCAGGTGCTGTCCCCTTAAGAATAAATGGATTCAAAGTATCAAAGGTTCCAACAACCGCATGCTTCAATTCTCCCCCTTTTGGGGCATTAGGATTCACAACGTCAAAGTGCGTGAAAGTGGGAGGATATTTAAGGCCACCATGCATGGCAATGCCGTATTGTTCTTTTGCTTGGAGAGAAGATATACAAGCGAGTAGAGCTGTACACAAAAACACAAACGATAATTTCTTCATAAAAGCGCCTCTTTTAATGAGTAAACTTACCAAGCAGTTCTAATAGTATTTAAAAGAAAATGCAACTGTTGCTAAGAAAGACTTAAAGAGCTGGCCATTTGTCCGCCACTCTATATTTATTATATTACTCCTTATCTTCAAAAACTCAAATTTTTGAATTGGTCATTTGGAGAGTGGTTCCTACTCATTGGTAATTCATATGTGAAATGTCCTTCTTCGTGAGAGCCTGCATGAATATTAATTTTTTGTTAAAATAAAAATGTTCGCTGAAAATTTGCATTTTATGAATATTTAAAGTATACTATTTATAAATATAGTAGTAGTTAGTTATTGTAATTTTAGTGGTGATGTTTATGGGTGTTTTTAAAAAGTATCTGTATCCTTTTGGTTTTGCAATGATGTTATTTTCTTCCTCGGCGATGGCGAAGCAAAATCCTACTTCTTTCAAAGGCGTCACAGATTGTTTTAAGAAAGATCAGGAATTCTATTCCCCTACATTGGGAGAAGTAGCTCTAGCAAGCGGGCTCATTGAAAACATACGTTTCTATGGACCTTTTGAGGCATTTCACAGCAAAGAAACTGGAGAGCGAAACTATACAGGAGATAAATCAGACGATCCCCTTTGGAAGATTGTTAAGATTCTCTTTCCTTCGAATAATGGTCAATTAGGGACTGTAACAACAGCAGCCACAAATTTTGGAAAATATGTTACAAAGCCTGGGACAGTGGCTTTGCTTCTCAATTATGCAAAACGGGTGGAAGATTTAAAAGGTGCGGGTAATCTTGAAAAAAAAGAAACTAACAAATTTTCAGAGGCCATCGTTGAAACTTTGGAAGGATTTAAAGAAGAATCAGGAGAAGGATTAGAAAAAGAATTAGAAGGAGAAGAAGAAACTAAAAAATCGAAAGAGACTTTTAGGAAGAAAGTAATTAATCTTCTTTTAAATAATATTCAAGAATCTATTAAATTAGAAAAACAAGAAACCTCTCTTTATCCTCGACATACAACGGAACAAGTCATTTCAGCCTTTTTTGCTTACCACTTTAATACACGAAAGGATATCGAGTCTCTTCTTCAGAGTCTAGATAAGACCATTGTTGATGAGGAAAAACACCTTTCTTCTGAAGAAGATCTCTTAAAGGAAGAGGATCTTCCTCAAATTTCGAAAAAAGAAAGCCCTTACACCCTTGATGACGTTTTTAATTTAACCCTCGCCGATTTTTGGCGAAGCCTAACTCCTTACAAAGCAGGAATGAGTCTTTTAAACAATGGACAAGCCTATTTCTATCTCAGGGAAAAAGACACCTACGTAAGAGGCCGTACATTTGCTGACTGTGTCGAAACGGCAGGCCGTCATATTGGCAATCTTTTGCTCTTTAATCCAAAAACCAGGGAGTTTGACTTAAGATATATTAGAGAATATTCTTCTCATAGTCCTTTTTTTAAGAACTTCGAGAAATTCTACCTGAAACAGACTCCTTTTCTTGCTAACGCTGGAGATATTGGGACGCGGTCTTTGTATAATGAAGTCGTTGGAGATCTGAATATTATTCAAGGAGAGTTCGAAATTCGGTATGTTAAAGGCACAAATGAGCTTTCATCAGGATTTATCAACTTTATAAGAGTGTATCAAAAAGTATTGGAGCTTCAATTGGAAGAGTTACCCCAAGGAGATTTGAAGGAAGTGAGGGGATGGGTCCAAAAGTCTTTGAATGTTTTTTTCACGGCACTCAATCCCACCTATATTTACGAGATTAATCCTCAGCTTACGAAGAGAGAGAGAGATTTTATTGGGGATGCAGAAGTTATCGTAAAGCATCGCGGAACAGAAGAAGGCTTTGAAAGAGAAGAAAGTCTTTTTTCATTTAAATTAATATCCTTAACAAATCATATGGAAGTTAAGGATTTAAAAATATTAAGAGAAAAAGAAGGTCTGAATTATGATTCGCTTCTTGAGATGCATGATCATACCCTTCATGCAGGAACCGCTGAAGAATCTACATGGCTATTGGCGTCCCCAGACGTGAGAAATCAGAAAATTCATCACCCTTTCCTTCAACTATTTCCCAATGCCCTTTCCGATAACACCTCCAAGATCGAATTTTTAGAGAAGCTTGACAATAATTATACAGATTGGGAGGGACACTTCACAAGATTCAAGGCAGGACTTCCATTTCTTCAAAGAATGGTTGAAAATGTGTTAGCTAATATTGCCTGGGATGATGAGGAGATTGTATCTGAAATCACACCTGTCATTTTTTCCTTATATGATAAAGTTGAGCATTTCCGTGAGACACTTGCTAAAGGTGTAAAAGCTTTAAAACCGGCTACCCAATCTTTAGATGCGATAAACCGACTCCTTCAAGGTTTACCAAATTTAGAAAGTATCGACTTTAGGTCTAACTCCAATATTGCGGGAGATTTTTCCCTTCCGGAAAATCTTACGTCGCTTCGAAAATTAAATTTTGGGGGTTCAAAAATCAGGACACTTAAGGGATTAGAAAATGTTCCTAATTTAGAAGAACTTGATCTAAGCAAAACACTCCTTAAACAGCTTTCACTTCCTGCTTCTCTCCAAAACTTAAGAAAATTAAATCTTAGTAAATCAAAAATTTCACAAATTGATGGGTTAGAAAATACATTTGCTTTGGAAGAACTTGATCTAAGCAAAACACGCCTTAAACAGCTTTCACTCCCTGCGTCTCTCCAAAGCTTAAGAAAGTTAAACCTCTCAGAAACAGATATTTCGCAAATTGATGGGCTAGAAAATATATCCGCTCTGGAAGAACTTGACCTGAATGGGGTGGACCAGCTTAGTACGCTTCCACTCCGAGCGCCCCTCCGAAACTTAAGAAAGTTAAACCTTGCACAATCAGGGATTTCACAAATTGATGGGCTAGAAAATACACCTGCTCTAGAAGAACTTGATTTAAACAATATAGGTAATCTTGAAGCGTTTTCTCTCTTATGGTCTCTCCCAAACCTAAGAACGTTAAACCTCTCAGGCGCATTCGTTTCGAAAATTGATGGGTTAGAAAACGCTCCTGTTTTGGAAAAACTTTATCTAGAGGCTACGCCTCTTACACAGCTTTCATTCAAAGAGCCTCTCGCAAAATTAAGAAAATTAAGTCTCTCAGGCTCAGAGGTTTCACAAATTGATGGGCTAGAAAATACGCCTGCTCTGGAAGAACTTGATCTAGGGGAGACATCCAAACTTACTAAGTTTTCATTCACGGGGCCTCTCTCAAAATTAACAAAATTAACCTTCAAGAGGTCAGCAGTTTCGCAAATTGATGGGCTAGAAAATACGCCTGCTCTGGAAGAAATCGATGTAAGTTATACAGAAAATCTTACTGGGTTTTCACTCGGAAGATCTCACTCAACCTTAAAAAAATTAAACTTTAGTAGGTCAGCGATTGAGCAAATTGATGGATTAGAAGATGGGTTAGAAAATACTCCTGCTCTGGAAGAACTTGATCTAAGTCACTTATCCAAACTTACAAAACTTTCCCTTCCACGGTCTCTCGAAAACTTAAGAACTTTAGATCTCTCAAACTCAGGGGTTTCACAAATTGATGGACTAGAAAATACGCTAGCTCTGGAAGAACTTAATCTAGTGCAGACACCTCTTACTAAGCTTTCATTCACAGCACCACTTGAAAAATTAAAAAAAATAAATTTATTTGGCTCAAGAATCCAAGATCTTACCGGCTTAGAGCATTTAAAAAGATTAAAAGTTCTCGATTTAAGGCAGGCCAAAAATATCACAAAACTGGAGTTTAAGGATGATACCAAAGAACTCACTCTACACCTTCAGGGATCAGGAATTGGAAGAGGGAGCATTAAAGGCATAGAATTTTTAGATGAAGAAAAGGTCTTTTTTGACTAAGAATAGCTCACGCTGGAATGGTGCATAAATGAGTGTGAGCGTAACATTAATATCTGGTGGAGCCTGGTCCGGCCATAGCAGTTTGTGTGATAACATTATGCCTATTCATATATTGGGGAATGGATTTTATAAGTTACGAGAAAGAATAAATAAATTGAAAAAAGAGTATGATCCTTCATCCTATCAATTATCTGGTGAGATTTCGGATATTGTATTCGATACAGACAAATTTGATGATTTAGTGCAAAAAAATTGCCCCAGGAAGAACTCACTCAATGGTGTTCGCTATTTTAGATAAACCTCATGTAGAAAAAAAATTGCTTCTATAGCAGTTACATTGTGCACTTTTTCCCCGCCGGTGCGCTCACCGAGCGGGGATTCCCTCGTCTCTAGGAACCCATGCTTATTACACCAATAGAAGCTAAAGCTTTCACCTTTCACTATGCTCTTGAAGAAAAGGCTGTACCTTGCGTATGATACGAAGAAAATGATAAGGATATTCATGCGAGGTTTTCAATTTCTTTTAGGAATCCTATCCTTCCTCTCCCCCACCCTAGCTTGGGCCGATTATCCACGTCCGTGGCAGATGTATTACCAAAATCCTGTTACCCCTGTTATGGAACACCTGTATGACTTCCACATAACCCTTCTGATCATTGAAGGGATTATTGTTTCTATCGTTGCAGCCCTCCTCATTTTTGTCGTGGTACGCTTTCGTGCTTCAAGAAATGCAGCTCCTTCGAAAACAGCCCATAATACACTGCTTGAAGTCATTTGGACGACCATTCCCGTACTTATCCTTGTTTTTATTGCATTTCCTTCGTTTAAAATCCTCTATATGATGGATGTGACACCGAAAGCTCAACTGACCATCAAAGCCATTGGCAATCAGTGGTATTGGACCTATGAATACCCCGACCATGATATCCGATTTGATAGTAATATCGTGCCAGAGGATCAGCTGAAACCAGGCCAACTTCGTTTGTTTGAGGTGGATAACCGAGTGGTTGTTCCCACAAATACGAACATTCGCGTGATTACAACATCATCGGACGTGGTTCACAGTTGGGCCGTACCTGCCTTTGGAGTTAAACGTGATAGTGTGCCTGGGCGGTTGAATGAGACGTGGTTTCATGTGAAGAAAGAAGGGGTTTATTATGGCCAGTGTTCTGAACTCTGTGGCGTTAAGCACGGGTTTATGCCAATTGTGGTAGAGGCTGTGTCGCCTGCCCAATTTGAACAATGGCTAGCTTCTAAAAAAACGGCTCCTCAAACCCATAGTGGAGGATAAGAAAAGAAATGTCCTATGCAGCAACAGCTGATCATCTTCATGACGATCACGCCCCTACAGGATGGCGCCGTTGGGTTTTATCCACCAACCATAAAGACATTGGTACTATGTATATTATTTTCGGTGCCTTCGGAGCGTTTTTTGGGTCAACACTTTCCCTTCTGATTCGCCTTCAATTGGCCCATCCTCATGGAACTCTTTTGGCGGGAAATGAGTTCCAAATTTACAATGTAGTCATTACGGCTCACGGGCTTTTGATGATTTTTTTCTTTGTAATGCCCGTTCTCATAGGTGGCTTTGGCAATTGGTTTGTCCCCTTAATGATTGGGGCGCCTGACATGGCCTTTCCGCGGTTGAATAATATTAGCTTCTGGCTGCTTATTCCGGCTTTAATTCTATTAACCCTTTCGATTGTTGTAGGGTCTGGTGCGGGAACGGGCTGGACCTTTTATCCTCCTTTAAGCAGTATTGGACATCCTGATGCGGCCGTTGATTTTATGTTGGTTGCCCTTCATTTGGCGGGAGCATCATCAATCTTAGGAGCCATAAATTTTATCACTACGATCTTTAATATGCGAGCTCCAGGAATGACCATGCATAAGGTGCCCCTCTTTGTTTGGGGTATTCTTGTGACGGCTTTTTTGCTTCTTTTGGCCGTTCCAGTTTTAGCAGGGGCGATTACCATGTTACTTACAGACCGGGGTTTTGGGACAAGTTTTTTTGAGCCAGCAGGGGGAGGGGACCCCATCCTCTTTCAGCATCTCTTTTGGTTTTTTGGCCATCCTGAAGTTTACATTATGATTTTGCCTGCCTTTGGTATCGTAAGTCAGGTGATCTCAACCTTTGCCCGCAAGGCAGTGTTTGGGTATCTTGGGATGGTTTATGCCATGGTTTCAATTGCAGTCATTGGGTTTGTGGTATGGGCCCACCATATGTTTACGGTAGGGTTGGATGTCAATGCGAATGCGTATTTTACGGCTGCAACCCTTATTATTGCCGTGCCAACGGGCATTAAAGTATTTAGCTGGATTGCCACCATGTGGGGCGGTTCTTTAACATTCGAAACCCCCATGCTCTATGCCATCGGATTCATCATCCTTTTCGTCATTGGTGGAGTGACGGGAGTTACGTTAGCCAATGGAGGTGTGGATATCTCACTCCACGATACATATTTCGTGGTGGGGCATTTTCATTATGTTCTCTCGATGGGGGCTCTCTTCGGGATTTTTGCAGGATTTTATTATTGGTTCCCTAAAATGACAGGAAAAATGATACCGAAATGGATGGGAAATATTCATTTTTGGCTCACCTTTATAGGAGTGAACCTCATCTTTTTCCCTATGCATTTCTTGGGCCTTGCGGGCATGCCACGACGAATTCCTGATTATCCTGATGCCTATGCCGGCTGGAACTTTATCTCATCCATAGGTTCAGTTATGACCTTTGCAGCGGGACTTTATTTCATATACATTGTCTTTTACGCGTTTAAATGGGGAAAAAAAGCGTCTGATAACCCATGGGGGCCTGGTGCAACAACTTTAGAATGGACGCTGCCGTCTCCACCGCCTTTCCACACATTTGAAACACAGCCGCATATTGAGTAATATGACTATTTCTAAATCACTTCGAATCATTGGTTTTTCTGGATTCCTTCGCTTCGTTCGCAAAAACGTGTGGGGGGAACGTCTTTGCGATCACGCCGTTGCACGAACCACTATGGTGGAAAAGCAATCCAGTGTTTTTGTAAGTTCCCCTCTCCAATCCACAGCAACAGCCAACGACTACTGGCAGCTACTGAAGCCAAGGGTGATGTCTTTGGTGATCTTTACTGGAATTGTAGGGCTTTTGCTGGCGCCTGGATCGATTCATCCTGTGATCGGCTTAGCCGCAATTTTGTGCATTGCTGTAGGAAGCGGGGCAGCAGGAGCCCTTAACATGTGGTATGAGCGCGATATCGATGCTGTTATGGATCGGACAAAAGAGCGTCCTCTCCCCCGAGGAAAAATCCAAGCGGGCGAAGCCTTGGGCTTTGGCCTGACCCTTGCCATTGGTTCTGTCGTTGTGATGTATACGCTTGTCAATTTTTGGGCTGCCTATTATTTGGCAGGAGCGATCCTCTTTTATGTCCTTGTCTATACGATCTGTTTGAAAAGAATAACGCCCCAAAACATCGTTATAGGCGGGGCGGCGGGGGCCTTGCCTCCTGTGATCGGGTGGGCAGCTGTGATGAATGAAACAGCTCTTCTCCCTTGGGTTTTATTTGGGATTATTTTTCTTTGGACGCCTGCTCATTTTTGGGCTTTGGCTCTGGTTCGGCACGAGGATTATGCAAAAGCAAAGATTCCTATGTTGCCTGTTGTTTATGGGCTTGAGGCAACAAAAAATCAAATTTTTATTTACATCCTCGGACTTATTCCCCTTACGCTATACCCTATTTATAATGGAGATTTTGGTCTTATATATGGGGCAGTTGCTTTGGTTTTGGACATTCTGTTCTTAGCTTTTGGAATTAAGGTGAAGTTGTCTCAAGAGCCAAAAGAAGGGGTGAGACTTTTTTTCTATTCCATCATTTACCTCTTTCTTCTTTTTGCTGCGATGGTTTTGGATAGGTATGGGGGACTATGAGAGATTCTAAAAATAAAGCCCTTTTTTGGGCGTTGCTCGGGATGGCGCTCTTATTCTACGCAGCATCAACCGTATATATGAAGTGAAAGCGAACCACCGTTCAACGCTGATTATTCTTTTAGGGCTTGCCTCTGGGATGCTGGCCTTAACTTTTGCCTCATCTACGCTCTTCAAAATGTTTTGTGAGAAAACAGGGCACGGGGGAACCACGCAAGTTGCAAAAGCCTTGCCCACTCGGGTTGAAGATCGTGTAATTACAATTCATTTTAATGCGGATACGCATACGGAATTGCCGTGGGAATTTAAACCCCTTCAACGAGAAATCAAAGTAAAAGCGGGAGAAGTCGGGCTTGCCTTTTATCATGGCAAGAATCTCTCTCCCTATCACACCGTAGGGATGGCGACCTATAACGTGACACCGCACAAAGCAGGGATTTACTTTAATAAAGTTGAATGTTTTTGTTTTCTTGAGCAGCATTTGGAGGGAGGGCAAGAAACGGACTTCCCTGTTCAGTTCTTTATCGACCCTGATATTGTTAAGGATCCTACACTTGATGACGTTGATACGATTACCCTTTCGTATACCTTTTTTCATTTGAAAAAGGAATGAATATCGCAATCTCGCGAAACCATTGAATTTTGGCTTCTCCTCTTGACAAGAGGGAATCAAAAAAATAAAAGTTGTAGCTAACTAGTGAGCGATAAAATGATAGTAATTTATTGAAAAGAAACATTTATAAAATTTTTTTCTATCTTTTTTGGGCAGTAAACGCCATATCCTTTGCTCAAGGTATGGATTTGGAAGAAGTCAGTAAAGGTGCATGGCCACGGGTAAAAGCTCCTGAATTTCCCAGAAATGATTTTCTAGATTTCTATAACCACAAACATGCAACTCTTTTGGGTCGGGTAGACCCGGTTGTAGATGACAATTCTCTTGAACTTACATACGCTTGTTGGTGTGCTCTCTTTAATCTAAAGGATCATTATAAGACCCATGATAGAAGAGAATATGGTTTTACTTATTTAAAGATGGCCAATCTTCTTCTTTCTTCAAAAATCTACCCAAAAGGCTATTACTCTAAAAATCGTAGTGAAAGACAAGAATTTCAAAAAAATTTAATATCGATCTTACAACGAAATGCGACAGAATTTTCTGAAAATAAAGATAGACTTTATAAATGGACTCTTATTGCTGGAGCGAGGTTGTGTATGGACTATCTACAGAAGTTTTTCGAATCTAAGCACGAACAAGACTTTTTAAGGGATGCTTACATTCTTTTGAAGGAAGCAAATAAGCTACGGACGACAAAAACAGTATATTTATTGCTGGCAGAGCTTGTTGAAGATTTTAATTATAGACATGAGGGCTGGTCTCAAGAAAAAGCTGAGAACAAAGTAAAAGGTTGGTATAAAAAGGCTTTAAAACAAAGGGAAAGCTCTCCAACTAAGTCAGAAACAAAAACCCCTAAAGGGAATTACGACTTAAGCCAAATATTTGCTAAACCTACCTATATGAATAAAGTTCCTGTAGGCGAAAGAGTAAAAATCCTGCTCGCTTCTTTAAAGCAAGAAGGAGAAAAGAAGGAGAATTTCCATTCTTCGCCGGATCAAAGAAATGTGAGGAGCTCTCCTGGTAGAGAAGAGCCATCTTTTCCTGGTCTTCTTGAGGGCTATGATTACAAACGCTTAATCATTCCAATAAGACTCCCAGAAGAAGATCTTGATGAGATGAAGTCTTCTTCTCCAAAAGCTTATGAGACTGAGGAGGATCAAAAACAAGGAGATGATTCAACGGGTCCGGTACCTTACGGCTTCGAGGAAAGTAAAGAATTTCCTGCCATAGAACAGTTAAGGACACTTTATCCTAGGGTTAAGCAACCAACAGGTCGTACCTATGATGATGATTGGATACGGAAAATTCTGTATGCTAGTGAACATTTAAAACTAAAGAATAAAGATATTAGTATGTTAGAGTGGGTAAATGTGGGTGAACAGCGTATTTCTGAGATCTTATGCGTTAATGGTTGTAGGAAAAAGGGTCCTCGTTTTACGGAGGAAGATTTGGAAGAATTGTATGGTGCTTATTTTCAATATTGTGAGGAGCTTCGGAATAGAACGATTACAAAAAGGCAAATGGCAGAAGCATTGGCTAAAAAAATCGGTCAACCTGAAAAATTGATTGTAAAGAAATATCACGACTTTTCGGGAAAGAGAGCTAAAGACAGAGCTAAAGAAAGTCTTGAGCTAATAAAAGAAAAAACAGAACAAATTGTAAGTATGTATAAGAAGAAGGTGAGCATCTACGTAATTCATAAGGAGACCAACTTTTCCCTTAATACGATTTTTAAAATCCTTTCTGAGAAAGTTAAAAAAGATGAACGTCACCGTTATCTCGATCTAGCCATTCAAGCAAGTAAATTGGGTGATGAAAAAGAAAAATTGACTAAAGAAGGCATGGAAGACGTTATTGTTAAAAAATTTAGGGAATTGAAAGGAATACGTGAGAAACTAAACCTTAAAAGTAAACGTGTTCCTGCAGCTGATGTGGCTGGGGCGCTACAAAAATTCGATATAGGAAGGGGTAAATCTGTTACTCCTAAAATTGTTCAAGGTGTTTTAAAAAGACGCAGACTCTATCAACCTTTACGACAAGAAGCCGTAAAAGCTCCGGATGAGCAGCTATCCCAAAGTCAAAAATCTTATCATCCTAAAGGATCACAACGATCTCCGCGAAAGAGGGCACGTAAGGATCTCCCTGATTTCAACGAACGCCAAGCGATCACGACACAAAAAAAGCCCGGACTTGCCGAAAAATAAATTATCCCTTATATATAGGGAAGAAAGAAAAGGAGTAATCTCAATGAGTGATCGGTCTAAGAATAGAACTATTTTAGGTGTAGAAAGAAGCGCGCTTGCTTACAGCGAAGGCCTTCGCACGTATATGTTGGGCGTTTACAATTATATGGCGCTTGCCCTTGGTTTGACAGGGGGAGTGGCTCTTTTGGTGGTTTCTTCGCCTGCGCTGTTCCATGCCCTTCAGCCATTTATGTTGTTGTTTATTATAGCTCCTATAGCACTCGTGTTCTTTTTAAGTTTTAGAATTAATGCAATCCAGTATTCAACAGCTCAGATGATATTTTGGCTTTACGCGGCTCTCAATGGTGTTGCATTTTCCGTTATTTTTGCGGTTTATACCTATGAAAGTATCGCGCGGGTCTTTTTCATTACAGCTGGCATGTTTGCAGCGATGAGCCTTTATGGATATACAACAAAGAAGGATTTAACCGCATGGGGTTCTTTCCTCTTCATGGGCCTTCTCGGCATTATTATCGCTTCTATTGTAAACATTTTTGTAGCAAGCAGTATGCTGCAATTCCTCGTATCTATTGCTGGTGTGATTATCTTCACGGGTCTAACCGCTTATGATACGCAAAATATCAAGGATACTTATGTTGAGGGAAGCTCTACTGAAATTGCAGGGAAAAGAGCTATTTTTGGGGCTTTGCGTCTTTACTTAGATTTTATCAACTTGTTCTTGATGATGTTACGCCTCATGGGCGATCGGCGATAAAAGTGTTTAAACAAGCCCCCGATAGGGGGCTTTTTTTGTGCCAATTACAATTAACTTTTTCTTAGATCCACTTTGCTATCCTATGGAAAACAAAAGGGGGTTTTTATGAAGAAAAAATTAATCACAGTCATGGGGACGATTTTTTTCTCAGGGATGATGACAATACCAAGTTATTCTGCGGGTTGTGAAGAAGAGCTAACGGCTTGTCAACGAGCCTTTGATAGATTTGAGAAAAAAGAAGACGATCGTACTTGTCATAACTGCCATATCGTCTGTTTGAAAGCTGTGACCAAATGCCATTATCGAGGCAATGAGGCAGTCAAAAAAGAAGCAACAAGATTACTGGAGATATGTCACAAACGCTGTTACTAGGAACATTTAGCAACTGCTGCCATTTTAATATCAATTAACTTTATTTTAGAACCCTTGTGTTATTCTATGGAAAACCAAAGGAGGATCTTATGAAGGAAAAAGTAAACATAATCTTGGGGATGATAGTTTTTTTAGGCTTTATGCCAACGCCAAGTTATTCTCAAACATGTGTGGAAGTTTTTGCAAGATGTAGGCAAGCGTATGATAGTTTTGTTAACGGGAATCAGAGATCTTGTGATTCATGCAAAAATAGGTGCTATAGTGCTGAAGATATATGTTTGCTCTTAGGCGATCATTCCACCTTTGTTAACGCTCGTAAAATGTCTGCAGAATGTAGGCGACATTGTCAATGAGAATCGTCTCCCTTCTCTCGTCAGTCAAAGCAAGCTTAAAAGTATCGAGCACTGACTGAGTGCCATAAAAACCGCAACCATCTTAAACTGATTCAGATGTCGTTAACTTTTTCTTAGACTCTCTTTGCTATCCTATGAAAAACAAAAGGGGGCTTTTATGAAGAAGAAATTATTCATAGTCTTGGGTATGGCAGTATTGCCGAATCTTCTGACAACTCCTGGCTTCGCGTTAACCTGTGCAGGTGAAATAGCGCGCTGTAGATCTCTCTATCAAAATGCTCTCGAGAATCCTTACAATGCATATTGTTATTCTTGTGCAGATTACTGTTTGAAAGCTGAGCAGAAATGCAATCAATTTAATGATGTAAATAGCTCAGCGGAAGCTAGAAGATACAAGGAAATGTGTTGGCAGCCTTGTGGACATTAATGTTGCTGTCTCACGTTTTTTCTTTTCCTTTCTTTTGCCGAGAAGAGAGTAAATGCAAAGGAATTGAGAAAAGCTATAATACTGCTACGATGTTGAGGATCCACCAGGGGATGCTAAAGAGAGGTGCCATAAAAACAGCAGCCATCTTAAAACTGGTTCAGATGTCGTTAACTTTTTTTTAGAACTCTTTTTACTATCCTATGAAAAACAAATGGAGACTCTTATGAAGAAAACATTAATCACAATCTTTGGAGTGGCTGTAATATCTACCTTTATCGCAGCCCCATCTCATTCTCAGACGTGTGCACAACTCATGGCTGAATGTGAACAAAGATATAACATCGTGGCAATTCAACATGTTACAACTGGCAGGGCTTGCAATGATTGTACATATAATTGTTCTGAGGCTTACCATAACTGTAGGGACGAAAAATCAACATCACGAAAGGCATACAAATATATGGAGACATGTAACAATTTATGTCCATAATGGAGTGTATCTGTTTCATTCCTCACTCTTTTTCCGTCGGTAAGAGAGTAAACTCAAAGGTATTGAAAACAGATATAATACCGCTACGATGCTAAGGATCCACCAGGGGATGCTAAAGAGAGCTGCCATGAAAACAGCAACCATCATAAGAATAGGGCGAATGAAGTGGTGAGAGATGGGAACGTTTTTCATAAGGAATGTTGGGATACGGCTAATCATAAGAAGACCGCTGGCAAGTAAACTAATCGCAAAAAGAATAGGAAAGTTCTGAAAATTTTCTTCAAGAGCAAAGCTCACCATAAGAGGTAAAAGACCTAGGACAGCACCAGCAGGGGCGGGGACTCCGACAGAAAATCGTTTGGCCCATTCTGGTCTCGGGACGTCTATGCTTGTATTAAACCGGGCCAGTCGTAAGGCCATACATGTTGAAAAGAAAAGAGCAAGAGCCCATCCCGTTCCTTTCCAGAGGTGAAGGCTATAAAGATAAAGGACAACGGCAGGGGCGACGCCAAAGCTTATGAAGTCAGAGAGGGAATCAAGCTCTGCACCAAAATGACTATCAGCCCGCAAAAAGCGCGCTATGCGGCCGTCCAATGCGTCCAGGATGGCGGCTAGTAGAATCAGGCTTACGGCAAACTCCCATCGTTCTATCAGGGCAAAACGAATCGAACTTAGGCCCGTACAAAGAGCTGTAATGGTGATGGCATTTGGGATAACACGGATAAGGTGTGACCTTTTGAGTCCGGCTGGAGGAAGTGTTTTCATAAACGAACCTCACCCGAGCGTTGGGCAGCTTTTGAATGAAGATCAGCAAGGATAGTTTCTCCCCCAATCATGCGCTGCCCCTCTACGACTTGGGGATTCACACCTTCAGGAAGGTAAAGATCCACACGGCTTCCAAAGCGGATAATCCCGTAAGTTTCCCCTGCTTTTACATCTTGATCGGGGTGCGCGTCGCAGAGAATACGCCTTGCAATGAGCCCTGCAATTTGAACAACAAGAATTTCTTGACCGGAAGGCGTTTTGATTAAAAGAGAATTTCTTTCGTTATGGTCGCTGGCTTTGTCCAAGGAGGCATTAAAAAATTTCCCGGGATGATAGTGAACCTTGGTAATGATCCCATCCACAGGAATGCGGTTCACATGGACATCAAAAACATTTAAAAAAATGCTGATGCGATTTAAGGATTTTTTACTCCATTTGAGCTCTTTTGGGGGAGGGGCTTTTTCAATTTTTGTAATGATTCCGTCCGCAGGACTAATGATAAGCCCATCGCCGAGAGGGGTAACGCGACGTGGATTGCGGAAGAAATAAATGCACCAGCCTGTTAGAATTAGGCCCAGTAAACCCAGTGTTTTAGAGAACAGCATTAAGATGAATGTGATCCCTATGAAAAGTGCAATGAAAGGCCAACCCGCACGATGAATAGGGGCAAAAAAGGTGTCCATAAATCCTCCTCAGAAAAATCTATGGATTTTATAGCGGTTTTCATTCACATTGGCTATCGTCTTTCTGGAGGATATAAAAACAAATGAAAGAAATTCAAGCGATTGGTGTGTATTGTAGCTCTTATGATGCAGTTAAAGACGCCTATAGAGATGCAGCTCTGGAATTAGGAGAGTTGTTAGCGCAGCATAAAATAACGATGATTTATGGGGGTGGGGTTCAAGGACTTATGGGGGAGGTTGCCAATTCCGTTATGTCCCATGGAGGTAGAGTCATTGGCTTTATGCCCCATCATCTCGAGGAATTTGAAAAACCCAATAGGACGATAACAGAACTCCATATAGTGGATACGATGCACACCCGTAAAAGTCTTATGTTTGAGCACTCCGATGCCTTTTTTGTTCTGCCTGGTGGCTTTGGAACACTCGACGAAACTTTTGAACTTATCACCTGGAGGCAGCTTGAGCTCCATGATAAGCCCATCATCTTTATCAATATAAATAACTATTGGACACCTCTTAAAGAGCTTACCAAAAATATTTTTGATCAACATTTCGCGAAACCTGAGCATAAAAAATTCTTTAAGTTTGTTGCGTCGGTTCCAGAAGCGTTTCAAGCTCTCCTCAAAGAACCTGAACCTACCACAGGTGAGCCTGTGGCCGAGTGGGTGTGACTTTAAAAATTGAATCTAAGATTCTCATTAAGTAAAGAAATCAGTCATAATTTTGCGCAAACGTACACGTAAACCATGGTCCTTCTTGGTCAGCAGGAGTGCTGTTGCGTTTAAAGGACAGCGTTACAGATTTTAAATTTTTATGCCAAAAGCGAGTCTTTGTAGTTTTCTGTATAGCCCCATCACAAGAAACCTCTGTTGATTTAAAACGATTATAGGATTTGCTATTAATCACATACTTAATAGGTTGACCGTCCTTTAAGCTTTCAAATGATAGATTGCCCACTCGGGGATACCCCCCAACTTTAGGCGTAAAATTATAATCAGTTGGCCCTAACTTAGGAAGTCTGATCAAAAGGAACTCACCAAAATCTTTAGTATTCCATGCGTCAAAACTTGCATAAAAACTTACGGTTTTATCTGCATAGGATTCAGCTATTAAAGGTAAGATTGATATCATGGACATAGAAAGGATCAAAAAAAATTTAGAATTTTTCATCTCTGATCTCCTTAAATTTGTTTAAATAAATTAAAATCGATGCTAATAGGACAAGAGATTTCTCGCAAATGCACCCTTTATTATTATGTTATTATAAATAAATTAAAAAATAATAAATAAAAATAAATAAGCGCGTGCTTTTTTTATTTTTTGAGTTGTCATGACCTTTGCATAGCATCGTGATGATGAGAATTATACAGGCCATTTTTAACTTCCCCTTGATTTTTCTCAAATTACGCCAATATTATAGGGTATGAAAAAAGCCCGTTTCGTTCCTTTAGAATCGACAAACACGACAGCCCCTAACATTCAACTTTGTGAGAAAGAGGGCTGTGAGGAAATTGCTCATTTCAGGGCTCCCCGAAGTCCTCATAATCTGCGAGAGTACTACTGGTTCTGTTTGGATCATGTGCGCGAATATAATAAGGGTTGGGACTTTTACAAAGGCATGACTCCTGCAGAAATTGAAGCCAGTAGAGTTTCTGACATCACTTGGAATCGTCCTTCTTGGCCTATCGGAGGGTGGCAAACTCTTTTAGAAAATGCTCAATTCTTTGATGGGCTTGATCCCTTTTTAAAGGTATCGCCGCGTCCCCTTTCCGTTCCACCAGAAGTTAAAAAGTCACTTGGCGTCCTTGAGCTCGAGCTTCCTTTGACACTTGAGGTCCTTAAAAAACAATATAAGAAACTCGCCAAGCGACATCATCCTGATCTTAATCCTCATGATAAACATGCCGAAAACCGGCTTAAGATGATTAACGAAGCCTATCAAGTTGTTAAGAAGTATTTGGGGAGGTGATTATTTCTCAAATATCGTTATTCCGGGATTTAGAAAATCTTATCTCGGCGATAGCCGAGTTAGATTTTCTTAATACCCGGAACCTCGGGATGATTTCTTGCATCCAATTCGAGGTTCCGGGTACTAAGCCTCTCTATCATTCGCCCAAATGGGCTCATGAAGAGAGCCTAAGTCCCGGAATGACGCGTTTTTGATGTGGTGACTCTGAAACCCATTGCCCAATGCGTAAGTTTCTGGCATTTATGTTTCATGTGAAACAATATCTAATCAACAAAGGGATAAGAAATGGCAATCCTAAACTTTTATATCCTGGCTTGTGCCACACTCGCTCTTCTTTACGGAGCCTATGCTGCCCGTAAAGTTTTTGCTTGTCCGACGGGGACGGCACGAATGCAAGAAATTGCAGCTGCTATCCAAGAAGGAGCCAGCGCTTTCTTGAATCGTCAATACACAACCATTGCCGTGGTAGGTGTGGTTATTGCTATTTTCCTGGGATGGGTTCTGGGCATACATTCTGCCATTGGCTTTATTAGCGGGGCGTGCTTGTCTGGATTGGCCGGTTATATCGGTATGAATGTATCTGTGAGAGCTAACGTTCGAACGACGGAAGCTGCAAGGACGGGTCTTAAACCCGCACTTGATGTGGCTTTTAAATCTGGGGCTATTACAGGAATGCTGGTGGTGGGGCTCGGGCTCTTGGGGGTAACCCTATATTATATGTACCTTCGTCATAATGACGGGGACACGCGCCACATTTTGGTATCCTTACTTTCTTTGAGCTTTGGCGCTTCTCTGATTTCCATCTTTGCCCGTCTGGGAGGAGGTATCTTTACAAAGGGCGCCGATGTGGGCGCTGACCTTGTAGGAAAAATTGAGGCCGGGATTCCAGAAGATGATCCCCGGAATGCGGCTGTGATTGCTGATAACGTGGGAGACAACGTAGGTGACTGCGCAGGTATGGCGGCCGATCTTTTTGAAACCTATGTCGTAACAATTGTGGCCACCATGCAATTGGCTGCCATTTTCTTCGCCGGTGCAATGGAACAAGTCTTTATGATCTATCCTCTCGCCATTGGGGGCGTCTGTATTATCGGCTCCGTAGTTGGAACATTCTTTGTTCGCCTAGGGTCCAGTGAAAACATTATGGCTGCCCTTTATAAGGGGCTCATTGTGGCCTCATTGGTTTCCGCAGGTCTGATCGTGTGGGTGACCTTGAACCTTATAGGACTTGATCAACCTTTCACCGTTGAAGAGAAAACCTTTACGGGTATGAATATTTTATATAGTGCCTTGACCGGTCTTGTGATTACAGGCCTTCTTGTGTGGATTACGGAATATTATACCTCTACAAGCTTCCGGCCTGTTCGCAGTGTGGCGGAAGCCTCAACCACAGGTCATGCCACAAACATCATTCAAGGGCTTGCTGTTTCTATGGAAGCCACAGCTCTTCCTGTCCTCGTTATTTGTGGAGGGATTCTTGTTTCTTATATGAACGCAGGGCTTTTTGGAATTGGTATTGCAGCAACCACGATGCTCGCCCTTGCAGGGATGATTGTGGCTTTGGATGCCTATGGTCCTGTCACCGATAACGCCGGGGGCATTGCAGAAATGTCCGATTTGCCAGCGTCTGTTCGGAAAGTCACGGATGCTCTGGATGCCGTTGGAAACACAACCAAGGCTGTAACAAAGGGCTATGCCATTGGTTCAGCGGGGCTTGCCGCTCTCGTTCTTTTTGCGGCTTACACGGAAGATCTTACCCATTATTTTCCTCAGTTGAATGTTCATTTCACATTGCAGGATCCTTATGTGGTTGTAGGTCTTTTCATCGGAGGTCTTCTTCCCTATCTTTTTGGCGCACTTGGCCTTAAAGCCGTAGGACGTGCAGGGGCTGCGGTCGTCGTTGAAGTGCGTCGGCAATTCCGTGAAATCAAAGGGATTATGCAGGGCAAAACCAAGCCAGAATACAGCAAAGCCGTTGATATTCTTACGAAAGCTGCTATTCGGGAAATGATTGTACCGTCCTTGTTACCTGTTCTAGCACCGCCTGTTGTCTATTTTGTGATTAGGTCGTTCGCGGGCCAATCAGAAGCCTTCACAGCTTTAGGTGCTATGTTGTTGGGTACGATCATAACAGGTCTTTTTGTGGCGATTTCGATGACCTCTGGCGGAGGGGCATGGGATAATGCTAAAAAGTACATCGAAGATGGTCATTTTGGTGGGAAAGGTTCGGAAGCGCATAAAGCAGCTGTCACAGGGGATACGGTCGGTGATCCTTATAAAGATACGGCAGGACCTGCGGTAAACCCGATGATTAAGATCATTAACATCGTTGCGTTGCTATTGCTTGCGATGTTGGCACGGTAGCGGTTTCTAAATTTCTCAAAAGTGAATAGGTAATTCTTTATACTCCTCTCTCATCCTTAGTAAGAAAAGCGATAGCTTTTTTTCTAAGGATAGGCGGGGGAGGGCAGCGCGTTTATACCAAAAAATAAAACTTATTTCCTCTTGAAAAAAAAATTTATTGTTGTTATATTAAGAAAGTATTAGTTTTTTACATATTTTTTAAAGGTGGTATTATGAGTTTTGTTAATTTTTTAAAGTCATCAACAGCTGTTTCTATTTTAAGCATTTCTCTCCTAACCAATGCCAGCGCGGCTACAATTCGAAGTTTTAATGCAGAAGTTAATGCAAATGTTGTAAATCACAGATACATTGTAAAATCGAAGAAACCACAAAAAAAAGGAATAAAGGGGTCAAGAGGAGAAGGGATTAAAGTTGGTATTGTAGATACTCCCTTTAATCCTAGTAGTAAAGCGGTTGAAGTCAATGCAACTGATACGATCGTAAGAGCTTTTAATAAATGTCACCAAAATGAGAGACGTCGCATAATAGGTGAGGCCGCTAAATTGGACCATTCAAATCACGTTGGCAGTACGATTACAGAGATCATACCCAATGTAACGATTCGTCCAGTAGAGGTAAATAGAAAGACTGGTTTAGTTGAGGGGATTAGAAAATTATTAGGTAAGAACGTTGACTTTATTAATATTTCTATGGGGAGAAAAAAGAAATATCTCCATATACCCATGGACGAAGAGGAAAAGGATATTTTAAGGGAAGCTCGTGATAAAAAGATTGGTCTTGTTTTTTCTGCGGGGAATGACTCGTTAGACATGAGTCGATACCCATATTTGCAACAGCGGCTTCAATTTGCAAGAGATGAAATGGACGGCTATATGCAGTTCGCCGTGGCGACTGAGTATGGTTCGAGAAATAGAGAGAATCTTGCTTGGTTTTCCAATTACCCGACTGAAGACTATGCAGATGTTGTTTTTGCATTACCAGGTACAGAAATTCTTGCTCATGGGGCCCAACAGAAATTGACGATGCAAGGAACTTCTATGGCTGCCCCCATTCTTACAGGTATAGCCGCTGAAGTCTTGGGAATTTTACGGGCAAACTATATTCAAAATGCAACCGCAAAAAGTGCCTTTGAAATTTTAAAAAGAACCGCACGTAAAAGGGACTTGAATAGATCACCACTTAATCCAGCTTATTATGGAAAAGGAATACCCAACGTGGCTGAAGCGAGTGCATATCTTGAGCGTGTATTTGAAGATGAAAAAAGATCACACATAGAGCTTATTGATGAGCTACTTAACGGCAGAAGACATAGTGTTGACCCTATAGAACTTAGTTATAGACCGTGGTCGTCAAAGGCTTTTGGAGCTCGTTTCGAGCAAATTCGGGGGATTATGAATTCGGACCCGGTAAAGGGAGAACGCTTTAAACCATTATATGAAGAAATTGTTGGAAAAGTTATTTTGTCGATTGCGGATAATCTTCAGCGTATTACGACTGAATGGGAAAGTATTTTTTCAGAAGATCGATCTAAAGACAGTAATATTCTCTCAATTTTTAGGAGTACATCACGTCTTAAGAATAAGTGGAAGGGCCGTTTTGTCAATGGGATGTCTCTGGAGCCGATAGATGAGGAGCTTCTGACATCATTATTACAAGGAGGAAACTTTTTACAGAAATTACGTGGAGATAAGATTTTTGAACTCTTAGGAAAAGCAAATGAGCTTGTGTTAGCTGCTAATAATCTCACTGGGCATAGGACTCCAAAGTATAAATTCCTAAAAGAACAGTTAGAAATGATACACGCCAAAATCTGTGGACAAGCGCCCGTTCAAGGAATTGCCCCGGCACCAGCTCCAATAGCTACTCCTAGCATGCCGGCTCCTAGAGTTGTACCGAATCCAGATCCAAGAGATCCCGGATCTAAAATTTCTCAGCTCCGAAATATGTTCGAGTTGTTCGGAACACCAGCTCCGGTAGCGAGACAAACACCAGCTCCTGTAACGGGTCCAGTTCCTAGAGTTACTCCCGCGCCAACTCCTAGAGTTAGTCCGGCACCAGCTCCTAGAGTTACTCCTGCGCCAGCTCCTAGAGTTAACCCGGCACCAACTCCTAGAGTTACCCCGGCACCAGTTCCTAGAGCCGGACAAGCACCTGCTCCTAGAGTTACCCCGGTACCAGCTCCTAGAGTTAATCCGGCCCCAGCTCCTAGAGTTAATCCGGCCCCAGCTCCTAGGGTTAATCCCGCACCAGCTCCTAGAGTCGGACAAGCGCCTGCTCCTAGAGTTAATCCCGCACCAGCTCCTAGAGTCGGACAAGCACTTGCTCCTAGAGTTTCAGGACCCAGAGTTTCGCGACTCCGAGAGGTTTTCCAGTCACGGCATTAGAGCTCTAAGCTATTCCTAGAGTTCCAGGACTTAGAATCCTACGTTTATGTGGTTAATCTTCGCCCCTCTTGATAAGAGGGGCTTTTTTTATCTAAAGGCTATTCCAAAAGCCGTTGCCACCAACCCTTGCGTGTCGAAGATTTTTTACGTTGAGGGGTAGGAGTGGCAGGAGTGTCGTCTGATTTCTTTTTCTCACCCCTTTCCACTTTTTCTTTTTTTAGGTCTTGTTTAAGGGGAGGCAGGTTTACTTCTTCTTGCTTAAAGGATGAAGGAGAAGGCAACTCGGAAGGTGCGGAAATTTGATGTTGTGTTTCATTACTTTGAGTTTCTTCTCGCCTATGACGCGGTCTACGATCAAACTTATGAAACCGTCTGCGAGGGCCTGAGGTTTGTCCCCTTGGCTCTTTCGGGCGAGAAGGTGTTTCAGAAGATACTTCATTAATTTGCTTTTCCCTTACAAGGATTTCCGAACTTTCTTCAATTGGATTTACGGGGGGAGAAGTTCTTTGCGTTTTGGGGTGATTCCCATGAGCGCGTTGATCATGACGTCGCCCTCTTTCCAAGCGACCCCTTTCACCGGGGTGGCGAGAGGGTTCTTTTCTTGAAGATTGAGAAGATGGAATAACAGCAACTCCTCCTTCCTCGAGAGGGGTGCTGCTTATGACTTCAAGGTGGGGCTCGCGCCTAAGGCTTGAACGATCAATTCGATAATCCGGTTGAATAAGGGTATCATCCTGGGAAAAGCGCACGGAAATTTTCCATCTCGTTTCCATGTCTTGAAGAATTTTCCGCTTTTGATTCAAAACATAAAGGGCAATTGCAGTTGGAGCATAAACAATAATTTCGCTTGCTTTCTGTTGGATGGCTTCTTCTTCAATTCCCCTGAGGACATGGAGGGAAGAAGATTCAATGGATCGAATCATACCCGTTCCGCGGCAAGCTTGGCAGGGAAGGCTTGTGGATTCAATAATATTGGGCCTCAAACGTTGACGGGAAAGTTCTAAAAGACCAAAGGCGCTAATACGGCCGACTTGGACACGAGCCCGATCATGCCTCATGGCATCTTTCAAACGGCGCTCAACAGCTTCTATATTGCGGCTTTCATCCATGTCGATGAAGTCAATAACGACAAGTCCTGCAAGATCTCGAAGACGTAATTGACGGGCAACTTCTTCAGCCGCTTCCAAATTGGTTTTAAAGGCCGTTTCTTCAATATGGCGCTCGCGCGTGGCTTTGCCAGAGTTTACATCAATAGCAACGAGGGCTTCTGTTGTTCCAAAAACAATGTACCCACCGGATCTTAACTGAACGATGGGATTATGCATGGCATCAATTTGTCGCTCAACACCATAACGATTGAAAAGAGGGATCTTCTCATCATTATAGAGCTTCACCTTTTTGGCATGGCTTGGCATCAGCTTACGAATAAATTCCTTTGCTTCTTTATAGGCTGCTTCGCCTTCAATCCATATTTCATCGATATCACGGTTATAATAATCCCTGATGGCTCGCTTAATCAGGTTGCTTTCTTCATAGATAAGAGAGGGAGCAATGGAATGAAGTGTTTTCTCGCGAATCTCATTCCAAAGGCCCATCAAATAGTCAGAATCTCTTTTTATTTCAATTTTACTCCGCGCCATACCTGCCGTGCGGATAATCAGAGACATCGTCTCGGGTAATTGAATAGATTCAATAATCTCACGAAGCCGTTTGCGATCGGCCACATTTGTAATTTTCCGTGAAATGCCACCACCCTTAGCGGCATTGGGCATCAGAACGCAATACCGTCCTGCAAGAGATAGATAGGTTGTGATTGCTGCACCTTTTCCCCCCCGTTCTTCTTTGACGACCTGCACGAGCATAATTTGACGTCGTTTGATGACTTCTTGAATTTTGTATTGGCGTAAGGGGCGGGGACGATGAGGGCGATCCTGAATTTCTTCAACATCCTCTCCTCCTAAAATTTCGACTTCATTATTAGCCTGATACTCATCGACTGGCTCATCAAGAGAAACGGTTGTTTCTTCTTCACCTGGAGCCATTAAGGCCTTGCGGTCTTCGATAGGAATTCGATAATAATCGGGATGAATTTCGTTAAAGGCTAAAAAGCCATGTCTATTTCCACCAAATTCAACAAAGGCTGCTTGAAGAGAGGGCTCAATTCGTATTACCTTAGCAAGGTAAATATTGCCTTTGAGTTGCTTTTTTGTTGTGGTCTCAAAATCAAATTCTTCGAGACGGTCATTATTTAAAATCGCCACCCGTGATTCTTCAGGATGGGCGGCGTCAATTAACATTCGTTTACCCATGGGTCCAACTCCATACTTAATCCTCAGAGGAGGATTATGTTTGTCAATCGGAAACCTTGGACATTTCGATTAGCTTCCCTTTAACCTCATATAAGAAGGTAAATTAAAAGGGGAAGATTGGCCCACAGGACATGAGATGCATAGCTTATATGTCATGATAAGTCTCATTCTTAATTTTTGCTGTGTGACCATTGTTTCCAAATCGAACCTGTCATTGGTTTCGTCTTGCGTTATTGTTCAAATTCTTCTTGGTGACTGACAAAAACTCAGGGCGTATCTGTTTTCTTTCTTATGGCCCTTGAACCACATCATTGCACCAAGAGGCAACTTTATATTTTTTAGCATAACCGCTTCTTTCCCCTGATACAACTTTTTTGTTGACTTAAGGTCTTCGAATGAAAGATTTAAGAGACAGAAACTAACGGACGCTTGAATAGCATAGCATTTTCCACATAATACTTTTAATAACTAGATGAATTTAAGATAATATTAATATATTTCTGTCATCATATTAAAATTAATAAAGAAAAGAGGAATCAATTTGAAGAAAATATTACTAATCTTAAGTTTATTTTTTCTGTGGAAAAACAATGGCATGGCTCTGGCTCAGTGCAAAACACAGTCTGACTGCGGAAATGGTTATACATGCGTAGCTCCACTTAAAAAAGGGCATTTTAGTCAAGGATTTCAGT
Organism: Alphaproteobacteria bacterium 41-28; assembly: GCA_001897795.1. Taxonomy (GTDB): domain Bacteria; phylum Pseudomonadota; class Alphaproteobacteria; order UBA9655; family UBA9655; genus UBA9655. Next base: position 10,172 of record MKUL01000036.1, on the reverse strand, counting down.
TTTGCTCAAAAACTTGCACCCAAAATTCTGATTGCGCGTCCATGAATGGTACGCTGGGTTGCGGCCAGTGGGGATGTGCAAATAACGTCTGTCGTTGTCTCTAGCTTCAATTCATTCACGCAGAGAAGATTTTGGTGGATATGCTGAGGAAGGCTATTTTGACGAAATAAAGTTCGACATTCTTGAAAAATTATATTAAAAGAAGCAAACTTTAATAGGTGAATTTTTACAATGGATTCGAGCCTCGTCAACGAAGACTTATCTCCGGTTACAGAAAACCAAAAAAATTGGACAGTTTTTAATTATTTTACCCTTTGGGTAGGAATGTCGATTCAAATTCCAACCTATATGATGGCGGCTTCCCTCATTCAGGGCGGCATGAATTGGTCTCAAGCTCTTTCTACCATTCTTTTAGGAAATCTTATCGTACTCATACCCATGATTCTTATTGGTCATGCGGGTGTTAGATATGGTATTCCTTATCCTGTTTTTGCACGAGCAAGCTTTGGAATTTTGGGATCTAATATCCCAGCTTTGCTCAGAGCATTGGTTGCGTGTGGATGGTTTGGAATCCAAACATGGATTGGGGGAACGGCCATTTATACTCTTGTGTTGCTTCTTTGGCCAGAAGCCGGAAGTTTTGCTGGCGCTTTTACGGAAACGTTTGGTGTGGGTATTATCCCTTTTCTCTGTTTTCTAACGTTTTGGTTTATGAATCTCTTTTTCGTTTGGAAAGGGGTTGGTTCCATAAAATGGCTGGAAACATTCTGTTCGCCCTTTTTAATTATTGGGGGACTTGCCCTGTTGTATTGGGCCTATACAAGTGCGGATAGCTTTACCATGATCTTTCAAACAACATCTAAGTTTGAAACCAACTTCGATTTCTATCAATACTTTTTTCCTGCCCTTACGGGGATCATTGGCTTTTGGGCAACCCTAAGCCTTAATATTCCAGACTTTACCAGATACGCTAAAAATCAACGTGCGCAAATTCTTGGGCAAACCCTGGGCCTCCCAACCACGATGACCTTTTGTGCTTTTATTGGAATTGCAGTGACGAGTGCCACTCTTATCATTTATGGAGAAGCGATTTGGGATCCTATCGTTCTTATTCAAAAGTTCGATAATCCTTTTATTGTCATATTTTCCCTCATTGCCATTGTGATGGCCACACTCACGACGAACGTTGCGGCGAATGTTGTGGGTCCAGCTAATGACTTTTCCAACATGGCTCCTAAATTTATTAATTTTAAAAGGGGTGGACTTATCACGGGAATCATTGGGATTCTTATGATGCCCTGGAAGCTTCTTGCCGATCCATCAGGGTATATTTTTACATGGCTCGTTGGTTATTCGGCGTTGCTTGGTCCGATTGCAGGCATCATTCTTGTCGACTATTTTGTGGTTCGTCGAATGACTTTAAATCTAGAGGCTCTTTACCAACGGAGGGGAGCTTATCGTTATACTCACGGATACAATCCAAAAGCGATTGCAGCCCTCATCTTAGGGATTCTACCCAATATCCCAGGCTTTCTTGTCCAGATTAAAGTGTGTGATCCAGATTCCGTGTTTGGATTTTTTGTTCCCTTCTATCACTATGCTTGGTTTATCGGACTTTTTATCTCAGGAGTGAGCTATGGGTTTATGATGTTGTCAGCAAAGCGTATGGCGCAAGTTGCGGAAGAACAAGCTGCTTTTGCGCAAGGCTAATGATTTTTCTTATAATGCTTTGTTATTTCAACATCATAAGCCCCTTCTCCCGTAATCCAACGAAAGCAGAGTCTATATTTCTTATTCACTCGTAAACTGAGTTGTCCGGCCCTATCATCATGGAGTTTTTCTAAATTTGTTCGAGATGACACGAGTTGTTTTAGATGGTACATACTGCTTGCTTGGTCAAGACTTTTCAGAAGATTCAAAGCGCTTTGCTCAAAAGCTGTCAAAGTGTTAGGTTCGGTGTTTCTGCAATTCCAAATATTTTTTGCTGCATCATCTTTATTTGAAAAACTCCTTAAATTTCCATAATTTTCTGGGGGAATATTTCCTTTCTCTTTCTCTTTCTCTTTTACTTTCTCCTTCTCATTTTCTTTTTCTTTTTCTTTTTTCTCCCCTTTCTGATGTCTATATTCTTTCTTTAAATTATTAACAGGAGCCTCATGGTAAGAAGATGGAGGGAGTACTTCCCCTGCTTTCAATTGGGCAAGGCGTACTATCTCATCTTTAACACATAAACAAACTTTATCAGCTTTGTCCTTAAACATTTTAAAGAGAGATTCCAGCCTATCATGAGAGGTTGAAATAACTTGAAAGTTCTTTTCAAAATTTTCCGTAGATAATTCTTTGAGTGGGGCATAGGCTTCTTCAATTGTTGCAGAAAGCTCATTAACCTCATCGACTAACTTTAGGTAAACTGGATCCTGAAATTTGGGAATTTGAGAGGTTTTAATCCAGACGGACTTATATTTCTGATCAAAATTACTCATTATTGTTTTACAAATAGAAATCTTTTCCTTCATAAGTATTTTTTTTATTAAGTTGCCAGTTTTTCTTTTTTTCTTTGAAGTAATAAGCTCAGCTATATCTTCTTTAAATTGAGGAAAATTATTTTTTACATTTTCAATACATATGATTTGCAATTTTTTAAAATTAAATTTTTCATTTTTAATATTATTTATTATATAACTTTCTAAATCTAAAAGTAATTCAAGAAATAAAAAGAGATCATTCTTATCATCAAAATAATGGCTAACTTCATACATTTTTTGATATGCTAATTGGAGGTAAGCATAAGCATTGGCCCAATCTTTCTCTTCCTTATAAATAAGTGCCAAACGGAGAGCTATTTCTTCATTTATTGGACCGCTCAAATATATATTTTTTTCTTCCTGAGGACTTTTTAATGAGTGGCGCGCTTCAATGATTGCTTTTCGCAGATTTTTCTTAGTCATTTGCATTGCATATTCTTCGTTTTTAGGGCAGGTTTGCTTCAATTTCAAAGCACGGTTCCCGTGTTTAATCACCTCACCTAGTTTTCCGCTGTGAAAATTTAGAATTGTTAAAGCAATAAGATCATTGACATCATAATTATCCTCTGTGAATCCCGCAAATTTCAGTGCTTTTTCATATAAAGAGCATGCTTTTTCGAAATAAGGAGGAGATACTTTGGGAGTAGGAGGGGAGCCTTCAAAAAATTTCCTCTGGATAAGGTCATTAAAATTGAGAATAGTTGCTCGTGGACGAAGTGCGGTTGCCATTAACAGTGCGGTCTCTGTTTTCTCATATTTTTTCTGACCGAAACTGGTTTCGATGATTACAGAATATATGTAATAGTGTAATAATTCTAGATGCGAAAGTCTTTCATCTTTAGATTTCCCATCTCCAATGCATTTTCTTAAATAGGGAAAGGATTGTGGACTTAAAAAAAAGTCCATAATGGCTGGTTGATTGTGATTATTTTTAAGCTCAGAATAAGACATTAAACAGAGGATAGCAAATTTACCACAACTCTCACGATCTTCTGCTTTAAGTTCTGAGTAGGCTTTCTGTATTTTCTCCCAATGAGCTACTTCTTTTCGCAGGTTGCTGATGAATTGAAGAACATCCGGACTTTTGAGATCAACGTTATTTCTCGTTTCACCTTCTGGAGCACATAAATGCTCATTCATTAAAGCATCTGCCGCTTCACGTGTTAGGGCTTTTTTTGAACTTTCCTCTTGAATGACACCATGTTTACTCTCTTCTCTATCCTCTTTAAAAGCATCGTCCATTGCCTGGGGAGAAGAGGTGCTCATCAAAAAAATCATGAAGGCTAAAGAAGAAATTTTTAAACAAATTGAATGTTTTATATATGACATAAATAAACCAAACTAGTACTGAATATTTATACTTATACTCAATAATTTGTTTTTGTAAAGAAAATTATAGGAATTGAAAGTTGTTAAGCCACATTTAGTAGGTCTTTTAAAGATGCTCTCAGGTTAGGCGCAAGTGCATATGTTGAAGGTAATACAAGAGTTGATATAGCTCCTTGAGAGTTCACTTTTATGACGATTCTTGTTTTTCCAGGACTCGCTTTTTCAAGAAGACTCTTAAGTGAAGAAACCTGATCCCCAGATTGAAGAGTAAGAGTTACAACCCCACCATCCGCAGCTTTTTCTAAACATTCTATGTCTTGGCATGTGAGGCGGATAACATCATCAGATAATTGGACGGAGACGGTTACAAGAAGAGCCGTTCCAGGTTCAAGCTGATCTCGATATTGGCTTAAGAGCTCTGAGAATACGGTGACTTCAAAAACACCAGTTGGGTCGGAAAGCTGGACGAACGCATATCTCTGGCCACTCTTGGCTGCTCTCTCTTGCTTGGTGATCACAATCCCTGCCAAACGGTAGGTTTGAGCTTCTCCCTTTTCCTGTGCATGCGTATAAATTTCTGAAGCAGGAATAATTCCCATTTGCTCGAGAGATGACCCGTAAGCATCCAAGGGGTGAGCGGTTAGGTAAAAACCCATCGCAGCAAACTCATAGCGGAGTTTTTCAAGGGGTGCCCAATCCTCAACTTCATTTAATTTTGGACGTGTGACTTCCAATCCGAATAAACTCTGGGAACGTTTATCCTCATTTCCATACCGTAAGAGAAGTTCAAGGTTTTCCATAAGCTGACGCCGATTGGGAGAGAGGCTATCAAAAACACCTGAAAAGATAAGGTTTTCCATTTGTCTCTTATTCATAACGCGCCCATCGATCCGCTCGACAAAGTCAAAGATATCCTTGTAAGGTCCGTTCTTTCGTCTTTCCTCCCTGAGACCATCCATCGCGGCTGCCCCTACATTCTTAATGGCAGCGAGAGCATAACGAATGGCTCCCTTCTCGACTTTAAATCCAGCATGGGAATGATTCACGTCGGGGGATAACAACTCAATCCCTAAGCGTTTCACTTCGCGTGCAAAGAAGGTAAGCTTGTCCGTATTGTTGAGCTCGTGAGTCATGAGAGCTGCCATATATTCAACTGGGTGATGTGTCTTCAGATAGGCTGTTTGATAAGTGATGAGTGCATAGGCTGCCGCATGAGCTTTAGGAAAGGCATAGCTTGCGAATTTCTCGATCTGATCAAAAAGTGTTTTGGCTGTTTCAGGTTTTCCACCGACACGGTCCAAAATGCCGTCAATAAATCGTTTTCGCTGGTCATCCATTTCGGACTTGATTTTCTTCCCCATGGCGCGACGCAAAACGTCTGCACCTCCCAAAGTATATCCTGCAAGATCTCGAGCGATGCGGAGTACATGTTCCTGATAAACAATGACGCCATAAGTTTCACTCAAAATGGGTTCAAGCTCAGGGTAAAGATAAGCCACTTTTTCTTCCCCATGACGACAAGCAATATAACGGGGGATATCATCCATAGGCCCTGGACGATAAAGGGCATTCAGGGCCGTGATTTCTTCAAATTGTTCAGGTTTAAGCTTGCGAAGGGCATCCGTCATTCCTCCACTTTCCAGTTGAAAGAGACCAATGGTTTCAGCACGTCTTAAAAGTTCAAACGTTTTAGGATCATCAAGGGGAATACAGGAAATATCCAGCTCTACGCCTTGCTCCTTCAGATATTCGACGGTTTGCTGAATAACCGTTAATGTCTTTAAACCTAAGAAGTCGAATTTCACAAGACCCGCTTGTTCCACATATTTCATGTTGAACTGAGTTGCTGGCAGTGGCGATCGTGCGTCATAATAAAGGGGCACAAGTTCATCTAAGGGTCGATCGCCGATGACAACCCCAGCTGCATGGGTGGAAGCATGGCGATAGAGCCCTTCAAGCTGGAGGGCAATATTAACAAGATGTTTTACCTCAGGCTCCTGGTCGATCATCTGCCCTAACTGAGGTTCAACTCCTATGGCTTCTTCGAGGGTGACTGGATTTGCTGGATTATTAGGAATGAGTTTGCAAATCTTATCAACCTGACCATATGGCATCTGCAAGACACGCCCCACATCTCGCAAGACAGCCCGCGCTTGGAGCTTTCCAAAGGTAATGATATGGGCCACGCGATCCGCGCCATATTTATCCCGTACATAACGGATGACCTCATCTCGGCGTTCTTGACAAAAATCGATATCAAAGTCTGGCATGCTTACGCGTTCAGGGTTTAAGAATCGTTCAAAAAAGAGTCCCCATCGCAAGGGATCGAGGTCAGTGATGGTTAAGGACCAGGCAACAACCGATCCTGCACCAGATCCACGTCCGGGCCCCACGGGGATATGTTGGGCTTTTGCCCACTTGATAAAATCAGCAACAATGAGGAAGTAACCGGGAAACTTCATCTCTTCGATGACGGTCAGTTCATATTCCAATTGTTTGGAATAGATATCTCGCTTCTCAGTCTTTGTTTTTTCGTTCATTTCGGGAGTAAACACATAACGCGTAAGCCGCTCTTCGAGCCCTAAGCGGGCTTGGGTGCGGAGCTCTTCCACTTCGTCCTGGCACGGAAAAGATGGGAGAATAGGGTTAATTGGTGTGAGCAGGTAGCTACATCTTTGCGCAATGATACGGGTATTTGCGATGGCTTCGGGAAGATCCGCAAATAAAGCCTCCATCTCTTGAGACGACTTAAAACAATGATCAGGAGTCAATCTCCGTCGATTTTCCTCATTCACATAGGTTCCCTCAGCAATGCACAATAGGGCATCATGGGCTTCATAGAACTCAGGTTCAGGAAAAAAGGCTTCATTTGTTGCCACCAGGGGCAAGTTTCTGGCATATGCCAAATCTAGAAGGAGATCTTCAATTCTTTGCTGTTCAGATGACAGAACACCTTGGCGAGAGATTTCGATATAAAGTCGATCTTTAAATAAAGTTTCCAGGGTATTCAGATACGCAGCTCCGTCCAGGCCCCGTGCCAGGCGTTTGGCAAGCCCTCCCTGAAAACCTCCTGTCAGGGCTAATAATCCTTTTGTCCAAGGGGTTAGGGTTTCAAAGTCAATCTGGGGGGCGTCCCTTTCTTTATCATTGATATAAGTGTGGGAGATGATTTTAAGGAGGTTCTGATAACCTTGTTGGTTTTGGGCGAGGAGGATAAGTGCATGAGTTTCATTCTTTCGGTCGGAACCCGGAGAGTTGATTTGAATCTGGCATCCCATTATAGGCTGAATGCCTGCCTCTTTTGCGGCGAGAGAGAACTCCATCGCTCCAAACAGATTGCCCGTATCTGTCATCGCCACAGCGGGCATCTGATGTTTTTTAGCAAGATCAATTAGCTTTTTGACAGGAATGGCCCCTTCTAACAAGGAATAGGCCGTATGAACCCTTAAATGAATGAACATGGTTACCTCATTTTCCTCTTCTTATACACCAGAGTGGAAAGATTTGAAGAGAGATTTGGTGCTTCGTAATTCTTAGGGGGTAATTCTAAAAAAATTAATTTCATAAATTATTAATAAATTTATGAAATAATATTTAAAATAAAAATATTAATAAATTTTTTATATAAAAATTAACATTACAAAATAAAGGAGGAGTTACAATATGTCTAAAAGAATCATCCAAGTTTTCTTATTCGCTGCTTTGCTAAGTTCGGTTGATCAACTCTCAGCCTGTAGTTATCAGAATGGGGCGTGTAAAACGACTTCAGATTGTTGCCCAGGATGTTGGGGTCGTGATCAGAGATTGTCGTGCTATCAAGGTATTTGTCAACTGATGTCCACAAACTACAAGTGCAAATAAAAATCTGCAATTCGAAATTCAGCAATTGAAATTTGACATAACGTAACATCTATGTTCTCACTTTTTAAATGAGAAAAAGAACAGGAATACCGACTCACGACTCCAAAGTGACGGGTACTTTTGAGCCTGAAATGATGGCGACCCTCGTTTCTTTAGCGCAGTTAGAGCATTTCTCACATTCAAGCTAAGTGAAAGAGCTTGTTTTAGAGCTCTTGACCTACGCGAAGATCATGCTTTATCAGTCCTCGTTGAGTTGAGAGACCATGACGCAGTAAAATCTGTAAAGCATGTTGATGCCTGGAAATAATCAGATCTAGGTCACATATAACACATTGCTCACAGACATCTTGCCAGAAGAGGTGGAGTGGGGTATACAAGTTGTCTATGGAATTTAAAGGATATTAATAAAAGTATAAAGTGAAATATATAAGTAATTAATTACTTAAAGGAATGTAAATGCCTGAAAAATTTGCTGTTGATGGTGAGTCTGTACGAGGACTCGCTAAACTTCTTGAAGAAACAGGACTGACTGAAATTGAGTATCAGGTGGGAACCCATCGTATTCGGGTTGCTCGAGGAAGTATGCAAGCGCCGCTTCCCCATTCTACTCCTCAAGTACCTCCTGCACCACCACCTCTTCCTTCTTCTTCAGCTCCAACGTCTCAACCTGAAGCACCCGCTTCACCTGAGGCACCGGTTCCACACGGGGAAATTATTACTTCCCCTATGGTAGGGACTGTTTATTTAGCGCCGGAACAAGGTGGAGAACCCTTTATCAAAGTTGGCGATTCCGTTAAGAAGGGGGATACCCTGCTGATTGTGGAAGCGATGAAGGTGATGAATCCCATTCGTGCTCCTCGAGACGGTACAGTTCTTGACATCTGTGTCTCTGATACAAAGCCTATTGAGTTCGGTGAACCTCTCGTCATTCTTGAATAACAAAGGACTATTCTTATGTTTCAAAAAATTCTGATCGCCAATCGAGGCGAGATTGCACTGCGGATTTTAAGAGCCTGTCGTGAGATGGGCATTAGAGTGGTCGCTGTTCACTCTTCGGCCGACAGCGATGCGATGCACGTCCGTTTGGCGGATGAAAGTGTCTGTATTGGTCCTGCGCTTTCTCGAGAAAGTTATTTAAATATGCAAGCCATCCTTTCGGCTGCGGATGTTTGCGGCGTTGATGCCATTCATCCAGGGGTTGGATTTCTTTCAGAAAATGCTGCATTTGCGGAAATGGTGGAAGAACATGGCATGACCTTCATTGGCCCCACACCTGAGCATATTCGTCTGATGGGAGATAAAATTACGGCTAAGGTCACGGCCCTTGAGTTAGGGATTCCTGTGGTGCCTGGATCGGATGGTGCTCTTGATCCTGAAGGGGATATCGATAGCCTGGCAGATCGCATTGGATATCCTGTTTTGATTAAAGCAGCAGCGGGCGGAGGCGGAAAAGGAATGAAAGTCGCTCAAAGGGCTGCGGAGCTTGATGAAGCCTTACGTATTGCGCGTACGGAAGCTAAAGCTTGTTTTGGCAATGACGAAGTCTATATGGAAAAGTATTTGGGCCACCCTCGCCATATTGAGATGCAAGTGATTGCAGATAGCTATGGAAACGTTGTCCATTTAGGGGAACGGGATTGCTCCCTTCAAAGACGCCACCAAAAGATCTGGGAAGAGGCACCTTCTCCTGCGATTTCCTCTGAAGTTCGAAAAAAATTAGGGGATGTTGTTGTAAAAGCCATTAAAAAACTCGGATATCGGGGTGTAGGAACCATTGAGTTTTTGTATGAAGACGGCGAGTTCTACTTTATTGAAATGAATACGCGTCTTCAAGTTGAGCACCCTATTACAGAAATGATCACTGGCATCGATCTTGTAGCGGAACAAATTCGTGTGGCTGCAGGTCTTCCTTTAAGCTTTCGCCAGAGTGATGTTCGCTTTAAGGGACACGCAATTGAGTGCCGTATTAATGCGGAAGATGCGGAGACTTTCATGCCGTCTCCAGGTACAATCCAAGATTATCTTACCCCCGGTGGCTATGGGGTGCGGGTTGATAGCCCGATGTATCAGGGGTATCAAATCCCTCCCCACTACGATAGCCTCATCGCGAAGCTTATTGTTTATGGAGATACCCGAGAAGAATGCCTCAAACGGGCAAGACGGGCTCTTCATGAATATGTGATCACAGGTATCAATACCCTTTTACCTCTTCATCGCGAGCTGGCAGAAGCTGGTGATGTGGTTAAAGGGGAGTATGATATCCATTGGCTTGAGAAGTGGTTGGCGCTTAAGGTTATGAAAGAAGCTGCGTAGGGGACGAACAAAAGCGACGCAACCTTACCACCCGACGTTTTTATTTATCTCTCGCTTTCACCCCACACACGTCATTCCCGCGAGGCATTGTTGCGTGGATGCTAAAGCTGGAAAGGCGAGTTTTAAAAAGCGATCAAATTTAAT